>NZ_CP092334.1:3696200-3996717 GCF_018595685.2 Flavihumibacter rivuli
AAAGGAAAGCTCAGGGTATTTGGCCAACAGGTAACGGGTAATGGATGTTTTGCCCGCCCCCGATGGTGCAGTTATGATGATGATCTTGTTCTTTGTATGGAATTGCATGGAATTCTTGCTGCTTTTCTAACCGTTAGGAATAAACGCTGGACACCTGTTAAGGTTTATCCGGCTACCCGCTTGATCTGCGCGCCCAGGGCTTGCAGGCGCTGGTCGATATATTGATAGCCACGGTCAATTTGTTCGATGTTCTGGATGATGCTCCTGCCTTCTGCACTGAGTGCCGCTATCAACAGGGAAACACCTGCACGGATATCAGGGCTGCTCATGGTGATGCCACGGAGTTTTTGCTCCCTTGCCAGTCCGATCACTGCCGCACGGTGGGGGTCGCAGAGTATGATCTGGGCGCCCATGTCGATGAGTTTGTCCACAAAGAACAACCTGCTTTCAAACATCTTCTGGTGAATGAGAACGGACCCTCTTGCCTGTGTCGCCACTACCAAAACAATACTGAGCAGGTCAGGCGTGAAGCCGGGCCATGGATGGTCGTAAATGGTCAGTACGGATCCGTCCAGGAAGGTCTGGATCTCATATAATTCCTGTTCGGGGATCACAATATCATCGCCTTCAATATCCATTTGGATTCCCAGTTGGCGGAATTTGTCAGGGATCACCCCAAGGTGTTCCACCCCTGCACCATTGATGCGGATGGCGCTCTGCGTCATGGCCGCAAGACCAATAAAAGAGCCGACTTCGATCATGTCGGGAAGCATCCTGTGTTCGGTTCCACCCAGGTAATCCACGCCTTCAATGACCAACATATTACTGCCGATCCCGCTGATCTTAGCCCCCATCCTGTTGAGCATCTTGCAGAGTTGCTGGAGATAGGGCTCACAAGCTGCGTTATAGATGGTGGTGGTGCCCCTGGCCATTACCGCGGCCATTACTATATTGGCAGTGCCGGTTACGGAAGGTTCATCCAGGAGCATATAAGTGCCGCGAAGATTGGAAGCATCCAGGTGGAAGTAGCTGTCATCGGGGTTATAGGTAAAGGTGGCGCCGAGTTTCTCGAAGCCAATGATATGGGTGTCGAGCCTGCGGCGGCCGATCTTGTCCCCGCCCGGTTTGGGAATAAAGGCTTTTTTGAATCTCGCCAGCATGGGTCCGGCCAGCATCACCGATCCCCTCAGGCGCCCGCTCTTTTTGCGATAGGCTTCACTGGAGAGGTAATCGACATTTACATTATCGGCCTTAAAAATGGCGGTATGCCTGTCTAACCTGTCTACGCTAACGCCCATATCCGCCAGCAGTTCGATCAGCAGGTTCACATCCAGGATATCCGGGATATTGCTGATGGTAACTGGCTCGGGAGTGAGCATTACTGCGCTGATGATCTGGAGGGCCTCATTCTTGGCACCCTGCGGGATGATGGTGCCCTGTAATTTTTTTCCGCCGATTACTTCGAAGCTATTCATGAACTGGGTGGTTGGTAATGGTAAATTTTCCTGATGAACAGGGCTGCAAAATACGATGAAATTAGGCTTTCAGGAAAGAGGGCAGCATGGTTCTGCAGGTTCTTTGTTGCTTCCTGCGCCAGTTATGGTCAAATAAGGGAGGGGTAAAAACATAAACGCCAACCATGCCTGCTGGTATGGTTGGCGTTTATGTGAATACTTGATTATTCTGCTTATAGCTCGTACTGGTGGATTACTTAAAGCGTTTCTTGTTGAATTTACCACCACCCGGACGATTGCTGGCTCCGCCTCCGCCGCTATTGCGGTTGCCTCCGCCTCCGCCGCCTCTTTGCTGGAATTTTTGCGGACGCTTGCCACCCCCGCCTTGCCTGAAGTCGCGTCCACCCTCATTCTGGCGGTAGCTCTTTACATAGGGTGTATTGGTGAACTCCAGTTGTCCCTGGGTAATGGAGTTCAGTTCGCCCTGGATGGCATCATCATGAACAATTTCCTTGTGCCAGTTGGCATAGGCCAGTTTCATATAATAGGCTATGGCATTGGCGAAACCCTTGCGTTTTTCAGGATTTTCTTCACTCAGGGCCTTATTGATAACTGTTTCAAGGTTCTTGCCCAAATGGGAGAACTTGGGATGGGAAGCAGGGTATTTTAAGGGTGCTGGTCTTGATTTCAGGGTTTCCCTGGTAGGGATCGGGTAGGGTGATTCTACCTCCAGTTTAAAGTCGCTGATCAGGAAGAGGTGGTCCCAAAGCTTATGCCTGAAGTCTTCCACATTCTTGAGGTGGGGATTCAGGAAGCCCATTAATTCTATAACGGCTTGGGTATTCTTCTGGCGCTTTACCGTATCCTCGATGCTCATCACATATTCGATCATCTTTTGGATATGCCGGCCATATTCACGCATGACCAGGTGGTTTCTTGTACTATTATACTCCATTCAATCTAATTGAGTTGATCCACTATTGTAGCCGGGCTGCAAAAACCAAACGCCGGAGATATGAGAGGCGGGATTATCGTTCGCAGGGCAAATGTTTGTCAAAAATAACGCTTTCCTGAAAAGCGAGATTCTTCCGGAGGGTGAAAATAAGGGATTCTTGCCGCATTTGGCCGAAATGCCCCAATTTGCAGGGGCAAAATTTGGCGAGATGAGCTGGACCTATCATTTGGATCCTTTGTTGTCGGAGCATCCCGAACCCCTTGAACTGGCCCTTGTAAGGGCTTTTAAGCGTTTGGCAGAACTGTATCCCGATCAGTCACAGTCTGCTGTTTACACCGATGAATGGGATCTTGGCGAGGAACTCGGCAGCCTCAAGCCCGTACCGCTCAAGGTCAGGAAAGGCCTGCTGGCCGGGGAAAGAAGGGCTTACCGTATGGCGCTGGCCAAGGCCTTGAAATCCCTGTCTACTGAATTATTCATTACCACCGATCCTGCTTCCATTTGGCCGGAGCTTGGGGTTTCCTCTGTATTGCTATTGAGCAATGGAGTGGAGTGGCAGTCTAAGAAGCCCCTCCTGAAATCCCTCCTGGGTAAAAAAGACCATCCCGGGTGGCTGGCGGCTGATCGGGTAGTGGTCCAGTCTGATGCCTCCAGGGAGACCCTTATACAAACCTTTCCCCAATTAGAAAGGCGGGTTTCGGTTATCCCCCCGATTCTGCAGGAACCTTTGGCACCGCTGGAATGGGCGGAGCAGGCATCCATCAAGGTCAGGTATTCCGGGGGCCGTGATTACTTCCTCTATGCCGGGCCGATCAGGGAAGAAGCGCAGCTGGTAGAGTTGCTGAAGGCTTACTCACTAGTGAAAAAATGGCTGCTGACCAGCATGCCGATCATCATTGCCGGCCCTTCAACGGGTTGGACCCCTCGTTTTGAGCAACTGTTATCCACCTATAAGTACCGGGCGGACGTGTTCCTGGAACTGGACCCGGAGCCGGAAGTGTTTCGCCAGCTAGTGGCCTCCGCCTATCTGCTGGTGGCCCCATCACCCGGTCTCTATGCTTTTTATCCGGTTGAGTGGGCCTGGACAGCGGGCATTCCCGTGGTCCTGGGGAAAGATCCAGATACCGCAGAGGTTGCCGGGCAGGCAGTAGCAATGGTGCCTAAGGGTGATATCGACCAGTTGGCCCATACCATCATGTTGCTGTACAAAGACGAGAACCTGCGGGGCAAGTTGGTGGAGAAAGGGCAGGAACATGCTTCCATCCATCACCGTGATGCCACACTAAGGGCCTATGCCAGCCTCTTCGGCCAGGTTTCTGGAGGAACATCATTAATTTCGCAACCTTAAATGATTACAATGAACCAGTCTACAATTACCATAGACGTGCAGTTGGACCCGGATAAAGTGCCTTCCCAGATCAGCTGGACGGCCACCGGAAGCACGGCGGAGAATGCCCAGAAAGCCAAAGCCATGATGCTTTCCTTCTGGGATGGGGCAGATAAATCAGCCTTGAGGATCGACCTGTGGACCAAGGAAATGATGGTTGACGAGATGGCCGATTTCATGTACCAGACCATGATGACCATGGCCGACACTTTCAACAGGGCTACCCACCAGGAGGAACTGGTAAAGGAAATGAAGCAGTTTGCGAAGACCTTTTACAATAAGTTCCGTGAGATCCAGATGAAAGAAAATAGTGCATCTTAAAATCATTCCATATGAGTCTTGAGTTACAAGTGATGGCCGAAATGAAAGAGGCCATGAAATCCAAGAATGAAGCTGCCCTGCGGGGGCTGCGTGCCATCAAGGCTGAGATCATCAAGGCCAAGACCGAGCCCGGCGCCAATGGGCAAGTGACTGCTGAGGGTGAGATCAAGTTGTTGCAGAAGATGGTGAAGCAACGCAGGGACGCCCTGGATATTTTCCGCCAGCAGAACAGGGAAGACCTGGCCCAGAAGGAGCAGGAAGAGATAGAGGTGATCGAGAAATTCCTGCCCAAGCAGATGGATGAGGCAGAACTCAAAGCTGCTTTACAGGCCATCATCGCGGAAGTAGGCGCCCAGTCTGCTGCAGATATGGGAAAAGTGATGGGAACTGCCACCAAAAAACTGGCCGGACAGGCAGATGGAAAGGCGATCAGCGCCATGGTGAAATCACTCCTTGGCTAAGTCCAGTTCCTCCCGGCCCAATTAATTTCATATTAAATACAGATTGAAGCGCTGTGCAGAACAGCGCTTTTTCTTTTTCCTCAAAAAACTTGGGGTTGGAAAACCAGTCAAGACTTTTCAAACCCCTTGCTTCATTATATTTACCCCAACAGAACGATTGCTTATGGCTTTGGATATCATTTACCTGGGCATATTGGCCTGGGCTGTATACAAAGGTGTGACAAAAGGCCTGCTGATGGCAGTATTTTCCTTTGTCGCCCTGTTCATTGGCCTGGCAGCGGCCCTGAAACTCTCGGCTGTAACGGCCAATTACCTGAAAGACACCATTAATGTTTCTGCGAAGTGGTTGCCCGTCCTTTCTTTTATCCTCGTCCTGGTTGGGGTAGTAATGCTGGTGAACCTGGCAGGTAAACTCTTGGAAGAAACAGCAGAACTGGCCTTCCTGGGTTGGCTGAACCGGGCAGGGGGCATTGTTTTCTTTGCCCTGTTGTATTCTTTGATGTGGAGTGTATTCCTGTTCTACACTCAAAAGATCGGTTTGCTTAGCGATAATGCCATGGAGGCTTCGGTTACCTATCCGGTTATTGCTCCCTGGGGCGAGAAGGTCATGGGTTGGTTTGGGGAAGTGGTTCCGGTATTCAAGGATATCTTCCATGACCTTGGAGAGTTTTTTGACCAGCTCTCAGGAAAGCTGGAACCTGCTCCACAAGCATGAAACCAAGAGGCCGTCAATGGTTCCTGATGGCCCAAGCTATGCTGCCCGGTTACTTGGCTGCTTGGGCTAATGCGGCTAACTTTGCGGCAAATGGCCTATTTTAGCAATTCATTGGAAGTATTATTTTTAGATAGAGATGCAATACGAGATCAAACAGCTGGATAAGTTCAAATACATTGAGGAAGGTGAGGGAGAACCCCTTGTTTTGCTGCACGGCCTTTTTGGCGCACTCAGCAATTTCAAGGACCTGATAGAGTATTTCCGCCACACCCATAAAGTGGTTGTTCCCATCCTGCCCTTGTTTGACCTGGATATATTGCACACTTCTGTTGGAGGCCTCCAAAAGTTTGTTCACAAATTCATTGAAGCGAAAGGATACCAGCATATCCACCTGCTGGGTAACTCCCTGGGTGGTCACGTGGCCCTGGTGCATGTCCTGAAACATCCCGAGAGAATAAAATCACTTATCCTGACAGGAAGTTCAGGCCTTTTCGAGAATGGGATGGGGGATACCTATCCCAAAAGAGGCGACTATGACTATATCAGGAAGAAAACGGAACTTACTTTCTATGATCCCAAAATGGCTACCAAGGAATTGGTAGATGAGGTGTATGATATCGTGAATAGCAGGCTGAAGGTGATCAAGATCATCGCTTTGGCCAAAAGCGCTATCCGTAACAACCTTGGGGAAGAATTGAACCAGATCAGCCAGCCGACCTTGCTGGTTTGGGGAAATAATGATACCATCACCCCGCCTTTTGTCGGCCGTGAGTTCAACAGGTTGATTCCTAATAGTGAATTGCATTTCATCGATAAGTGCGGTCATGCCCCCATGATGGAGGTGCCGGATGAGTTCAACAGGATCCTGCATAAATTTTTGACAAAGCTCAGTGAGCCTGCAGCGGTAGCCTGAACTTCGACGTCTATACTTAAACAATCAAAGTGGTCAATAAGGAATTGATATCAGCTTCCTTGCCCCTTCTTTCCCTGCAAGATCCTGTTTACCGGGCTCTGCAGATGATGGATGACTATAATGTGGTCCATCTTCCTATTGTTGCCGAAGACAAATATGTGGGATTGGTAAGTGAGGATGAATTACTGAATGCCGATGATGCGGCCTTGCTGGAAGGTCTTGTGCCTAACCTGTCCAGGGTTAAGGTGCTTCCATCCGGCCATTTTACCACTGCAGTGCAGGTGGCAAATGAGTATGGCCTGACCGTTGTGCCGGTGGCAGAAAAGGATGATGCCTGGGTGGGCTCAATCTCCTCCATGGACCTTTTGAAATACGCCGGGCACTTCTTCGGGGCTGATGAACCTGGTGGTATCATTGTGCTGGAAATGGAAAAGCGGAATTTCTCCTTTTCAGAGATATCCAAACTGGTAGAAACCAATGATGCCCAGATCACCCAGCTCAATACCTATTTTGATAACAGCCAGGGCCTGTTGTTCGTTAGCGTGAAGATCAATAAGTTCGAACTCTCAGACATTCTTGCGACCTTCCAACGCTATGAATATCATATCCGTTATTATTTCGGCGAAGAACAATATGAGAATGAGTTGAAGAGCAATTATGACCACCTGATGAATTATCTTAATCTCTGATTATTTCCCACAGAATTGGCATATTAGGGGGCTAATCCGTATATTCATGCTCCGGCATATTTGAATGAACATTGTGAGGAAATATCGTATTCTACTTGTGGTGGCAGGTTGTTGTTTGTGCAGTGTCCTGAAGGCGCAGAATAATTTCAATCCCCCCAACCTGCAGTCCCTGGTTTCCTCAGCCGCTGCTGAAGGCATTGCTTTTCCTGATTCCGCTTCTGTTCGCAAACCCTTTTTGGTCAGCCGGATCTTCATTAGTGGGAACCGTAAAACCAAAGAGTATATCATCAAGCGGGAACTACCTTTCCAGGAAGGGGACTCTGTGGTGCTGAATGAACTGGTGGAGAAGTTCCAGGTAGGTCGCCAGCAATTGATCAATACGCGATTATTCAATGATGTGGTCATATCCCTGAAGAGTTTCCGGGGGTACCTGGTAGATGTACAGGTGGATGTAAAGGAGCGCTGGTATATATTCCCCATTCCCTATTTCAAACCGGTTGACCGCAACCTACAGGCATGGGCTGATAAAGGGTATAGTTTCGACCGGGTGAATTATGGTGCAAAGTTTACCTACTATAATACTACAGGACGCAATGACCAGTTAAGGTTATGGCTGATCACAGGTTATTCGAGGCAGATCCAGTTGTCCTATGAGCAGCCCTTTGCTGACAAGTCCTTGAAGCATGGCTTCGGCGTGAGTTTCGTGTATTCTGCACAGAAAGAGGTAAACCCCCTTACCATTGATAATAAACAGTTTTTCCTGCGGGCAGATTCCCTTCCAAAGGCCGGGAAATTCCTGGAGGAAAGATGGGGTGGAACCTTGCAGTACAGCTACCGCCCGGGACTGCAGCAGACCCGGCATTATGTCCGCCTCGGCTACTATGTGGATAAGGTGGATAGCGCCGTCATTGAGGTCAATCCCAACTACCTTAATAATGGTAAAACGAGGGTAGCCTATCCTGAGTTATCCTATACAGTGAACCATGTCAATGTGGATTATGCCCCTTATCCCCTGAAGGGTGTAATGGGTGACCTTACCCTGTCACAGCGGGGAATTGGTAATGGGGTCAATATGTTTTCTGTAAGTGTAAGGGGTACAAAGGCCTGGGACCTGGGTTGGAAGAGCTCTGCGGCCCTGCAGTTCGGCGGGGTGCTAAGGTTGCCCTTCGATCAGCCCTTTGTGCATTCAAGGCTCTTCGGGTACGGCGATTTTTACCTCAGGGGTTTGGAAAAATATGTGGTGGATGGGGTGGCTGGTGCCTTGTTGCGCAATACCATCAGGCGGGAACTGACCAGCTTTTACATCCCTTTCCCCATCAAAAGCCAGAGCCATGACAGGATTCCCTTCAGGATATACGCCAAGGCCTATGGCGATATGGGGTATTCCCATAACAAGAATTTCCCCGATAATTCCCTTGTCAATAAAATGCTGTACACTGCCGGCGCAGGCATTGATGTGGTGACTTTTTACGATATCGTGATGCGCTTTGAATATGGTTTTAACCAGTTAGGGGAAAGTGGATTCTTCTTCCATTTCAAGAATGATTTTTAATTAAGGTATTCGGTCCATTGCTAGAATGCCCTACTTGCGGTATCTTCCCCCTTCCAAAACAAGCAAGCATGAAAGTGGCGATCTATAGCCGGGTTATTGATTATGATGACCAGAACGAGATCCAAATTCTGTTTAGTGAATTGGGCAGGAGGCAAATTGAACCGGTGATCTATCAGCCTTTTTTTGAGCAGATCATCAACTCTGTCCGGTTCAATGGCAACAACATTTCTACTTTCAGTAGTTCTGATGACCTCGACGAAACCATTGAGTTCATCATCAGCCTGGGCGGTGATGGCACCTTGCTTGATACGGTTACCCTGGTGAGGGATAAGAATATTCCCATCCTTGGCATCAACTTCGGTCGACTTGGTTTTTTGGCTAGTATAGGAAAGGAGGAGTTGTATTCTGCAGTAGAGGCATTGGTCAACCGGACCTTTGTCGTTGACCAGCGTTCTCTGATCCACCTGGATGCCGATCGTCTTTTGTTCGGGGATACTCCATATGCATTGAATGAATTTGCCATCCACAAAACGGATACTTCCCCAATGATCAAGATACATACCTACCTGAATGGGGAATTCCTTAATACCTATTGGGCCGATGGCCTGATCGTTAGTACCCCAACGGGCTCAACCGGGTATTCACTAAGCTGTGGCGGGCCTATCGTTTTTCCCGATTCTTCCAGTTTTGTGATCACGCCGGTGGCCCCGCATAACCTCAATGTAAGACCGATCGTAGTGCCCGATGACAATGTCATTTCCTTTGAGGTGGAGGGTAGGGCCGACCATTTCATCTGCGCATTGGACAGCAGGAGGGAGATCGTTTCCCGGTCCGTTCAACTGGCGGTAAAAAGGGAAAAATTCGACGTTAGCATCATCAGGCTCAATGAGAATAATTTTTTAAGGACCCTGCGAAACAAATTGTCCTGGGGCCTCGATACCAGAAATTAAGTTTTTATTTATACCAAAGTCCCCCGCTTACCGTTGTGATTAATCTTTTAAACAGGGGAAACCTTTTATATTGCGTTTATGAAGAAACTTGTCCTGCTATTCCTTACCGGCTTCACCTTGCAAACCACCGCCAGTGCCCAGATGGAATCAGTCACCCACGAAGGGGAGATCGGTATCGGTCTTGGTGCGGCCCATTATTTTGGGGACCTCAACACCAGTGCCAAGGTAAACCGCCCCAAACTTGCTGTTAGTGCCTTCTTCCGGAAACAGTTCGGGAATTATGTGGCACTTAGGGTGGGTGCCAGCTATGCCAAGGTAGGGTATGCCGATAAATACTATAAGGATAATGATTACCAATACCGCCGCAACCTTAGTTTCAATTCCAATATCTGGGAACTGAGCTTGCAGGGCGATTTCAATTTTTTCAAATTCTCACCGGATGACCCTGCCCATATCTTTACCCCCTATGTAACCCTGGGGGTGGGGATTTTCAGTTATGACCCCTATGCTTACCTGAATGGGACCAAGTATTTCCTGCGCCCGCTCGGTACGGAGGGTCAGGGTACAGCAGCCTATCCCGACAGGAAAGCCTATAGCAGCATGGCGCTTTCCATACCTTTTGGGGTTGGGGTAAAATATGCGCTTACCAGCAAAATGAACCTCGGTTTTGAAGTATTGTACCGCTTCACCGGCACCGATTACCTTGATGATGTGAGTACTACATATGTAGGAATTGATAAATTCCCTCCCTTACCCGATGGTACACCATCCGTTGCCTCCCTGCTCCAGGACCGCAGCTACGAGTTGGGGGACCCTATTGGGGTGGAAGGCAGGCAGAGAGGGTATTCGGGACAGAAGGACCAGTTCGTGACAGCTATGGTCACCCTGAGCTTCAACCTCAGTTCCTATCGTTGCCCTACTGCAAAACTTTGACCCGGATCAATTTATAAACTTTTGCATAAAGCCCGCCAAAGCGGGCTTTCCTATTGAATTTTTGTACCTTCGCACCCTGAAATTTGCAAATATGAGTTCGCTCAAAGCGAAATTAAATATGGAAAGACTGCCTCGCCATATCGCCATCATCATGGATGGCAATGGACGTTGGGCCCAGGAGAAAGGGCAGGACCGTCTCTATGGCCACTTCCATGGTGTGGAAAGTGTGCGCAACATTGTAGAAGGTTGCGCAGAACTGGGCATTGAATACCTTACCCTTTATGCTTTCAGCACGGAAAACTGGGATCGCCCTGCCTATGAAGTGAATGGCCTGATGGAGCTGATGATCGATACCATCAGGAAGGAGATCGACACCCTTAACCGGAACAATATCAAACTGCATGTGATCGGTGACACCAACATGCTTCCGGAAAATGCCCGGAAGGAGTTGAATGAGGCACTGGAACTTTCCAGCCAGAATACCGGACTTAACCTGATCGTGGCACTCAGCTACAGCAGCCGCTGGGAACTGGTTGAAGCCGTAAAGAAGATTGCCCATGATGTTAAGGACGGGAAGGTGGACCCTGCCGCAATTGATCAGGATACCCTGCAATCCTATCTGTGTACCAGCGATTTCCCCGATCCTGAATTGATGATCAGGACCAGCGGGGAATACAGGATCAGTAATTTCCTGTTATACCAGCTGGCCTATGCTGAATTATATTTTACCAACGTGCGCTGGCCTGATTTCAGGAAGGAAAACCTTTATGAAGCCATTCTCGATTTCCAGTCAAGGGAAAGAAGGTTTGGTAAGACCAGTGCCCAGATACAATCAGAATTAGCCAATGGTTGATCATTTGTGGAACCCTTGACATACAAAGGATTCACAGCAATCAACCTTTTGCTTTTAACAAAGCTTTTCGAACAATCCCCTTAATTTGCTGACTTTATAAAACCAACTGGATGCATAGTAGATTACTCGTTGTTGCTTTATTGTTTTTGTTTTCCGGGATCGGCCTTCAGGTAAAGGCGCAACAACCAGATACCAGCATCACTACTGCAGTTGACCCTGAACTGGAAGCCCTCAGGAACGCTAAAACCCCTAAGGAATATACCATTGCAGGCATACAGGTAACCGGTACCAAATACCGCGACCAGGCCTTGCTGCTTTCCATTTCCGGTCTTTCAGTTGGTGATAAAATTGTCATTCCCGGCGGCGACCAGTTCAGCAAGGCTATCCAAAACCTCTGGAAGCAAAACCTGTTCTCGGATGTCCAGATCTACTATACCAAGGTAGAAGGCACCAATATCTTTATCGAGATCAATGTTTCGGAAAGGCCATCCCTTTCCGGTTTTAGTTTTAAAGGGATCAAGAAGACCGAAGCAGAAGACCTGGAAGGCAAGACCGGCTTGATCAAGGGAAGGGTGATCACGGAGAATATGAAGCGTACTGCGGTAGAGATGATCATCAAATACTACGTGGAGAAGGGTTTCAAGGGAGCCACCGTAAAGATCGAAGAGAAAGTTGACCCTGCCTATGTGAATATGCAGCACCTTGACTTTGTCATCAGCAAGGGTAGCAAGGTAAGGATCAGCGATGTGAACTTCTATGGGAACGAGAATGTGAGTGAACTGAAGTTGAAGAAGCAAATGAAGGGTACAAAGGAAATGACCAGGATCACCCTTTATCCCACTTTCGATTCCAGCAGCTATGGTTCAAAGCACCGCCCGAGTTTCAAGGAGTATGCCAGGGACTGGGGATTCCTCTCCCTGAGCAAGACAAAAGACTACCTCGACCCGTATTTCCGCTTCAAACTCTTCAGCTCAGCCAAGTTCAACCAGAAGAAGTACGATGAGGACAAGGAGAAGGTGCTGGAATACTATAACTCCATGGGTTACCGTGACGCTAATATCAAGGCAGATACCCAATATTTTTCAAGGACGGGTAACCTGAAAGTGGACCTGAAGGTGGATGAAGGAAGAAGGTATTACTTCGGAAATATTTCCTGGAAAGGAAACACGAAGTATCCTGATTCTTTATTGAATGTTCTCCTTGGTATCAGGAAGGGGGATATCTATAACCTTGAAACCCTGAACAAGAAACTGGGTAAGCAGCTTTCACCGGAAGGCGGCGATATCAGCGGTCTTTATATGGATGATGGATACCTCTTCTTCCAGGTAGAACCCGTTGAAACCGCAGTATATAATGATACCATCGATTTCGAGATCAGGATGCGCGAAGGCCCCCAGGCTACTATCAAGAATGTAAATATTTCAGGTAACGACAAGACCAAGGAACATGTGATCCGACGCGAGATTCGTACTGTTCCGGGTGAGAAGTTCTCCCGTGCCGACCTGATTCGTTCACAGCGTGAGATCGCTAACCTGGGTTATTTCAACCAGGAGAAGATCGGCATTAACCCCGTTCCCAACCCTGAAGACGGTACGGTGGATATCAACTACTCCCTGGAAGAGAAATCCAATGACCAGCTGGAATTGTCGGCTGGTTGGGGCGGAGGTATCGGTCTGACCGGTACACTTGGTGTTTCCTTCAACAACTTCTCGATCAAGAATATCTTCAATAAGGAAACATGGGATCCGCTTCCGTCAGGTGATGGCCAGAAGCTGAGTGTGCGCTTCCAGAGTAATGGTCGCCAGTTCCGCTCCTTCAACGCTTCGTTCACCGAGCCCTGGCTGGGTGGAAAGCGCAGGAACTCATTTACCCTAAGTTTCTACTCTACCAGGTTCACCAACTCCTACAATCCATTTACGGGTAGGTATGACCGTAAGGCAGGGGATACCTCCTTCCTGAAGACAACCGGCTTCTCCATTGCCCTCGGTAAGCAGCTGAGGTGGCCGGATGACTTCTTCACCCTGGTGTATTCATTGAACTTCACCCAGTATAAGCTGAGGAATTATCCTAACCTTTTCCCGGGCCTGGATAATACGACGGCACATAACGTGAGTTTGAAACTGGCGCTGAGCCGATCCTCTATTGACCAGCCGATCTTCCCGAGGAGTGGTTCCAATTTCACTGCGAGCGTGCAGTTGACGCCACCGTATTCGCTGCTTGACCCCAGCAGGGTGAAATCGGCCAACCCTTATGAATTGCCGGAATTCCATAAGTGGCGCTTTACAGGTGAATGGTATGTTCCCATTGGTAAGCCGATGGGCGCCGACAAGAGTCGCCAGTTCGTGTTAAAGGCCGCCGCCAAGTTTGGTTTCATGGGCAGGTACAACAGCGAACTTGACTTCTCACCATTTGAAAGGTTCCAGGTAGGTGATGCGGGCTTGACCAATAACTTCGGATTACTGGGTTATGATATCATTGCCCACCGTGGTTACCCGGTATATGAGTCTTCCAACCCGAATGTGAATCCTGATATCTCAAGGCCTAGCCAGTTCTTTACGATCTTCAATAAGTACACCTTTGAACTTCGATATCCGTTCTCCACCAACCCGAACAGTACCATCTTTGGACTCGCCTTCTTTGAAGCCGCCAATGGCTGGTACAATTATGAAGACTATAATCCTTTCCGCCTCAGGAGAAGTGCCGGTTTGGGTATGCGTTTCTTCCTGCCCATGTTTGGTTTGCTTGGATTTGACTATGGTATCGGTTTCGACCGTGTTACACCCAATGGCCGCCTTCGTGATGCCGCCAAGTTCACCTTCATGTTAGGCTTTGAACCAGAATAATCAATGCATTAAACCTGAAAATATGTATGCCATGAAAAAGCTTTTCTTTACCATCGCCATTCTTTTGGTTGCGACCGTTGCGGTTCAGGCCCAGCGTTATGCCATAGTAGATACCAAGTATATCCTGGACAGGCTGCCTGATTATAAGGAAGCGCAGAAGAAGCTCGACCAGTTCAGTGAGCAGTGGCAGCGTGAGATCGACCAGAAGCAGCAGGCACTCGATAAGTTGTATAAGGACTACGAGGCCGAACAGGTGATGTTGAGTGAAGAATTGAAGAAGAAGCGGGAGGACGAGATCTTTGTAAGGGAGAAGGAAGTGAGGGAATTACAGCGTAAGCGCTTTGGGTTCGAAGGTGACCTGTTCAAGAAGCGCCAGGAACTGGTAAAACCCATACAGGACAAGGTTTACACGGCCATCCAGAAAATTGCGGTAGCCAGGATGTACGATTTTATTTTGGATAAAAGTGAAGGAATTACCGTTATATTTGCCGACCCCAAGCTGGACAAGAGCGAGGACGTGCTTAGGGAATTGGGTGTTAAATAAAGTGAAAATCAACTAGTACTGACAACCAAAACAATAACTAAATCAACTAAAAAGAAACAACTTAGAATCGCATGAAAAAAGTTTTCTCCATTCTGGTGGTAGCAATGGGCCTGATGGTTCTCCATACAGAGGCTAATGCACAGAATAAGATTGGTTACATTAGCCTGAATGAAGTAGTGGCTGCTATGCCTGAAGCTAAAAAGGCTGATTCTGCACTGGTGCAGTTCCGTGATGCCCTGATCCAGAGCGCACAGGAAAAAGAGAATGCCTTGAACGAAGGCATCCAGAAGTTCAATGCTGATTCCAGCAAAATGACTGCAGCTGTTAAGGAAGTTAAGCGCAAGGAATTGCAGCAAAAGCTCCAGGAGCTTCAGGGTGAAGAGCAGCGTATCCAGCAGGAACTGCAGAAGAAGCAGGAAGAGCTGAGCGAGCCCATCCAGAAGAAAGCAATGGATGCTGTTAATTCAGTTGCCAAAGAAAATGGTTACGGTTATGTATTCCCTAAGGAAGCCCTGATCGTTTATCCTCCCGCTGACGACCTGTTGCCCCTGGTTAAGAAAAAGCTAGGATTGAAATAAAGATTCTTATAGGCTCTGTATGAACGCCGGGATAGCATCCCGGCGTTTGTTATTTTTGGCTATGCAAACACCACAACCAATAGGCATTTTTGATTCGGGGTATGGCGGCCTTACCGTGATGAAAGAGATCGTGAAGGCGCTTCCCCAGTACGACTATGTTTACCTGGGCGATAATGCCCGGGCACCCTATGGTACACGGAGTTTTGAGACCGTTTATCGTTACACGCTGGAATGCGTGAAATGGTTCTTCGATCAGGGATGCCCGTTAGTGATCCTTGCCTGTAATACCGCTTCTGCGAAAGCCTTGCGGACCATCCAGCAAAATGACCTGTCCGGCCTGGCACCTGACCGCAGGGTGCTGGGCGTGATCCGGCCGACCACCGAAGTGATCGGTAATTATTCAGCATCAGGCAAGGTGGGGATCCTGGCCACTGCAGGGACTGTGGCTTCGGGATCTTACCCGATTGAGATCGATAAGTTCTTTCCCGGCGTGGAGGTATACCAGGAAGCTTGTCCGATGTGGGTACCCCTGATCGAGAATGATGAACACGGCAAGCCGGGGGCTGATTATTTTGTTCGCCAGCACCTGGACCGTTTGCTGGCCAATGACAAGGGAATAGATGCCATCCTTTTGGGCTGTACCCATTATCCGCTGATGCAGGATAAGATAAAGGCCTTCCTTCCAGGGAACATTACGGTACTGTCACAGGGGGAGATCGTAGCGACCAGCCTGGTGGATTACCTTCACCGGCATCCCGAAATGGAGGCCAGGATCACGAGGGGTGGCCAGCGGCGCTTCTGTACCACTGATGATGCCGTTGATTTTGAAAGGCATGCTTCCCTGTTCTATGGACGGGCCTTGCAGGCAGAACATATTGACCTGGGAAGCTGATCCAGGCCAGAAAAAAGGAGTAATCCTTAGGTCAGGTAGTCATTGTTGCCGGAACAGCTATTGATTTGCAAGTGGTTAGACGCTTGTTTCCAAAAAACCTTGAATCTGCTTTCCGAAATTCCAAAGATTTCTCTACCTTTGCCGTCCCTTTCACGGCACAAGCGGGCATGGTGGCCCCATGTGATTGGAATTCAATCGTCTGGCTCTCCACAGACGAAATCTTTGGGTTAGTAAAAAACTGTAAAAATGAAAAGAACGTTTCAACCACACCGTCGTCGTCGTAAAACCGTTCACGGATTCCGCAAGCGCATGCAAACTGCAAATGGCCGTAAAGTATTGGCTAGCCGTCGCGCTAAGGGTCGTAAGAAGCTGACCGTTTCTGACGAATCTAGACTGAAGTAAGCGAACCCGCCAAGAGCGAGTTTCACGATAGTAATCATTAGCTCCGCACCGGTTAGCCGGAACGGAGCTAATTTTGTTTGAATACCTTTGTAATAACCCCTTGTTATCAGGAACAGTTTAGGCCATACAGAAAGGATCAAAAAAAAGGAAATAGTGGATGCCCTTTTCTCAAAGGGCAAAAGCTTTGCTGTTTTTCCCTATCGCGTCTATTACCTCTGGCTCGATCCCGCATTGGTGAACGGTACAGGCTCACCCGTTTTGTTTGGCTGTGGCGTAGGGAAAAAGCATTTCAAGAAAGCAGTGGACAGGAACCGGATCAAACGACTGACCAGGGAGGCCTACCGGACACAGAAGCATGAGCTGCTTGCGGCAATGGCGACAAGGGGAGGTCAGCTTGCGGTATTTTTCATTTTTACGGGCAAGGAATTGCCTCTTTTGGCTGATTGTGTACAAACGGTAGGGCGAACCCTTCAGCGATTGACCCAAATGGTAAAAGAACGCCATGCCTAGTTGGCTCAAGACCATATTAAGCTTCCCTTTTATCCTCCTGATCAGGATCTACCAATGGGTGATCTCCCCTTTGCTTGGGCCCAAATGCCGTTTTACCCCCACCTGTTCTTCTTATGGGCTGCAGGCCTTCCAGAAGTATGGTCCTATCAAGGGTTTTTGGCTTACCCTGAAGCGGGTGTCCAAATGCCATCCCTGGGGTGGCAGTGGCTATGACCCCCTTCCCTGAATCGCGAAGCAACAATGAAAAAAAGATGGGTCCGGGTGTCAGGCCAAGGCGGTCCGTTAACCCCTCTTCCTTACAAAACACTAAGCAGCCAATAGTAAGTGGGAATGCCCACGACAATATTGAATGGGAAGGTGATGGCCAGTGCCATCGGGATATACAATCCCGGGTCGGCCTGGGGAATGGCCAGCCTGAGTGCGGCCGGAACGGCAATATAGGAAGCACTACCCGCCAGGATGGCCAGCAGGAAGGCATTGCCATCGGATATGCCCAGGGAATGGGCGATCAGGATGGCCAGTGCGGCATTGATCAGGGGAATGAATATCCCAAATGCGGTAAGGAACCACCCGGCTTTCCCGAATGCCTTGATGCGCTTGGCCGCAACAATACCCATATCCAGCAAAAAAACAGCGAGGAAGCCTTTAAAGATATCTGATGTGAAAGGCTTGATCCCTTCTGCTTGTTTTTCATCGGATACAATTCCGATCACCAGGCTACCCAGGATCATCAGTACCGATCCGTTGCTGAAAGCTTCTTTCATTATACTGCCAACACTATGGTGATTGGTGTTGGTATCATCATTACTAAACCAGCGGATCAAGGATACCCCGATGATGATGGCCGGTGATTCCATTAATGCCATGGCCGCCACCATATGGCCGCCAAAGGGAACCTGTTTGTCTGTAAGGAAGGTAGTGGCGGTGATGAAGGTTACAGCGCTTACCGATCCATAGGTTGCTGCCAATGCACCGGCATTGTATACATCCAGTTTCCGTCTAAGGATGAAATAGGTATACAGGGGAACAAGGATGGAAAATACTATGGAAAGACCCAGCGTCAGCATGATCTCCTTATTCAATCCGCTGTGCGCAAGTTCCATTCCTCCCTTAAAGCCGATGGAAAACAACAGATAGAGGGACAGGAATTTGGAGATCTGGGGTGGGATTTCAAGGTCTGACTTGATCATCGCGGCAACAATACCCAACAGGAAAAACAACAGTGTAGGGTTGGTTAGGTTGCTGATGATGATGGATGGATTCATGTTTGGATGTTGGGGCGCAAAGTTAGCCGCATCCAAAATTAAAACCTGTCGACCAATATAGCCGACAGGTTTTTAGCCATCGATAATTTACAACTTACTGTTTTAACATCTTCTCCAGCCTGCCGATGGTTTCCCTTGCGTCCTTGTTGGTGACGAATTTGTAAACCTCGGGGACCTTGCCGTCCTTGTCGGCTTCCAGGCTGGCGGGCAAACCTTTGTAGGGGCCTACCAGTATGGCATTGTCCATTGCGGAGATCTTCTTGAGTTGCCCGGGTGCAAGGAAATTGTTCTTCCTGGCCTCGCTTACATTGGCACCTACCATCAATTGTTTCAGGCTATCCATCCTTTCCATCAATATTTCCTGGCTGATCCTGGCTTCCCTGGTGCTGGCCTCCCCAAAGGACTGGTAACCGCCGATAAGGGTATCTTTCTTCAGGTTCAGCAGATAGGTTCCGGCTTCCGTAACCGGGAAAGAGCCGGCGCCATTAAATCCTTCAACGGTAATCTTATCCCCTTTAACAGAAATGGTTGCCTCATTATGGGTAGTGCCGGGTTCGATCTTGATGGCATCGCCATTAATGGTGAGTTTGCCACTGGCCATTACGACAACCTTTTTCTCAGGGGCAGCCGTACATGCGGCGAGGAGCGCGATCATTGAAAATGCAAGAAGGTTCTTTTTCATGGTAATGTATTAAAAGCGACGATCCCGCTACCTGCGGGATCGTTATAAAGATAATGTGAAAACGCTCATTATTTGGCCGCATCAGCAAACCTTTCCGCGATCTTGTTCCAGTTGATCACGTTCCAGAAGGCACCCAGGTATTCTGCCCTGCGGTTCTGGTACTTCAGGTAGTAGGCGTGTTCCCAAACATCAACGCCCAAAATAGGGGTGCCTTTTACTTCGGCAACATCCATCAATGGGTTGTCCTGGTTGGGGGTAGAACTAATCGCCAGTTTGCCATCCTTTACGAGCAACCAGGCCCAGCCACTGCCAAAACGTGTCATTCCTGCATTGTTGAACTGCTCCTTGAACGCATCGAAAGAACCAAAGGCAGCATTGATCGCATCGGCCAGCGCACCTGTCGGTTGGCCGCCAGCGTTAGGCGCCAGGCTTTCCCAGAAGAAAGTGTGGTTCCAGTGGCCACCGCCATTGTTGCGAACGGCAGCAGAAATGGATCCTGCAACAGCCACCAGTTCTTCCAGTGATTTGCCTTCGTTGGGGGTGCCGGCAATGGCCTTGTTCAGGTTGTCTACATATGCCTGGTGGTGCTTGCCGTGGTGGATCTGCATGGTAAGGGTGTCAATATGTGGCTCCAGTGCATCATGTGCATAAGGGAGCGCGGGTAGTGTGAATGCCATAGTATTAATGTTTATTTATAGCGTGAATAAAACTTGTAAAGGAGAAACAAAATTAATGGCATAAGGTTTCAGGAAAAAATTATCTACCCTGACCGTTCATGTAAAACTTGCATTAAAATGCGATTAACTGCATAAAACTGCAATAATTGTTTATATATTACCTTGTCACAATTCTTTTTTTCTAAACACTGCTTAAAACTTTATCAGTATGAGAAAACTACTGCTATGGGTAAACATAGTGGCCACACTATGTCTGCCCCTGCTGGGTATTGCCCAGCAACGGCAGGTCAGCGGGAAAGTAACCAATGCGAAAGGTGAACCCCTCAATGCTGCATCTGTCCTGGTCAAAGGAGGCAATTCAGGCACCTCCACCAATGAAGAGGGTAATTTCAACCTGGTCGTCAATGACAACAATGCCGTACTGGTGGTCTCCTCCGCCGGTTATCAACAACAGGAAGTTAAAGTAGGGAACCGCTCCATTATCTCCATTGTACTAAAGGAAGGTGATAACATGGAGGAAGTGGTGGTGACCGCTTTCGGCGTGAAACGCGAGAAGCGGGCACTGGGCTATTCTGCACAGGAGATCAAGGGTACTGACCTGGTAAATGCCAGGCAACCCAACGTGCTCAATGCCATGCAGGGCAAGCTGGCAGGGGTGCAGATCAACAGTACGGGTGGTGCACCCGGACAAGGTTCAAGGATCGTTATCCGTGGTATCAAGTCATTGGATCCTTCCAAAGACAACCAGCCTTTGTTCGTGATCGATGGGATCATTATGGATAACAGTACCACCACCGGTCTGTCGGGTAATGACCAATCCGGCCTGAGGGGTATGTCCAACCGTGCTGCCGATATCAACCCTGATGACATTGAAACGCTTTCCGTACTGAAGGGCGGCGCCGCAACAGCCCTATATGGTCAGGCCGGCTCCAATGGCGTGGTGGTGATCACCACCAAATCGGCAAAGTCCGGCAAGATGCGCGTGAATTTCTCTACCACTTATGGTGTTGACCAGGTGAACAAGTTCCCCGATGTACAACGCACCTATTCCCAGGGTTACCTTGGGGTGTATGATCCGGCCAGTTTCTGGCCCAGCTGGGGGCCAACCACTGAAGCGGCCAAGGCGATTGATCCCACCCATCCTGACCGCATCTACCATCACTACAAGCAGGGCTACCAGGATGGTAACCAATTCCGGGCCAGTGTGAATTTGTCGGGTGGTACAGAAAAGGCATTGCTCACCTCTTCCTTCTCCTATTTCAAGCAGAACGGAACCATTCCCAATACGGATTACAAGAATATCTCCGCAAGGATCGGTGGCCAGTTCAAGTTGAGTGAAAAGTTGAAGTTCAGCCCATCCATTTATTACATCAATTCCGGTGGCTACCGCTACAATGCAGATCGCTACAATGAAAGCCTGACCTATTGGTCGCCCAGATGGGATGTGATGGATTATATCAATCCCGACGGTACCATGAAGACCTATGGCAACAACAACCCGGTTTATGGTACGGCCACCAACCGTTACAAGGATGACGTGAACAGGATCATTGCCAATGGCCTGGTAAGCTATAGCCCTGTGAAATGGCTGACGATCGACTACCGTTTCGGGATCGACTATTATGCGGATTTCAGGACACATACAGCTCCCGGCCCTAAGGGCATTACCGGGGAAAGGCCATATGAGGATAACGGTTTAGGCTTCGTGTATGAGTACCGGATCAACAACAGGATCCTCAACTCCAACCTGATCGCTACCATGCGCAAATCATGGACAGATAAGTTCAATACAATTCTTCGGGTAGGCCATGACGTTAGGGACAGAAAATTCCAGAGCCTGGTTGCCGAGGGTGAGGAACTGGATATACCGGACCTGCTGAGCCTCAACAATACCAAGTTCAGGACCAATAGCCAGAACAATAGCATGTACCGTATTGTCAGTGTTTTCGGGGACCTTACCCTGAGCTGGGATAATTACCTCTTCCTTACCCTGACCGGAAGGAATGACTGGTCTTCCACACTGGCCAAGGGTAACAACTCTTTCTTCTATCCATCAGCCAGCTTGTCTTATGTCTTCTCTGACATGTTCAACCTGCCGGATTGGATCAGCCTTGGAAAACTCAGGGCTTCCTATGCAGAGATCGGTAAGGATACCGATCCCTACCGGAACAACTCTTATTATACCTCCACCCAATTGCAATCCAACGGCCAGATCCTCTGGACCAGGGCGGATTCTCGTGGTGACCTGAACCTGAAGCCGGAGCGCACCAAGACCATTGAACTGGGGGCGGATTTCAGGTTCCTGAAGAACAGGCTGGGATTGGAATTCACCTGGTATAAGCTCAGGAGTGTAGACCAGATCATCCCTGTAAGCGTGTCACCATCCACCGGTTATACGCAGTTCTTCCTGAATGCGGGTGAGTTGGAGAACAAGGGAATTGAGATCGGGTTGACCGCCACACCGGTGGAAACACGTGATTTCCGTTGGGACGTAAGTGTGAACTATTCCCGTAACCGCAACAAGGTGCTGGCCCTGACCTCCGGCCTAACCGAGATCACGGTTGCGAGCCAGTTTGGTTATGCAGGCTCAACGGCAACGATGAAGTATGTTCCCGGTTATCCAGTAGGCAATATTTATGGGTCAACCTATCTCAGGTATTACGGTGATAAGGAAGATGACAAGACCACTGTTGATGGCAGCCTGCCATGGGTGATCGCCAGTAGTGGTTCTAATGCTGGATTCCCTGTTCGTGACGGGGCACAGCGTATCCTTGGTAACTCTCAGCCCAAATGGATCGGTGGTATCACCAATACATTCACCTATAAGAACTTGTCACTTTCCTTCCTGTTCGATACCCAGCAGGGCCAGTTCCGCTACAACCAGCTGGATAATTTCATGAGTGCATTTGGTATTGCGGCCTATACAGAGAACCGTAACGATACTAGGGTATTCAATGGTGTATTGAATAATGGAACCACCAATACCCAGTCCGTATGGTTGGGACAAGGGGTAGGTCCCGATGGCCGCAATTATGGCAATGGTTATTACAGGAATGTGTACCGGTCTATCACAGAGAATTTTGTGGAAGACGCTTCCTGGGTTCGTTTGCGCAACCTCAGCCTCAGCTACCAGTTCTCCAGGGACCTGTTAGGCAAGACCTTTATTGATGGTGCTTCCATTACCCTTACAGGGAACAACCTTTGGCTTATTACCAATTATTCAGGTTTCGATCCTGAGAGTTCCAGTTCTTCAGCAGGAAGTAATGTGGATGCCTTCAGTGGATTTACCTACCCTGCCGTAAGAAGCCTGTTGCTAACCTTGAACTTAAACTTTTAACCTGATCGATCATGAAAAAGATAACCCAATTCATCATAATGGCCGGGTTGGTAACGGGGCTCAGTTCCTGTGAGAAGTACCTGGACGTGAATACCAATCCAAACGCGGCCACCAAACCTCCCATTAAAGGTTTGCTATCCAGGGTGACCTATGATGCAGCCCAAAATGTATTCAGGGTTTCCAATATTACTTCCTATTACGTGCAGTACCTGTCTTCGCCCAACGCAGCCAGTCCGGCCGATACTTATGAACCCATTGATGCGAGTGGTACCTGGACGGAGTTGTATGATAACATGAGTGATGCCTACGACCTGCACCAGTTGGGCGTTGAGAATGGTTCCACCCAATACCAGGGTGTGGCAAAGGTCCTGCAGGCGATGGACCTGATCCATGTGCATGACCTCTGGGGTGCAGCACCATTCAGTAATGCTTTTACAGGGGCAAGTGTAGCGCCTACCTATGACAATGCGGAAACCATCTATGCCAGTATCCTGAAATTGCTGGATGATGGCATTGCCTTGCTGGGCCAGACACCCGCTGGCACCACATTGCCAACCGATAATTCCGACCTGATCCATAATGGGAATGTTGCCTCCTGGGTCAGGACAGCCCATGCATTGAAAGCCCGTATGCTCAATAGGGTAAGCAAGACCACCAATTACAATGCTTCCGCTGTTCTGGCAGAAGTTGAAGCTGCTTATACTGCACCAGGACAGGATGCTGCGATCAGGACCTTCGATGTGCGCAACCCCTGGTGCCAGGTGGCGGTCAACAACCAGGCGTTGCTGCTCGACGGCTGGTTATCGGAGCAGTTGATCGATGCCATGAACGGCAAGAGCTTTGGCATTTTTGATAAGCGCCTCGAGAAAATGACGGACCCAACCAAGTTTGGTGATTACAGGGGTACGCCAAATGGAAGGGGAAGGAGCGGATCCGGCATCAATAATGAGGAATGCTATATCAATACCACCGGGTATTATTCCAGCACCGGTTCGCCACTTTATATTGCAAGTTTGGAAGAAGTGCGTTTCATTGAAGCGGAAGCTGCATTGAGGGCAGGCAACAGGGAAAGGGCTTATGCCGCCTACCTGAAGGGAATCAGGGAAAGTTTTGATAAGATGGGTGTTGCCGCTGCAGACCGGGATGCCTACCTGAATGATGCCAGTGTTGCAGTTGGATCCGATGCCCTGACCCTTGAGTTGATCTTTAAGGAAAAGTACAAGGCGCTCTTCCTGAGTCCGGAAACCTGGTCGGATGCAAGGCGTGCGGATTACCAGTACAAGGATTTTGGATTGCCGCTGAACGCCTCTACATCAGCTTTTGTCAGGAGGTTGGTTTACCCCACTGTGGAAACCAGCCGGAATGGGGCCAATGCGCCTGATATTACAGATGTGACATCAAGGTTGTGGTGGGATCGCTGATCTTTTCGAATTGAACCAAACGGGGTGAATGCATTTCACCCCGTTTTTTTATGCCCTATACGGGATGATCATTTATCCGTTACATGGGGTACTGTGATGCTGCTGCCCGGGAATAGTGGTAAATTCATAGCCTGATCTCAGCCAATGCCCCTAGCGAATATCATTGGGAAGCTTAGTTCCTATATGCCTATCCTTAACTGGATGCCACGGTATCAAACGGGCCTGCTGACCAGTGACTTGGTGGCTGGTGTCACCCTTGCTTCCTTTGTATTACCGGAGTCGATGGCCTATGCTACCCTGGCAGGTGTTCCACCTTATTTCGGGATCTATTGTTGCCTTGTAGGAGGTTTGGTATTTGCCTTCTTCACCACCTCAAAACAAATGGCTATAGGTCCTACCTCCGCTATCTCATTGATGGTTGGGTCTACAGTGGCCACCCTTTCCGGCGGTGATCCTGCCCGATGGGCCGCCATTGCCGCCTTGTCTGCACTGGCAGTGGCATTGATCTGTTTTATTTCTTTTGGTTTCCGTCTAAGTTCATTGGTGAATTTTATCAGTGACAGTATCCTGCTCGGTTTTAAAGCCGGGGCTGCCCTTTCTATTATGGTCACACAGGTTCCCAAACTCTTTGGGGTAGAAGGAGGTGGTGCCCATTTCTTTGAACGCATTTGGTTGCTGGTGCAGCGGATTCCGGATTCAAATTGGGTAGTATTGCTCTTTGGCCTGGTTGCATTACTGCTGCTCTTTTTAGGTGATCGCTATTTCCCTGGTAAGCCCGTTTCCCTTGCAGTGGTCATTCTTTCCATAGTAGTGGTTAGCCTTACCAATTTAGCGTCTTTTGGTATTCATGTTACCGGCAATATACCCGGCACGCTACCTTCCTTCGGCCGTCCATCCCTGCGTTTCAAGGACGTGGATGGGGTCTTGGAATTGTCCATTGCCTGCTTCCTTATGGGATATATAGAAACTGTGTCTGCGGCCCGCACTTTTGCCATCAAGCATGGTTATGATGTCAATGCAAGGCAGGAATTATTGTCCATGGGATTTGCCAATCTTGGCACGGCATTTTTCAGTGGCTATGTGGTGGCAGGAGGGTTATCACAGTCAACGGTCAATGATAAATCAGGTGCCAAAACCCCTTTGTCCCTTATATTCTGTTCTGCTGCACTTTCAATCATCCTGTTGTTCCTGACGGGATTGTTGTATAACCTTCCTGAAGTGATGCTGGCTGCTATTGTATTACATGCAGTGTCGGGATTGATCAAAGTGAAAGAACTCAAACGCCTTCGCCAACTAAGCCGGATGGAATTTACCGTTGCAATGTTCGCTTTTGGATCTGTTCTGCTCTTTGGCATATTAAAAGGGGTATTGCTGGCTGTTATGATGTCGCTGGTGATGCTGATCAAACGGTGGTCTGATCCCTATGTTGCTGTGCTGGGTCGGATCGGGGAGTCCCATTCTTATTCTGATGTGGCGCGACATCCTGAGAATATCCAATATCCGGGTATCCTCATCCTTCGGCCGGAAACAGCTATCGTTTATTTCAACAGCGAGAACCTCCAAACGAAGATCGCACAGCAGATCCTGGACAAGGGAAAGGACTTGAAACTGGTGGTGCTTGACCTGTCCGTTTCGATCTATGTAGATGTATCGGGCTCCAAAATGCTGCTCCAGCTTTCGGAACAGTTGGAAAAGCAAGGGGTGCTCCTCCGTATTGTTGACGCTCACTCCAAGGTTCGGGATATCCTTCGTAAACAGGGCATCGAAAAAATGGTAGGGCATGTCAGCCGGAAGGTCACCATTGCAGATGTTGTGGAGGAGTATACTACCGGGAATACCGGGATGGATACCTAAACTGTAAAGGTGCTGACCTTGGTAATGGCGATCCCCGCCAGCACTTGAATATTTAAAAGCAGCAGAAATCTTAGTGTATGGTTTCTTGGTGTAAATGTTGAATTAATACGTTCCCCATATTTGTGCCTACCTGAATTGTTCCCGGAAAGTTTATGGGTTATCTCCTGGCTTTAAAGAAGTCTTTCATCAATTGCGCGCATTCTTCTTTCAGTACTCCTTTTTCAATGGTGGCTTTCTGGTGAAATGGCCATTGGTCGCGCGTGATGTGTTCATGACCATTCTTTTCATCACTCGCGCCCCAAACGATACGGCCAACCTTGCTCCAGTATAGGGCACCCGTGCACATCAGGCAGGGTTCCACCGTTACATACAAGGTGGCATCAGGAAGGTATTTGGCACCCAGAAGGTTGAAGGCAGAGGTCAGGGCGATCATTTCGGCATGCGCCGTAGGGTCATTCAGTTTTTCCACCTGGTTATAACCCCTCGCTACCACCCTGCCATTCATGACCACCACTGCGCCCACTGGTACTTCGCCCTCTTCAAAGGCCCTTTGGGCTTCCCGGAGGGCGTGTCGCATAAAATGCTCGTCATTCAGCATACAGCGAAATTAATCATTCGGCTGATTGGTTTGGGAAAACCTGTTGCCAGGGTCTTCTTGTCCATTTCTGGCTAATTGTAGCGCAAGTATTGAAATGATGTTAACTTAGTATAGTGAGGCTGTCCCCGTTGAAGCTGACCTGAATCATTACAATAAAATTAGTCCATGATGACCCAATCGATTGCCCCATCTGCTGATGTAAGCACCTCTGCGCTGACCGGTAAACTGAATGCCATGCGTCAGTATTTCCAATCCGGTGCTACCCGTTCCTATGGTTTCCGGCGCGCCCAGCTGGAGCGTTTACGTTCAGCGCTCTTGCACCATGAAGCGGAATTATATGATGCCCTGCATCGCGACCTGCATAAGAATAAGGAGGAAGTATGGATCACCGAAACCGGTTTTGTGCTGGCAGAGATCAAGGCTACCATCAAGGACCTGAAGCGTTGGATGAGTCCTGAGCGTGTGTCCACCAATATGCTCAATCTTCCATCGACCAGTTATATCTATAAGGAGCCAATGGGTGTGGTATTGATCATCGGGCCCTGGAACTATCCGCTGCAACTATTGTTCAGTCCACTGGTGGGCGCCATAGCAGCAGGTAATGTGGTGGTGCTGAAGCCTAGTGAGTTTGCACCTGCCACGGCGGTGGTGATGCGCAAGATTATTGAGTCGACCTTTGAACCGGAGTATATCAGTATGGTGGAAGGGGATGGCGCAGTGGTGATCCCGGCCATGATGAATGAGTTCAGTTTTGATCATGTGTTCTTTACCGGTAGTCCGGCCATTGGAAAGATCATCTATGAGATGGCTGCCAAAAGAATGGTGCCCGTTACCCTGGAGCTGGGCGGCAAAAGCCCTTGCGTAGTGGAGTCCGATGCTAACCTGAAAGTGGCTGTGAAAAGGATCGCTGTGACCAAATTTTCCAATGCGGGGCAAATGTGTGTTGCCCCTGATTATATCCTTGTGCATGAGTCCGTGAAAGCTGCTTTTATCGAAGAGATGAAACACTGCATCCTCAAATTCTTTTCTGAAGACGCAAAGCAGAGTTACAATTATGGAAGGATCATCAATGCCCGTCAATTGGCCAGATTGCGTTCCTATCTGGCCAATGGGAATATTTTGCATGGTGGTTCTTTTGATGAGGATTCCCTTTACCTGGAGCCTACACTCATGGAGCCCTATTCCCTCGATGTGCCTGTAATGCAGGATGAGATATTTGGTCCGATCCCGCCCATCATTTCCTTCCGGACAGCTGAAGAGGCGAGGGCCATCATCGCGAGGCACCCGAATCCACTTGCCTTTTATGTGTATACTTCCAGTAGTGTGAAAGAGGAGGAATGGATCAATGCCGTTCCTTTTGGCGGTGGATGCGTTAACAATTCCAGCTGGCACCTTACCAACCATAACCTGCCTTTTGGTGGAAGGGGTTTTAGTGGAACCGGGGCCTATCACGGTAAGTTCTCCTTTGATGTGTTCAGCCACCGCAAGTCCGTAATGAAAACGCCCACCTGGTTCGATCCCGCTATCAAGTACCCGCCATTCAAGGGTAAGCTTGGACTCTTTAAAAAAGTATTGGGCTGATGTGGAAGAAACTCCTGCTTGCCGGAACTTTGCTGGCCATTGTACTGTTAGTAATCTTTCAATCAAACGAGCATATGACCGGTAGGCAACGTATTTTGAAATGGTTCTATCCCGTGATCATGAAATTGTCGTCCCTCGGCGGCGCAAGGGATAAAGTATTGAAGGGAAAGGATATTGCTCCCCCTGTTGATTTTTATTCCCTTCGTTCCCAATTGGGCAATGGCACTGGTTTCGACTTCAGTCAACTGAAGGGAAAGAAAGTATTGCTGGTGAATACAGCCAGTGATTGCGGTTATACGGCACAGTATGAATCCCTGCAGGCGCTGCAGGAACGCTTTCCCAATGAACTGGTGGTGCTGGGATTTCCTGCCAATGATTTTAAGGAGCAAGAGAAGGGATCCGACGAGGAGATTGCCACCTTTTGTAAGGTCAACTTTGGCGTGAGTTTCCCGTTGATGAAGAAATCAGTGGTTGTCAATGGTGGCCAGCAAAACCCCGTTTTTGCCTGGTTGTCTGACCCTGCGCAGAACGGCTGGAACCAACAGGCCCCTACCTGGAATTTCAGTAAATACCTGGTGAATGAACAAGGACGCCTACTGGGGTATTTTGATCCCGGTGTATCCCCCCTCGATGATCAGATCGTACAATTAATCACTGCGCATTAACAATGGAAGAACCATTACGACTGGATAAATGGCTGGTGCAAAATGGCCTGGTGGAATCAAGGGAAAAAGCCAGGCAAATGATCGAGGCCGGGGTGGTGAAGGTAAACGGGAATGTGGTCACAAAGCCCGCCTTTCTTGTTGTCGAATCCAATACTATTGTAGTCACCGAAAAGGTCTTGCGTTACGTTAGCCGAGGGGCCCTGAAATTAGAGAAGGCCATCCGGACCTTTGGCCTTCAGCTGGCCGAAAAGGTAGTGCTGGATATTGGGGCATCTACCGGTGGCTTTACTGATTGCAGCCTGCAGCATGGTGCAAGGAAGGTTTTTGCCATCGATGTTGGTACAGACCAACTGCATCCCAGCCTGCGTTCGGATGATCGTATCCGTTATTGGGAACAGTTGCATATCAAGGACCTGAAACCTGGCGATCTTGGAGAACCAGTGGACCTGATCGTGATCGATGTTTCCTTCATCAGCCTTACACTTGTCTTTCCCTACCTTGACCAGTTCCTTCAGCCGGATGGGAAGATCATTGCCCTCATCAAGCCGCAGTTTGAAGTGGGACCGAAAGTCCACCTGAAAGGGGGGATTGTAAAGGACCGTAAGCTCAGGAAGCAAGCTGTCCTGGATGTGATGAAAAGTGCAGCTTCTTTCGGGTTCTATTTGCAGGATATTGTACCAACAGATGCTGATCCCTCCGTAAAGAATGTAGAATATATGGCCATGTTTGACCGCCGGTTGCCGGGCTTGCACGACAGCCTGGTATGGAAGAAGGCAGAACTGACCTAGCTGTCGCAGCTATAGGCCATCGCACCCATATCCACTTTCCTTCTTTCGAACTGGAAGCCGGTGTAGGTCCTGGTGATCTCATCCAGCACACTATCGATCTCCTCCACTGTTTTAAAAGTAACCAGCTTCAGCCGGTATTCGCGGATATTGGGAAGTCCTTTGAGGTAATTGTTATAATGCCTGCGCATTTCATTGATGCCGGCCAGGGCTCCTTTCCACTCTACAGACCTGTGCAGGTGTTTGCGGATCACTTCCACCCTTTGTTCAATGGTAGGAGGGGGGAGGTGTTCACCGGTGGCCATGAAATGCTTGATCTCATTGAAGATCCAGGGATAACCGATAGCCGCGCGGCCGATCATGATGCCGTCAACACCGAAGCGCTTCTTGTATTCCACTGCTTTTTCAGGGGAATCGATATCGCCATTCCCAAAGATGGGGATCTTGATCCTGGGGTTTTCCTTTACCCTGGCAATATGGGTCCAGTCGGCTTCTCCCTTATACAATTGGCTCCTGGTACGGCCGTGGATGGACAGGGCCTTGATGCCTACATCCTGGAGCCTTTCTGCTACTTCTACAATATTGATGGAGTCGTGATCCCAACCCAGCCTGGTCTTTACCGTTACCGGCAGGCGGGTGGATCTTACGCAAGCGGAAGTGAGGCGAACCATCAGGTTGATGTCTTTCAGCACCGCAGCCCCTGCTCCCTTGGTGACCACTTTTTTGACCGGACAGCCGAAGTTGATGTCGAGCAGGTCCGGGTTCACCGTATCCACGATCTGGGCACTCATGGCCATGGCTTCCTCATCCCCGCCAAAGATCTGGATGCCGATGGGGCGCTCGTAGTCAAAAATGTCCAGCTTTTGACGGCTCTTGATGGCGTCACGGATCAGTCCCTCACTGGAAATGAACTCGGTATACATGAGGTCTGCACCATTGTCCTTGCAAACGGCACGGAACGGCGGGTCACTCACGTCCTCCATCGGGGCGAGCAGTAAGGGAAACTCGGGTAACGCTATGTTATCTATTTTTACCACAGGCTGGGTTGCTAAAAAATACGCATCTTGCAGGGGATTGCCCTTTTGCAAAACGCGAAATTACTTACTAAAAGGCTAATCACTTCATTTTGGAGATATGAATAGTACCTATTTGAAATATAAACCGGCCTGGTTGCAGCTGTTTATTTTTGGATCGCTGACCTTCGGCATCTATCTCGTACTTGGTTTTGTAGCCTTTTATGGTGTGGCTCAATACTTTAACCTGCCAGTTCAGCAACTCACGGAGCTTTCCTTTGACAAGCCGGGGGTGCTGCCGGCGATGAAACTCCTGCAGGGATTGCTCTCTGTGGTCATCTTCCTTTTGCCTGCATTGGTCTTCGCCTATCTTTCCGATCCCAGGCCCCTGCCCTATGTGGGATTGCGTAAACCAATCCCCCCTGTTTTTTATGTACTGGGAGTGATCCTGTTGATCGGGGCCTTCCCGGTGGCCAGCTGGTTGTCCTACCTGAACCAGCACCTGCACTTGCCTGCTTCCATGAAATCCACTGAAGATGCCATGAAACTGGCTGAGGAGAATGCCAATAAATTACTGAAGGCCATGCTGGCCATGAAGGGAACCGGCGACCTGGTGGCCATGATCTTCCTGCTGGCGGTATTGCCCGCTGTTTGTGAGGAGTTGTTTTTCAGGGGCGTGCTGCAGCGTTTGTTTATCCAGATCACCACCAGGCCATTGGTTGGCGTGATCATTACCGCTGCCCTATTTTCGGCCTTCCATGGACAATTCTATGGTTTCCTGCCCAGGCTGATGCTGGGTGTGCTGCTGGGTTTGTTGTATTGGTATAGTGGCAGTATCTGGCCAAGCATTATCGGCCATTTCCTCAACAATGCCCTCCAGATATTCATGGTGTATAAAAACCCGGCCTTTGCCGACCAGGAACCCAACCTTTCCCCTGGTTGGGTCTTTGTGAGCCTGGCCCTTATTGCTGCGGTGATCTGGTACAGTATCAGGATTTCCCATACCCATTATGGTGAGGTGTACGATAATGATGAAGAATTATTCATGCCTACTGATAACGACACCAAACCCTTATAATATTTGATCCATGGCATTCAACTGGAAAACATTCAGGACCAGGAGTGGCACTGCTGTCATCTTTGTTTTGGTGATGATGGCTGGCCTGCTCTGGAACCATTGGTCCTTCTTCCTCCTGTTCTCGGTGATCCATTTTGGTTGCTGGTATGAATACCAAAAACTGACAGCGGGTTTTGAGCCTGATTATGCGGGCATCACCCCCTTCCACCGGTTTGGTGTGATGCTGGCAGGCTATGCGCTGATGCTCTTTCTCAGTGGCGACCAATTGGCATTGGGTGGCTTAAGCCTTCATTCCCTGGGTTGGTGGATGGGCTTGCTTTTCTTCTTCTTCCTTCCCATCATTGAACTGCTTTTCGCCCGGCGCATCCAGCCAAAGAATATCAAAGCTTCCTTTCTCGGCATTCTTTATATCTCCCTCAGCTGGGGATTGTTGCTGGACCTTCGCTGCATCGATGCGGTTTGGACCAGGGCGAACGGAAGTCCATTTGAACTGGGGAAGGTCTTGCCATTGGCCATCATCTTCTCCATCTGGATCAACGATACCATGGCCTATATCGTAGGGTCCCTGATCGGGAAAACCCCGCTATCGGTTATCTCCCCCAAGAAGACCTGGGAGGGGACCATCGGGGGTATCATCCTGAGCGTGGTGGTAATGGGACTTATTGCCAGGGGATTTGGTTTCCCGATTGTTGACGCCTGTATCATAGCCGCCATTGCTGCGATCACCGGAACAATAGGTGACCTTTTGGAGAGCAAGCTGAAGCGTATGGCAGGGGTGAAGGATAGCGGCAGTTTCATGCCTGGACATGGTGGTTTCCTGGATCGTTTCGATTCCCTGCTCTTTGCCACCCCATTCGTTTGGATCTATGTAAGGGCCTTCATGGAAGGTTGGTAAAAGCCGAATAGCATGGGTTATAGTCTCACAAGGTGCCGTTCCGGCAACCCTGAATTTCACTCCTGTACATCTCCTTAAAGGGTTATCTTTGCCCTATGGAATCAATCGTACAGCAGATCGCTGCATACAGGCAAGAAATATCGGAATACCAGGTTGACGGAGCTGCTTCGCTGGAAGCCTACAGGATCAAGTTTCTCGGTACCAAGGGCATTGTAAAAGGGTTGTTCGGTGAAATGAAGAGTGTCCCGAATGAACAGAAGAAGGATTTTGGTGCCATCCTGAACGAATTCAAAACCTTTGCTGAATCCAAATACGAAGAGTGGAAAGCTGCTATTTCCGCTACAGAGGAGAAGGGCAGTTCCATTGACCTGACCCTGCCCGGTGACCCGATGCCACTGGGTTCCAGGCACCCGATCAGCCTGGTGCGCAATGAGATCGTGTCTATTTTCAGGAGGCTCGGTTTTTCTGTAGCCGAAGGCCCGGAGATCGAAGACGACTGGCACAACTTTACAGCATTGAACCTGCCGGAGAACCACCCCGCCAGGGATATGCAGGATACTTTTTACCTGAACCAGGGCCCAGACTGGTTGCTTCGTACCCACACCAGTAATGTGCAGGTGAGGGAAATGGAGAAAGGCAAGTTGCCCATCAGGGTGGTATGCCCGGGAAGGGTTTATCGTAATGAGACCATTAGCGCGCGTGCACACTGCTTCTTCCACCAGGTAGAAGGCTTGTATATTGATGAGCATGTTTCCTTCGCCGACCTGAAGCAGACCCTCTATTTCTTTGTGCAGGAAATGTTTGGCAAGGATGTGAAGGTACGCTTCCGTCCCTCTTATTTTCCCTTTACGGAGCCCAGCGCCGAGATGGACATCAGCTGCCTGCTCTGTAATGGCGATGGTTGTAATGTTTGTAAGCATACCGGTTGGGTAGAGATCCTGGGTTGTGGCATGGTGCATCCGCAACTGCTGGAGAATAGCGGTATCGACAGTAATAAGTATACCGGCTTTGCCTTTGGTATGGGTATTGAACGCATTACCATGTTGAAATACCAGATCAATGACCTGCGACTGTTCAGTGAAAACGATGTTCGTTTCCTCAGGCAGTTCAATGCGGCTTTATAAATTATTCCTTTGTTCAAGCAGCCTTGCGGTTTTCCATCGCAAGGCTTTTTTATTGGGCAGGGAGCCCCTAAAAGGGGTTACCTTTAACCTTTAATCGAGACTTACGATGGTTAAGCAAATCTGTGTATGCGGTGCAGGAACGATGGGAGCCGGTATTGCCCAAGCGGCAGCCCAGCATGGGTTTTCGGTTGTCCTGTTCGATCTCAATGCAGCAGTTATCGGGAAGGCCGAAATGGCTGTGCAGTCCAACCTGGATACATTAGTGACCAAAGAAAAGATCAGTGCGGAAGAAAAGGAACGCATCCTCCAGCGAATGTTGTTTACTTCTTCTATCAATGATGCCAGGGCCGATGTGATCATTGAAGCCATCATTGAAAAACTGGAAGCCAAACAATCCCTGTTCAGCCAACTGGTGGCCATCAATGATCCTGGTGTGATCTACGCAACCAATACTTCTTCCTTGCCCGTGACCGCTATTGCCGCCACCCTTCCTGATCCTTCGCGGATGGTGGGCATGCACTTTTTCAATCCCGCCACCATCATGAAACTGGTTGAAGTGGTCAGGACGGATGCCAGTGATCCAGCTGTGGTGCAAGCCATCGTGGATCTGGCGAAGGCAATGGGTAAGACCCCCGTTTTGTGTAAGGATGCGCCCGGCTTTATCGTCAACCGCGTGGCGCGGCCTTATTATATTGAAGCCTTGCGGTTGGCAGAAGAAGGACTGGATTATGCCACCATAGATGCGCTGATGGAATCCTGTGGATTTAAAATGGGCCCATTCCGTTTAATGGACCTGATCGGTAATGATATCAACTACGCAGTGAGCTGCAGTGTGTATGATCAACTGGGCTCGCCGGAGCGGTTGAAGCCTTCGCCCATCCAGGAGGAAAGGGTGCGTTCGGGTAACCTTGGCCGTAAGACAGGAAGGGGCTATTACGAATATTGAAGCCTTTCAACGCTAATGCTTAGTTTTGATTTATGATGCAAGCCAATAGCCCTTTGGAGTCACGGGGTACCGTATTACTGACTGGTGGTACCGGTTTTCTTGGGGCCTATATCATGGAACACCTCCTGCGGGCAGGCTATAAGGTGAAAGCCTTGAAGCGCATTAGTTCCGCCATCCCATTCTTTATTGACCAGGCCATTCTTTCCGCTGTCCAATGGGTGGAAGGAGATGTGCTGGATGTGGTTTCCCTGATGGAGCATATGGAAGGTGTGGATGCCGTAGTGCATTCGGCAGCCGTAGTATCCTTCATCAGGACAGATCGCGAGAAAATGTACCAGGCCAATGTAGAGGGTACGGCCAATGTGGTGAATGTTGCACTGGAATTGGGGGTGCCAAGGTTGGTGCATATCAGCTCTGTCGCGGCCCTTGGACGGAGCGCCCAGGGGGAAAAGGTGAATGAAGAAAAGGCATGGGCCGCGAGCAATACCAATACCCATTATGCCATCAGCAAGTATAAGGCTGAGATGGAGGTTTGGCGGGGCTTTGGTGAGGGACTTGAAGGAGTGATCCTCAACCCGAGTACCATCCTGGGTTATGGCGATTGGAACAACAGCAGTTGTGCCCTGTTCAGGAATGTTTACAATGAGTTTCCCTGGTTTACCGAAGGCGTTAATGGTTTTGTATATGTGCATGATGTTGCCAAGGCAATTGTGGCTTTACTGGAAAGCGACATCTCTGGTGAAAGGTTTATCATCAATGGGGAGAACTGGAGCTTCCGCCAATTATTGAATACAATAGCAGACGGCTTCCGCAAGAAGCATCCCAATCGGAAGGCTACGCCCCTGCTTGGTGAGATCGCCTGGCGGATGGAAAAGGTGAAGTCGATGATCTCCGGCCAACGTCCGCTGCTCAGTAAGGAAAGTGCCAAGGTGGCCCATAGCAAGACCTATTTTGATAACCGCAAACTGTTAAAGTTCCTGCCGGAATTTCGCTATACCCCTTTGGAAGAGGCCATAGCCCTTTCCTGCAAACAATACCTCGACCGCCACGCTTAGCGTGGCCTCTTTTTTGTATGGTCTTCCGCATACCATCTGCCCAATTTGATCGTTTTATCCTTTTAACTGAATCCTTATGCAAAAACTGATCCTTGTTTTCCTCTTGTCCCTATGTTCATTTGCCCGGACGGCAAAGGCGCAGGAGCAATTTACCGTGACCGGCCAGGTGATCGACTCAGCTACGCAACAACCCCTGACCGGTGCCTCTGTTTTCTGCCAGAACACCACATTTGGTGTCATTACCAATGCTGAAGGCCGCTTTATCATCAAATTGCCCAAGGGCGGTTATGACCTGGTAGTTACTTATACCGGTTACCAGTCTTCCGGCCAGCGTATCAGTACAGCCAGTTCTGAACCATTGCTCATTGCCCTGAAGGCGAAAGACAAAAGTATGGAAGCGGTTACCGTTGCCGGGAGTAATGAAGTGCCGGATGGTTGGGCTAAGTATGGCAGTTTCTTCCAGGAGCAATTTTTTGGCTCCACTGCTAACGCCGCCCAGTGTACCCTGCTGAATCCGGAAGCCTTGCGATTCTTCTACAGCAAGAAGCGCAACAGGTTAAAGGTGCTGGCGAAGGAAGAACTGCAGGTGGTGAACAATGCACTTGGTTATAAGATCCGGTATCAACTGGATTCCCTCAGTTTTGAATACGGTACATCTATCAGCACTGTTTCCGGTTTCCCGTTTTTCGAAAAGATGACAGGGACCCCAGAGCAGGAGACGCAATGGCAGAAGAACAGGGATATTGCCTATCGCGGCAGCAAATTGCATTTCATGCGCAGCTGGTATGAAGGCGACCTGGAGAATGAAGGGTTTGAGATAGAAAGGGTAAATACAGCTGCAAAGAATTTTGAGGCAACAAGGATTGCCAATCCTTATGACAGCAACTTTTACCAGGTAGATAGTGCCATGGTTGACATCGATCTCAAGGGCAGGTTCCGTATCAAATACAAGAATGAATTGCCGGATCCGAAGTTTGTGAAGGAATTCAAGCTGCCATCACAGATCAGGGTTCAACTCTCCATACTGGATATCCTTGACGCTTTCACCATCGAAGAGAATGGATATTGGTTTGAACAGGCCGACCTGATCAATACCGGCTATTGGAGTTACGAACGAATGGCTGAAGCGGTTCCCTACGATTATGAACCGGGCGACTAAGGGTTGCAATGGTCGCAGTACATGGGATCTTCCTGTTCTTTCCCTTTTGGATACCATTGTTCTTTTTTGAAGTCGCAGGCAACGCAGCCATAGATCACCGTTAGCACGCTGCGGGTGGGTTGCCCGCACCAGGAACAGGGTAGTCCTTCTGTGTAGTCTACTGTATCAAAACCCGGTGCATTACAGGATGGACAGCATTGAAAAAGTTTATTGACAAGTTTCCTGGTAGCCGTCCCGATTTCATTTTGCCTGGTTGGATTGTGCACGGCCCTCATGTCCGATTCCATCCAGGCAATTTTATTTTTTTGCATCAATCCTGACAAGGCCGCTTCCAGTTCTTTTAAATCGCTGATGCCTTTGAAGATCACTTCGGGATTACTCTGCCGGTCCTTGAGGATCACCCCGTGTTCCGGGTATCCGATATTTTTCAGGAATAAGCCAGCTTCTTCCCAGCTGGTAATGGATGAACCGTTGAAATTGGTGGCTTCACAAATATGCCTGGCTGCGATCGTCCAGTTGTTCTTTTTGTCCACCAGCACCACCAATTCTTCACCACCTGGTATGAAAGGGATGAGGGGGTGGGCGCCATAAGAGCCCTCACTCGCAATGGCAAGATCTGTATGGCAAAGCTCCATGGCTGCTTTGCATTTCATTATGGCTGTATCCAGTGGTGAAAGTTCCCTTTCTTTTTCGCCGGCGAAAGTGCCGAACTGGTCGGTATCGAAGGAATGCGGCAAACAGGGTTTCATGCCCAGTTCCTCCAGGATTGGGCCGATGATCTTCTCTTTGCCATGCATGGTGGCAATGGCGATGGTTCTTCCTTCAAAAGCTTGCATAAAAAAGACCGGACAAATTTATGTCCGGTCCGGCTATTTACATGGTCCTGTTTATTACTGCAGGTTTTTGATCCTTTCCCAGATCTCGGGAATGCGTTTGATCCAGACCAATTCCCTTCGCTTAATAGAAGCATCTTCAGTAGGACTGCCAAAATAGGTCTTGCCACCTTCCAGTGAAGAAGGTACCCCACTTTGTGCCAGTACTACGGCATTCTTGCCAATGGTAAGGGTTTTGCTGACACCAACCTGTCCCCATAGAACAACACCGTCCTCAATGGTAGTGGCACCAGCAATACCTACCTGGGCAGCGAATAAGCAATTCTTTCCGATGATGGTATCGTGGCCAATATGTACCATGTTGTCGATTTTTGTTCCCTGGCCAATCAGGGTATCATGGCTTACGCCACGGTCGATGGTACATCCCGCGCCGATCTCCACGAAGTCTTCGATCACCACCCTGCCGCAGCTCGGCATTTTCTTATACCATACCTCGCGGTCCTTTTTGGTATTGTAATAGAAGGCATCAGAGCCGATCACGGTTCCCGATTGGATGATCACATTGTTGCCAATGATGCAATGGTCGAGTATGCTGACATTGGGTTGGATGATGCAATCCTTCCCGATCTGCACATGGTGGCCAATCGTGACATTGGGGGCGATATAAGTCCCTTCGCCTATCACTGCGGTTTCACTGATGGCAGAACCGGCCGGCTGGAAGGGACGGAAATGATTGACGATGGTGACATATGCTTCAAATGGATTGTCCACCACCAGCAGTGCTTTCCCTTCAGGTATTTCAACCGCGCGGGTGTTGATGATGATGAACGAAGCCGCAGACTTCAGGCATTTATCATAATACTTGGGATGGTCTACAAATACAAGGTCGCCCTTTTCTACCCGATGAATTTCATTGATGCCTGTTGCCATGCTGGTACTATTGCCCAGCAGTTCGGCTTTAATGAGGTCTGCAATCCAGGTGAGTGCAACTGGTGCCGGAAAACGCATAGAGTGAATTTTGGGCAAAGGTATTACTCCCGGGAGCTGTTTTGTTGAAAAAGACTTGGCTTTCCTTATGGATGCGAAAAATTTTTTTCGGCCCGGATTTCGAAGGGATGATAATTTGGGAGGGCTTGAATGGCGCTATGCAAAACGACTTTTTTATGGGTATACAGCAACTGTAGTTGTCCATGATGTCATGATCATTTCAATGAAACCCTTTGTTTATGCATGTTTCAGCGAATGATGTTTTTGCATTTCATGTTTTGTGTTTATAGAAGGATCGTTTTATTGTGTTGCCTCACCGGTTTTTTATCGAGCAGAAAGCTTTCGCTTTTCCACAGCCACATAAAAAATGTGAATAAAATTTCTTGTAAAATTTTTTTCGTTCGCAAAAATTATTTTTAATATTGTGTAGGGAAATTTTGTTCCCGTACTTACTAACCCATCCAAATAACAAAAGCCTGGTTTTTACCGGGCTTTTTTCTTTTACTATGCTTCGCTATTTCGTCATATACAAACCTTACGAAGTATTGTCGCAGTTCAGTCCTGAAGGTGATAAGCGAACACTTAAAGATTGTTTTGATGTTCCTGCTGATGTTTACCCGGTTGGCCGACTGGATCATGACAGTGAAGGCTTATTGATCCTTACCAACGATAAAGGTCTTAATGCAGCGCTGCTTCAACCGGAGAAAGCACATGAACGAACCTATTGGGTGCAGGTGGAAGGCGACATCACGGCTTCGGCGATCAAAGAATTGGCAACAGGTGTAGAGATCAATGTAAATGGAAAGCTGCACCGCACCTTACCTGCCAAAGCGCATAAATTGGAAGGACCAGTAAGCGTACCGGATCGTCATCCTCCCATTCGTTATCGTGCTGCTATTCCAACTTCCTGGATCAGTCTCGGTTTAACCGAAGGGAAGAACAGGCAGGTGAGAAGGATGACCGCGAGGGTTGGATACCCAACATTAAGACTGATCCGATACAGTATCGGGAAGCTTACCATAGATGGGATGCAGCCTGGTGACTGCCGTGAGATGGACCAAAAGGAGATCTATTGGGCTTTATTTGGAAAGGAAGCTTTGCCCAGGCCCCGGGTCAGGACTTCGGGTTGGCCAAACAAACCTAAACGACAACGTTAAGGCTGGACCTTATTTATTACCTTGCTATCTAAAATTTGCTACATGCTGAAATCGATGACTGGATTTGGACGGGCGGAAAGAAATGTTGGTGATAAGACCTTTCTTGTAGATATCAAGTCCCTCAATGGAAAGCAATTTGAGCTTTCCCTGAAAATGCCGGCTTTCCTCAAGCCTTTTGAATTTGATATTCGTCGGTTGTTGTCTTCCCGCCTCAATCGTGGAACCATCGATTGCACAATCAGCCTGAAGCAGACAGGCTCGGCCAAGCCGGTATCCATCAACCTTTCTCTTGCTAAGGCATATTATGAACCCATTGCGGCCTTGTCCAATGAACTGGGGCTTGATGCGAGCCAGATATTGGGTAATATCCTCAAACTGCCGGAAGTGATCACCCCAACTTCTGATACACTGACTGCAGAGGAGTGGCATGAATTCCAGACCGTGATAGATGCGGCCATTCAAGACCTCGACTACCATCGTGTGGAAGAAGGGAAGATCCTGGAGAATGACCTCTTAACCAGAATCGCCAATATTGAAGCGCAGCAGGTGGTGATCGCAGAACTGGAGCCCAGGCGCCAGCAGAAGATCCGCGAAGGCCTGGTGAAACTCCTGGAGGAGAATGTGGGTGCCGATAATTACGATAAGAATCGCCTGGAGCAGGAGTTGATCTATTATATCGAGAAGATTGACATCAGTGAAGAACAGGTGCGTTTGAAGAACCACTGTGATTACTTCCGGACCCTGCTCAGTGATAATGATGCCGAGATCGGAAAGAAATTATCGTTCCTGTTACAGGAGGTCGGCCGTGAGATCAACACCACAGGTGCCAAAGCCTATGATGCCACCATCCAGAAGAGTGTGGTGATCATGAAGGATGAGTTGGAGAAGGCCAAAGAGCAGGTCTTGAATGTACTGTAACCATGAACTAATCTGATCCCTTCTTATTTTTACGAGCATGAAAGGCGCAATTAAATACCTGCTGGGATTGTCGGTCCTGGCTACCGTGGTAACCGGTTGTGAAAAGGTTGATGTATTCGAAAAGAATATTGCCATTCCCCAACAAAAGTGGTCATCAGCCCTGCACCCGGAGATCAACTTCTCCATAGCGGATACCAGCTCCCTTTACAATATCTATGTAGTGGTAAGGCATACTGATGCCTATCGGTACAATAACCTTTGGATGAATATCTACACGCAGGCACCCGGTGCCGCCCAGCCAGACAAGCAGGTGTTGGACCTGCAACTGGCCACCAATGAAAAGGGATGGCTTGGCACAGGGATGGATGATATATTTGAGCATCGTGTCAGGATCACCGCCAGGCCTGTGCAGCTCAAGCCCGGTTTATACCGTTTCAGGCTGGAGCAAATCATGCGCGATGAACCCCTTGACCATGTGTTGAACGTTGGGTTGCGTGTTGAAAGAGCCAAAATCTGATTATGCCCTTACGTTTCCTTCCCAAACAGAAACTGGCACTGGCAACGGCCATTTATTGGTTCCTGCTCTTCTATATCATTGCTGCCCTCTTTTTCTGGTTCGTGAAGTTACGCCAGCAGAATGAGCAGATGGCGAACTATAAGCTCATGGAATTGGTGGCGGATGACCCATCCTACCTCCAGAAAGTTGATAAGATCACTACAGAAGCCGCCAGGAAGAATACGCAGTTCATTGGCGAAGGAGTTACTTTCTTTTTGGTGATCCTCATCGGGGCGGTTTTTGTTTACCGCGCTGTAAGAAGGCAGTTCCGCGTAGCCCAGCAACAACAGAATTTCATGATGGCCATCACGCATGAACTGAAAACCCCTATTGCTGTAGCCAAGCTCAACCTGGAAACCCTGCAGAAGCATAAATTGGAGGAAAGCAAGCAACAGAAGCTGATCAGCATGACCCTCCAGGAAACGAACCGGCTCAATACACTCACTAATAATATCCTGATCTCTTCCCAATTGGAAGGCGGGGGCTATAAGTTTACCCGCGAGGAACTTGACCTGTCTGCCATGGCTGATAAGATGATGGCGGAATTTCGCCAGCGTTTTCCCGACCGGAGGTTTGAGTGGGAAGTGGTACCGGGTTTGGAGATCAAGGGCGATGCCCTGCTCATCCAGATCCTAATGAGTAACCTGATCGACAATGCCATCAAGTATTCACCGAAAGCTGGATTGATCAGGTTTGCCCTGGTCAGCAAGCCTGCAGGACCTTGTATCATAGTGACGGATGAAGGTGAAGGAATACCCGATGAGGAAAAAGACAAAGTGTTCAAGCGGTTTTACCGGATAGGGAATGAAGAGGTCAGGAAGACCAAGGGTACCGGCCTTGGCCTATACCTGTGTAAGAAAATTACGGAGGACCATTCGGCCAGTATCCATATCGAAGATAATACACCGCGGGGTAGTAAATTCATCATTCAGTTCTAATTTTGTGAAGGCATAAGCAACTAACATGAGTACGAACCAGCCATCAATACTATTGGTAGAAGACGAGGAGAACCTGCATGAATCATTGAAGCTTAACCTGGAACTGGAAGGCTACCAGGTGACTTCTGCATGGAATGGACTGGAAGCTGTAAAGGCCGTACAAAACGAATATTTCGACCTGATCGTCCTTGATATCATGTTGCCTGAGATGGATGGCCTGACGGTCATGGAAACCATCCGTATCCAGAACAATGAGGTGCCCATCCTCATCCTTAGTGCGCGCAATACCAGTGCCGACAGGGTATTGGGATTGAAGAAGGGGGCTGATGACTACCTGACCAAACCCTTCAACCTGGAAGAGCTCATGTTGAGGGTGAGCAAACTGATCGAGAAGAATAAGAAATTGCAGGACAAGGAAACCATAGGTGACACCTATACTTTTGGTAACAATAAGGTGGACTTCAAGGCACAGGAGGCGACTACCAAGAACGGCGAAAAGATCCAGCTCAGCAAGAAGGAGGCCATGTTACTGAAACTGCTCATCGAGAACAAGAATGAAGTGGTAACCAGGGAAAAGATATTACAGGCTGTATGGGGGTATAATGTATATCCTACTACCCGCACTATTGATAATTTTATCCTCAACTTCCGTAAATACTTTGAAGAGGATAGCCGTAACCCGCGCTATTTCCATTCTGTCAGGGGGGTGGGCTATAAGTACAGCGAGTAAGGAAAATGAACAAGCAGGCCAGCCTAGCTAAGCCGGTCAACGGCGTCCATTACCTTTTCTGATTTAACCAGCAATTCCTGGTTGATGGCACTGGTGCTTCCCGCTGCGTACCTCACCCAATCGATCTCCTGCCAAATTCCTTGCAGGTCCGCCAGTGTTTCCTGTGGTATTCCTTTTTCTGCGAGTCTTTTCAGTGCTTCCTGTTTAAGCTGACTGGAAGGAGGAAGTGAAACCTTATTGTACACGATTTCGCCAAGCACCCTTTCAATGTGCTGGTAAAATCCATGGATATCGTTGTTGGCGGCTGCCTGCTTTGCATCCAATAAGCGGTCTATCGCTACTACTTCCTCAACAGGCACTGGCACTGCCGGTGGATTGGCTTCTTCAACAGGCTCGATTTTTTTTCTTCTCCTTCTTGTCCAGAATAGGATACCCCCTGCCAGCAATAGGATTGAAAGTCCAGCCCCAAGCCAAACCGGCCATTGGTTACGGGGTGTTTCACCACCCTGCGATCCTGTTGGTGCAGTCGCAGGTTTACGGTTAGAGGAGGGCGTTATGGAAATGGTGAACCGCTCTGTCTGGAGCGTTTTATAGGTTTTGCTTGCCGGGTCGAAATAACTGAAGGCAACAGGACCTAATTCATACTTACCGGGGGTGGAAGAGGTGAAGGCATAGGTGAAGGTTTTTTTGCCTGCCATCGGTGCCACCGTCTTATTGATGTTCTCAGTAGTAGTAGGATCATAACTGTCTAAACCCTTTGGCCAATTGATTTGGGGCGCATTGACCAGCGGCAGGTTGCCACTGCCTTCCAGGACCAATTCCAGGTTGCCATTGTCGCCCGCTCCAACCGTATTGCTTACCATTCTTGCCGAAAGTGTGAAGTTGCCCACTGCCCCATTGAAGCTTTCAGGTGCATTAGATGGTAGTGGTTTTATGGTGATGGTGGCAGGGCTGCTGGTGAGGGTAACCTGGTGTTCTTCCCATTTGCCTCTCTCTTCATCCATGAACTCCTCGAACATTTGTTCCAGTGGGGTCCTTCCAGACCTTACCGGTCCCGCTTCTTTGTTGAGCCTGAGGAACCTGATATTGTTTTCCAACTCAACCGGCTCCAACTCATACTTTCCTTCCTGCAAGGGCAGTAGTTGGGTCTGTCGGATAAGGTGTACTGTAAAGGACTTGCCATTTAACTTTTCTACCCTGGTCATGGAACCGTCGGGCTCCACCATATCATAAACACTGAAACCATTCATGGATGGCCTTTTGCTCACCCTCGACTGCGACCTGAGTCGGGTATATAGTTTGTAGGTGGCAACGATCGGTTCGCCAACATAAGCGCTGGTCTTATCGGTCTCCAGTTTAACCATCAGGTTCTCCCTGATCTTTTCGGTAGCCGATTCCCCTTCCCTGATCGTATAATCTTCTTCAGGTCGCTCATAAAGGCCACTGATTCCCGGATTGATGGGACTAACAGGTGTTGGGGAGCGCTTGCCGGCATCGGCTACTTCGATCATCAGCTTATTGGATACCATTTTTTTGCCATCCACTGTTGCCTGGGCGCCCGGAACGAGCAGGCGTCCGGATTTCAATGGCTGTAAAACGTAGCTGATGGCCTTGTAGCGGGTCAGGGTATTGTTCATGAAGCTCATCCCCGTGGTTTCCACCGGTCCCTGCACGATCCTGAAATCCCTGAACTCAGGGGTCTTGAATGCTGTGAAGTCTTCAGCGTTCTCCACCACATACTGTACCTGCAAAACATCCTGGGTGGTAATGGTGAGTTCATCGGCAATGGTGGAAAACCTGGCCTGGCCCATTACCCAGCAGGGTAACAGGAAAAATATGGTGATGATGAATGTCTTTATCTGCTTCAAGGTCCTGGATGATGGAATGAAATTACACCTGTCTTGCCGGAAGCCTTAACGTCTTTTGAAGAAAGGCGTTAAGGCCAGGTTAAAGGTTAGCGTTTAGAGGTCGCCCAACTGGGGTCGCAGGATAATATCCTCCACGCAAGCCTGGGGTGAGAGTTTGGCTGCTGCGGCCACCATCACGGCAATATCCTCTGCCTTCATCAGCCTGTTGGGATCAACGCCTGCGCCTTCCCAGGAGGCTGTGTAGGCTGCCCCGGGCATCACAGCCGTTACCTTGATGCCATGGGGTTTCATTTCTTCCCGAAGGTTCCGGCTAAATCCCAGCAATGCATACTTGCTGATGCTATAGGAGCCGCCATTGGCATAGGCGTGCAGCGATGCAATAGAGCAGATGTTGAAGATATGACCCTGCCTGCGTTCCATCATGGCAGGCAAGAGGGCCCTGGTGAAATGATAGGCACTGTAAAGGTTCTGTTGCAGCATGGCTTCCAATACGCCTTCTTCCTCATTGTAGATACTGCCGGGAATGAACTGCCCGGCATTGTTGACTACAATGTCAGGGACACCATACCCTAAAACCCAGGCGGCTAGTGCATTGATGCTTTCCTTTTTTGAGAGGTCGGCTGGGAAACCTTTGATGCTGGCAGTCGGGAACCTGTTCAACAGCTCTTCCATGGTCTTGTATAAGGTTGCTTCCCCCCTGCTGGCAAGGAATAGGTTGTGACCATCGGCTGCAAACTGTTCTGCGATTGCTTTTCCAATTCCCTTGCTTCCACCTGTTATGACTATGTTCATCTTTCGGCTTTTGTATAATAACAAAGCGGTAAGCATTTTGCTTACCGCTTTGTAAAATTACTATTTCCATTGCTTATGCTTTCATATCGAGGATCTCTTTGGGATTCAGCGCTGAATCTTTCCTGCTTTTCAGCTGTCGCCAACCAATCCCTGCCAGGATCACCATTCCCAGTCCAATGTACTTCCAGGAGCTAAGCAGCCATTGCAGGATGCCATCATTGGTCATTACCTTTCCCACTACCAGGCTGCCGAGGTTCCATGCTCCCACCACATCAACACCTGAATCAAAATCGGCATAGCGATGACCTTCGTTGAACTGTACCATGCCAATGATATGGGGCAGTTGTTCCCTTATTGCAGGGAACTGTTCCATGGTGCCAACTGCATTTAGGCTAATCAGTCCTTTCCTTCCCAGGATCTTTACTTCATAGTTCAGGGTATTCAGGGTATTGCCCTGGATCCTGAATTCCTTCGCCCAGTGCAATATCTTTTTCTCCCTGTCATAATAGGGTGCGGCTGCCCAGCCCATAATGTTCATGGTATTGTAGCCGAGCCTTTCCCTTTCCATGTTGGTTGCTGCTTCATCTGTTTTCAATTGCTGTAGCAATTGCTCGTAGTTGATATCGTCGGCATCCTTGTCCTTCACAAACCCGATATTGTCATAGCTCACGACAAAGGCCCATTCACCATTGAGCTGGTTGACCTGGAAGTTCTCCGGTACGATCATGCCCAACACCCGCTCATCGGGAAGGTTTTCCCATAATTCTTCCAGGATGAAACGGGCCTGGTCCCTGCCAATGAATTTGTAGCCTTTGGGAATACTTAGGCTGGCCATGTGGTCATTGAGTGAAATGGTGCCGGCCATATAATCCATGGCGGCTTCAGTGGAGTCCAGCCTGGTGATCCATTGCTCCATAGCCTGGAGCGTTTCTTTAGAAGGGGAAACCTGGGAACTATCTTTTTCACCGGCCCATAGGTTAGGGCCAATCAGGAGCAGGAGGGCTGCTGCCAATAGTTTTCTCATAAGTATTGAATTTAGGGTACGGGATTTACGGTATCTAAATATACACAGCCTGTCTGGACACTACAATATATTTGCACATTATTTTTATGAAAACCTATCAACATATCTTCTTTGACCTTGATCATACCCTTTGGGATTTTGAGGCTAATGCCAAACAAACCCTGGAGGACCTTTACCATGGGTTATCCCTTGCCGAAAAGGGGGTAGACGATTTCGGGCGCTTCCACCAGCAATACAGCGCTCATAACGATCGCCTCTGGGAACGCTACCGGAATGGCTACATCAAGGTTGATGAACTGCGCTGGAAAAGGATGTGGCATACCCTGCTCGATTTCAAGATCGGTGACGAGAAACTGGCCCGTGAAATGAGCACCAGGTTCCTTGACCTGCTACCCAGCCGGACCATACTCTTTCCGTATGCCCTGGAGATCCTTGGTTATTTAGCGGATAAGGGTTACGCACTTCATTTGATAACCAATGGTTTTGAAGAAACGCAACACAAGAAATTAAAGTACTCAGGACTCGAAAAATTTTTTGGGAAAGTGATCACTTCAGAGGGTAGCAACAGCCTGAAACCCCATAGGGAGATCTTTGAGTATGCTTTCCGGGAAACGGGGGCCGACCCGGGAACCAGTATCATGGTGGGGGATAACCTTGAGGTGGATATCCAGGGTGCCATGAATGCCGGCATGGACCAGGTTTTTGTAAACCATATCAACGAAGTACCGGCGATCAGGCCTACCTATACGGTTTATTCGCTAAAGGAACTGGAAGGGATATTTTAACCGCCTTCAATAAAAAAGCGCCTTCCTGAGGCGCTTTTTTATTATGCTTTGGTAGAAGAGGCTTTCTTGCAGCAGGATTTCTTGTCTTCTGCCTTGGCCTCTTTCTTGCAGCAATCTTTCTTGTCGCATTTCTTGCCTTCGCAAGCCATTACGGCTCCTGTGGTCAGCAGGGCAGCCATGGAAAGGAGGAATAGTTTTTTCATACTTTTCTTGGTTTAGGGGAATAGTATTATCAAAATTTACCCTATAACGTTTTTGCGACGGTTAAATTGTGGCCAGGACGGTCACCCCACCTTTAACGTGCTGGTTGAGTTCTACGTTAACCCTGGTGCCGACCGGTAACAGGACATCCACCCGGCTGCCAAATTTAATAAAGCCCAGTTCCTCGTTTTGCTTTACGGCCATTCCGGGTTGCAGGTAGTTCACGATCCTTTTGGCGAGGGCGCCAGCGATCTGCTTGACCAGTATCTCAGTGTTGCCCTTTTTCAGCACTACGCTATGTCTTTCGTTCTCTGTGGAAGATTTGGGATGCCATGCCACCAGGTATTTCCCTTTGTGGTATTTGCTGTACACCACGTCACCGGCGATAGGGTTCCTGTTCACGTGTACATTGGCAGGGCTCATGAAAATACTCACCTGCAGCCTCTTTTCCTTGAAATATTCTTCATCCACCACTTCCTCGATCACCACCACCTTTCCGTCCGCGGGACAGATCACCTGGTGATCACCATAGGTCATGGTTCGTGAAGGGATCCTGAAGAAAGATATGATGAATAACAAAAGGCCAAGCAATACAAAGAGTATGATCCAGCTCAATACCGGATAAGAGGCGCTGATAAAACTGAAGGATAGGAAATTCAGTACGGCGAAGATGATTGCAGCGATAGCAATGGATTTGTATCCTTCCCTATGGATCGTCATGTTGATTGATTATCCGCCAAAATTAGGCAATAGCCAACAGTTTCTGAAATGTGCCCTTTCCATCAGCCGGCAATTATTATCTTGCGCCCATGAGTGACCTGCAACATTTAACGGATTTCCTGGAGCCGCTGTCCCTTGCACAATTGAGTGAAGACGAGGGTTTTAAAGCCGGACAGATGGGAAGGCATATCATGGTTTATGAGGAAGAGTTTCCCGATCTTTCCGATATCGACCTGGTGCTTGTTGGCTGTGGGGAAGAACGCGGGATGGGAATGGGTAGGCCATTCTCTGCTGCACCCGATGTGATCAGGCAGGCATTTTATAAGCTCTTCTACTGGCATTCGGATGTGAAGCTGGCCGACATCGGTAATATCCGGGCAGGGGAATCCCTTAGCGATACCTATGCTGCCCTGAAGATGGTGATCAAGGACCTGACCGATGCGGGAAAGATCGTACTGATCCTGGGTGGTTCGCATGACCTTACCCTTTCGCAATACCATGCTTATGCTGACCGCAAGCAGGTGATCGAGGCGGCCTGCGTAGATGCCTTGATCAACCTGGATATGGATGCCCTGCCCCAAACAGAGCATTTCCTGATGGAGATCCTGACCGGTGAACCTAATTTCATTCGCCATTATAGCCACCTGGCTTTCCAGAGCTACTATGTGCATCCCTATATGTTGGAGAACATGGACAAACTGCGCTTCGACTGCTTCAGGGTAGGTCATGTGAAAGAGCATTTGGAAGAAATGGAACCGGTGATCCGCCATTGCCACCTTATGAGCTTTGACCTTTCTGCATTGGCCCATGCCTATGCACCGGGAACGGCCATTTCCCCTAACGGACTAACAGGTGAAGAAGCGTGTGCGCTTACCCGTTATGCAGGCATGAGCGAGAAGGTGAATAGTTTTGGAATATATGGTTACCGTCCGGAGGCTGATCCTGATGGGCTCACGGCCAAACAGGTGAGCCAGATGGTCTGGTACCTGATTGACGGTATCAGCAAAGGCAAAAGGGAAGCAGACCTGAAGGACAGGGAGTCGTTCTATGAATACCATACTGCTTTTGCGGAAGTGGAGACCACTTTCCTGCAAAGCAAGCGGACCGGCAGGTGGTGGATGCGCATGCCCGATGACAAGTTCATCGCCTGCTCCTATAAGGATTACCTGGTGGCCAGCCACAATGATATCCCTGAAAGATGGCTCAGGGCGCAGGAAAGGAGTTTGTGAGTTGATTGACTTTAAAAAGTCATGGAGGCTATTTTAGAACTGCTTATTATTTGACTCTATAGAAATAAAAAGGATGGAAGTGTATATGCTTCCATCCTTTTTTATTGTTTACGGATCATTGTAGGGTGAACCTATTGGTCTTCCTTACCAGATCTTCGTTCTTTTATCTTTGGCCTTATACATTTTGTCGCCTTCCTTTACCCCAAAGGCTTCATACCATTCGTCCATATTGGTCAGGGGACCATTGGCACGGTGGACGCCCGGTGCATGGGAGTCGGTGAGGATCAGCTGAGCCTGGGTCTCCGGAAGGGCATTGTTGCGCCAAACCTGTGCCCAACCCAGGAAGAAACGCTGGGCTGGTGTAAAGCCATCGATCTTCTTGCCTTCCTTGAATTGTTTTGTCTTGGTAAAGGCTTCATAGGCCATGGCCAATCCGCCGAGGTCGGCAATATTTTCCCCGAGGGTCAGCTTGCCATTCACATGGATGGTGTCCAGCACGGTATAGCCATTGTATTGCGCCACTACCTCCCCGGCCAGCTTGGTAAACTTTTCCGCATCTTCTTTCGTCCACCAGTCTTTCAGGTTGCCGTCAGCGGCATATTTGCTTCCCTGGTCATCGAAGCCATGGGTCATTTCATGACCAATCACCGCGCCTATGCCGCCATAGTTTACGGCATCATCGGCACCAAAGTCGAAGAAGGGGAACTGCAGGATGCCTGCAGGGAAGGCGATCTCGTTATTCACCGGGTTGTAGTAGGCATTGATCGTTGGGGGAGTCATGCCCCAAAGGGTCTTGTCAATGGGTTTACCCAGCCTGTTCACCATATCCATATAGGCCCACTGGCTGCTGCGGCGGATATTGCCCATAAAATCGTTGCGGTCGATCTGGATGCTGCTATAGTCCTTCCACTTATCAGGATAGCCGATCTTCTTGCTGAAGCTGTTCAATTTGAGCAGGGCCCTTTCCTTGGTTTCAGCGCTCATCCAGTTCAGGCGGTTGATGCGTTCTGCAAAAGTGCTCTGGAGGTTGCCCACCAGTTCCAGCATGCGGGCCTTGGCTTCCGGCTTGAAATACTTCTCTACATACAACTGTCCCAGGGCATCGCCCATCTGGCCATCGATCAGGCTGCTGATGCGCTGCCAGCGAGGCGTCTGCTCCTTTTGCCCGGTCAGTACCTTGTTGAAGGCAAAACTCTGGTTAACGAATGCGCTGCTGAGGTAAGGTGCGGCACCGCGGATCACATGCCATTGCATATAACTCTTCCAATCGCTCATGGGTAGGGCAGTGAGCAGGAGGTCCACTGACCTCAGGTAGGAAGGATTGGATACGAGTACACTGTCCGAACCTTTTATCAGCATCTTTTCCGCCAACTGCTGCCAGTTGATGGATGGGGTAGTGGCAGAAAGGTCCTTCCAGGCAAATTTATTATAGGTCTTGTAGGGGTCACGCATTTCAACACGGCTCATCTGCGCTTTGGCCATGGTCGTTTCAATGCGCATGACAGCATCTGCCATCTGGGTGGCTTCTGCTTCCGTTTTGCCTACCAGCTGGAACATCTTAACCAGGTTAGCCAGGTATTCCTTGCGGATATTGGTGCTCCTGGGGTCGTTCTTGAGGTAATAGTCGCGGTCAGGCAAGGTGGTTCCTCCCTGGCCGATCTGCGGGATGTATTGGGTTACATTCTTCCTGTCCTGGCCAATGAACATGCCTATGAAATAGGAAGGGCCTGAAAGCGGCCTTTGAGTGGCCATTTCCTGCAACATTTCATCTACGGTTCTCAATGCTGCAATACGGTCCAGGTCAGCTTTAATAGGTGAATAGCCTAACTGTTCGATGCGGGCACTATCCATTCCGCTTGAATAGAAATCACCAATTTGTTGCATTGAAGGAACAGTACCTGCCTTTGCAGCGGCTTCTTCCAGCAGTTTCCTGAGGCGGGCGCTACTCTCTTCCCTCAGCTCATCAAAGCTGCCCCATCTTGTTTTGGAAGCTGGTACAGGGTTGGCCTTCAACCAGGCGCCATTGGCATACTGATAGAAATTGTCGCCGGGCTTTACCGACATGTCCATATTGGCCGGATCAATGTACTTGCGCTTCCTGGCTGGCTTTTCACCACCGGGAGGGGTGAAGCCCATGGTGCCAGCAGCTGCAAGGGCCAAAACCAAAAGTTTTCCAGAGTGTTTCATGGTGTTACGTGTTTAGCGTCACGAATATACAAGGGGGGTAAGGCTATTGTTCAGTCAATTGGATAAGCGGTTCGGGTCATGTTTCGCTGAAAAACTGGGCTTAATCCCTACATTTGGCCAATGCGCAACCTATTTGTTACCCTTACAAAAGTGATCGTCCCGGCCTTCTTGCTGGGTGCCTGTTCCACGCAAAAGCAACTGGCCAAAGTGGCCGATCGACAGGTGATCGGGAAGGAAGGAATGTCGAACGCCCATATAGGCATAGCCATTTATGACCCGGCCAGTGGCCAATTCCTTTACCAGCACAATGCCGGCAAGTATTTTGTGCCTGCTTCCAATACCAAACTCTTTAGCCTCTATGCAGGCTTGAAATATATCGGGGATTCCCTGCCTGCCATCCGCTATCATGAAACTGCTGATTCTATCTACCTGGAGCCAACAGGGGATCCCAGCTTCCTGCATAGCGATTACCCGAAGCAGCCCCTGGTTGCCTGGTTGAAAGCCCAACAGAAACCACTGGTATTGAGCGATGCGAACTGGCAGTCCAAACAATGGGGGATGGGGTGGAGCTGGGATGATTACAACAGCAGCTATATGGCGGAAAGGAGCCCCCTTCCGGTTTACGGCAATGTGATCAAATGGACCCAGACCATCGACAAAATGGAGAATGCCCTGGGGGAGCCGGTTGAGGATGTTTTCGTCTATTCCGATCCGGAAGTAAACTGGAAGGTTCGGCTGCTGCCGGAACGTGGAAAGAGTTTTTCGGTTGTCCGGGATCGTGATAATAATATTTTCACCATAACGGAGGGCAAGGAGCCGGTAAGGACCGTTGAAGTTCCCTTTGTGACCAATGGGGTGCTTTCTGCACTCGACCTCCTCCGGGACACGATCGGCAAGTCGATCACCTATATCCCGGCTTCAGTGGCAAAGAAAGGCACCAAGGTCATCTGGTCGCAGCCAACGGATTCCATGCTGGCGCCCATGATGCACCGCAGTGATAACCTTTTTGCTGAACAGACCCTGTTAGTGGCCTCCCAACAGTTGCTGGGGGTAATGGATACGGAAAGGATCATTGATACCCTGCTCCGGTCGGACCTGAAGGGGCTGCCACATGCCCCCCGCTGGGCCGATGGCAGCGGACTGAGCAGGTATAACCTTTTCACCCCGGCTGATTTTATCTGGCTGTTGGAGAAAATGGAACGCGAGTTTGGAGCCAAAAGGTTGGAGTGGATACTGCCCGCCGGAGATGAAGGCACCCTTACCAATTATTACAAGGATATCAAAGGGAAGATCCATGCCAAGACCGGTACACTCAGCGGTGTGGTAGGACTTAGCGGCTACCTGCAGACCAGTAAAGGGAAGCGCCTGCTTTTTTCGGTATTGGTCAATAACCACAATACCAGTGCATCTACTGTCAGGAGGAGCGTGGAGCAATTCCTTATGCACCTTTATAAGACCTACTGATAAGGAATGACTTCCTATGTATTCATTATTCCATATGTATTTTATTTGGGGGCAATGGGTGGTGCGATCACGTGACCATCCGCCCGCTTTTCCTACCTTTGGGTTTGAAAGGAGAGTGCATTTTGGCTGATATCATACAATTATTACCCGATCATATTGCGAACCAGATTGCTGCAGGTGAGGTTATCCAACGTCCTGCCAGCGCGGTTAAGGAGTTACTGGAAAATGCTGTTGATGCTGGTGCAACAGAGATCAAGCTCATCATCAATGATGCCGGCAAGTCTTTGGTGCAGGTCATCGATAACGGTAAGGGCATGAGTGAGACCGATGCCCGGCTTTGTTTTGAACGGCATGCCACTTCCAAGATCAGGCAGATCGAAGACCTGTTCCATATCCAGACCATGGGTTTCCGGGGTGAAGCCCTTGCCTCCATCGCGGCTGTTGCCCAGGTGGAAATGAAGACCCGCAGGGCCGATGATGAAGTGGGTACCTATATTGAGATCGAAAACAGTATGGTGGTTCGCCAGGAACCCTGCGCTGCGGCGGTAGGGACCAGCATTTCCATGAAGAACCTCTTCTTCAATGTGCCTGCCAGGCGGAATTTCCTGAAAAGTAATGCTGCGGAGATGCGGCATATCATTGATGAGTTCATCCGGGTGGCCATGTCCTTCCCACATGTTTTCTTTTCGCTTACCCATAATGGACAGCAGGTCTTCCATCTCGATAAAGGCTCCCTGAAGCAAAGAATCGTGCAGGTGTTGGGCAGCCAGTACAATTCGAAACTGGTCCCGGTACAGGAAAAAACGGATTACCTCAATATCCAGGGATTTGTGGGGAAGCCCGATGCGGCCAGGAAAACAAGGGGTGACCAGTATTTCTTCGTCAACAACCGCTTTATCCGCAGTGCCTACCTGAACCATGCCATCATGCAGGCTTACCAGGACCTGATCGCTGCAGATAGTTTTCCCTTGTATGTATTATTCATCGACCTCAACCCCGAGCAGATCGATGTGAATGTCCATCCCACCAAGCAGGAGATCAAGTTTGAGGATGAGAAGATCGTTTATGCTTTTGTACAGGCCGCTGTAAAGCATGCCCTGGCGCAGTTCAGTATCACCCCTACGCTGGAGTTTGATATCGATGCCAGCATCCAGCAACTGGATGCGGTATCCAAACCCTTCACGGAAGAAAAGAAGGCTGCCGCCAGTTCTTCCGGATTGTTCAAAAGCTTCACCCAGCAGCACCAGGCCCATTTCATTGACAGCGGGAAACCGGCGGCTTCAGGCTTGAAGAACTGGTCCGATTTTTTTGAACCAGCGCAAAAAGAAACCGGCGGCCAAACTGATCGACTCGAATATGAACAGCCTTCCGGCTTTGATTGGGAGATTCCCAAAAAGAAGTGGCAGTTGCTGGAGAATGCCGAGTTTTTGCAAATCCAACAACAGTATATCATTGCTCCCATTACCCAGGGATTTCTCCTGATCCACCAGCAATATGCACACGAACGGGTCCTCTATGAACGCTATGCCGCTGCATTGGTAGGAAGGGCTGTGTCCACCCAACGCAGCTTATTCCCGGTCACCATGGACCTTCCGCCTGCAGATGCTGCCTTGCTGAATGAATTGTTGCCTGACCTTGCGCAACTTGGTTACCTGGTGGAGCCTTTTGGCCAGAACAGTTTTGTTATCCAGGGAACTCCTGCGGATGTGTTGCAGGGAAATGAAAGGGTTGCCATCGAGCATTTACTGGATCAATACAAACACTTCAGCAGTGATGTGAAATTCTCCAAGCGGGAGCGCCTGATTCGTTCTCTTGCGGCCCAGCATGCCATAAGGACCGGAACCAACCTGACCAACCGCGAAATGCTGCAACTGGCGGAAGACCTGCTGGTTTGCGCGCAACCCAATACCACACCGACTGGACAGGCAACTTTCATTGAATTCAACAAGGATTATTTGTTAAGGTTGTTTGCATGATGCCAGGCTGCTGAGTTTGCTTGGGCATCTTCCTTAACTTCGGTCAATATCTTTTTTGCTTTATGAAAAAAATATTGATCGGGTTATCCTGTATCCTGTTTGCCATGGATCTTGCTGCGCAAAGGTCATCTGCCTTGAATGCCAGTCAGTGGGTGGACAGTGTGTTCAATACGTTGAAACCAGAGGAGAAGATCGCCCAGTTGATGGTAGTGCGTAGTTCCACTTTAAAAGATGGCAGGCCTGTTTTATTGGATAAGGAAGTTGAAGAGGCTATCCGTAAATATAATATTGGTGGTATCTGCATTTTCCAGGGTGGACCCATCCAGCATGCGCAAAGGATCAATGCCTATCAACAAGCAGCGAAAACGCCTATCCTGGTTACGGTTGACGGGGAATGGGGTTTGGGCATGCGCCTCGATAGCGTAATGCCATTGCCCAGGCAAATGATACTGGGCGCAACCAGTCAACCTGGCTTGCTGTATGAATACGGGCACCTCGTTGGTGAACAATGCAAGCGCCTGGGGGTGCAGGTGAATTTTGCCCCTGTTGTGGATATCAATAATAATCCCCGAAATCCCGTTATCAATGACCGCTCTTTCGGCGAGGATAAGTACAAGGTAAGCAGCTATGCCATCGATTACATGAAGGGCATGCAGGATGCCGGTGTAATGGGTTGTGCCAAGCATTTCCCCGGTCATGGGGATGTGGCTGTTGATTCACATTACGATCTCCCTGTTATCAATAAGACAAGGGCGGAACTCGATTCCCTTGAGCTCTATCCCTTCCGTGAAATATTCAAGGCGGGAGTAGGCAGCGTAATGATCGCCCACCTGGCCATACCGGCCATTGACAATACTGCCAACAGGCCTACTTCCATTTCCAGGAAGAATGTGACCGACCTGCTGCGCAACGAGCTGGGCTTTCAGGGCCTAAGTTTTACAGATGCCCTGGAAATGCAGGGCGTAGCGAAGTATTATCCTGATGGTGAAGCTTCCCTGCAATCGCTGATCGCAGGAAATGACATGCTTTGTTTGCCCGGTGATATACCTGGCAGTATTGCCAAGATCAAAAAGGCCATCCGCCGGAAAAAGCTTAGCTGGAAAGATATCGATGCCAGGGTGAAGAAAGTGCTGATGGCCAAATACCAATATGGCCTTGCCAACTGGAAGCCAGTTGAGTTGACCAACCTCACTGCTGACCTTAACAAGGGGCTCGCTGCCATGAGGAGAAGGGTGGCGGAGCAGGCGATCACCTTGTTGCACAATAACAACAGTGCCGTGTATCCCCTGATGCCCGGTTCAGGCAAAAGAGTGGCCTATGTTGGCATGGGCCTCAGCAGTGATAATATGTTCGCGTCCCGGATGCGCAAGGATTACAATGCCCATGTCTATTATTTTGACTATTCGCTGGATAGTACAAAGGCGGATGCGTTATTAGCGCTTATGCGCCATCGTTATGATGTGGTGGTGATCGGTTACCATGCCTATAAAAGGAACCCGGCTAACAATTTCGGGATCAGCCCTTCGGCTTTTCACCTGGCAAATGGGTTGATAGGGGAGACCAATGTTGTTTCCCTGTTTTTCGGCAACCCCTATGCAGTTGCCAATCAATGTAGCAACAAAACCCTGTTGGCCTGTTATGATGATGATCCCATTACCCAGGAGACAGCTGCCGACCTGCTGAACGGGAAATTCACTGCCAAAGGCAGGCTGCCCGTTTCGGTTTGTGCGGAACTGCCGGCTGGTACGGGCATCACACAGCACCGTCTCCTGCCCGATACCTATGCAGACAATGTTGGCCTCGATTTCCAGAAGCTGCAGGCCATTGACTCGGTTTGCCTGGACGCCATTGATAAGAAGGCCATTCCCGGTTGTGTGGTGCTGGTAGCCAGGGACGGCAAGATCGCCTACGAAAAATCCTTTGGCACCTATGCCTATACTGACCCTTCACCGGTGTATTGCGAAACCATCTATGACCTGGCTTCCGTGACCAAGATCATGGCTACTACCTTGTCTGTCATGAAACTGGTGGATGAAGGACGCCTGGATATCGACAAGACCCTGGGTGATTACCTGCCCTGGACCAAGGGGTCCGACAAGGCTAATCTGGTTGTCCGTGATGTATTGTTGCACCAGGCTGGATTGAAGGCCTTCATTCCCTTTTTCAGGGAGACCATAACCGCTGCTGATGGCAGCCCGGATGCGAGGTTCTACGCCTTCCGCGCCGATTCTGTCTTCCAGGTAAGGGTTGCGGATAACCTGTATATGCGGAAAGACTGGACCGATACGCTCTACAAAAGGATCCTGCAAAGTGAATTGGGGCCCAGGGGGAAATACATCTACAGCGATAATGATTTTATTTTCCTTGGAAAGATCGTTGAAGCCATCTCCGGCCAGTCGCTCGACCAGTTTGTACAGCAGCAGTTTTATGGCCCCCTTAACCTGCGTACTACCGGCTTTACCCCCAGGAAGCGTTTTGATAAGCAATATGTTGCCCCGACCGAGGACGAACCCCTTTTCCGTAAGCAACTGATCCAGGGCGATGTGCATGACCCGTGTGCTGCCATGTTCGGGGGCGTTGCCGGCCATGCGGGGTTATTTAGCGATGCCGCTGACCTGGCGGTCCTTGCCCAACTGCTGTTGAACAAAGGCACCCTGAACGGGATCCGCTTCTTCCAGCCTGCTACTGTAGACCAGTTCACGGCCTATGGCAGTGACAGCAGCCGACGGGCCCTGGGTTTCGACAAGCCTGAAAAGGATAATGCCAGCAGGAAAGAGCCCTATCCTTGTGCATCGGCCTCGCCGGAGACCTTCGGCCATACCGGCTTTACCGGCACCTGCGTCTGGATCGACCCCCGCTATAACCTAACTTATATCTTCCTGAGCAATAGGGTGAACAATAACGGGGACCCCAACCGCTTCCTGAAGATGAATGTAAGGCCTGCCGTTCATGATATCATCTATGGGGCCATTAAGTCCCGCTAAGCGTTCTAAATTTTATTACTCTGTTCCACTGTCCTAACTTCGCGCCATGGATCGGAAAGAAGAAATTTTGCAGGATGTGGTGATTAAGTTCGCCGGTGATAGTGGTGACGGTATGCAGTTGACAGGCACCCAGTTTACCACCAATACAGCTTTGCTTGGTATTGACCTGGCGACTTTCCCCGACTTCCCGGCTGAAATCCGTGCCCCGCAAGGAACCGTTCCGGGGGTGAGTGGTTACCAGCTGAGGTTTTCCAGCGACCGGGTATTTACCCCCGGTGATGAATGCGATGTACTGGTGGCTATGAATGCTGCCGCGTTGAAGACCAACCTGAAAAGCCTTAAGAAAGGCGGGAAGATCATCGTCAATACCGATGGTTTCGATGCCAAGAACCTGAGGCTGGCAAATTACCCCGATGGCGTCAACCCCCTCGAAGATGGCAGCCTGGATAACTATGAGGTCATCAGGATGGATGTGACCAAGATGACCCGTGAGGCCTTGAAGGACTTCACCCTTGGAACCAAGGAGAAGGACCGCGCCAAGAATATGTTCGTCCTTGGCTTCCTTTATTGGATGTATAACCGTGACATGAAGAGCAGTTCCGATTTCCTTACCGAGAAATTCGGGAAAAAGCCTGAACTGCTGGAAAGTAACCTGAAAGTCCTGCAGGCCGGGTTCAACTACGGGGATACCACCGAGACCTTTACTACCCGTTACAAGGTGGAGAAGGCGAAAATGGCCCCGGGAAATTACCGCAGCATTATGGGTAACCAGTCGCTCGCCCTCGGTTTGGTAGCGGCTTCCCAAAAAAGCGGCTTGCCCCTTTTCCTTGGAACTTATCCCATCACCCCGGCTTCGGATATACTTCATGAGCTTAGCCGCCACAAGACCTTTGGTGTGCGCACCTTCCAGGCTGAAGATGAGATTGCCGGTATTACGGCGGCCATTGGTGCCGCTTATGGAGGAAGCCTGGGTGTAACTACTACATCAGGTCCGGGAATGGCACTGAAGACAGAAGCCATGGGCCTGGCTGTGATGCTGGAGATCCCGCTTCTGATCGTTAATATCCAACGTGGTGGTCCATCAACGGGCCTGCCTACCAAGACAGAACAAAGTGACCTGTTGCAGGCCTACTATGGCCGTAACGGCGAATGCCCCATGCCGGTAGTAGCTGCCTCTACCCCAAGCGACTGCTTCGATGCGGTATACGACGCGGTGAGGATCGCTATTGAACATATGACCCCCGTGATCTTCTTAAGTGATGGCTATATTGCCAATGGTGCCGAACCCTGGAGGTTTCCCCAGGCTGCTGACCTTCCCGCCATCTCTGTGAAATTCAAGACGGGGCTCGATGAAGGGGAGGAGAAATTCCAACCCTACCAACGTGATGAGAAATTGGTCCGTCCCTGGGCCGTGCCCGGTACACCCGGACTGGAACACCGGATCGGTGGTTTGGAGAAGCAAAACATTACCGGTAATATCAGCTATGATCCCGACAACCACCAGTTGATGGTGAAGTTGCGTCAGGAGAAGGTGGATAGGATCGCCCAGTATATCCCGGAACAACAACTCGATAGCGGCCCTGAAAAAGGAAAGCTGCTGGTACTGGGCTGGGGCTCAACTTATGGCGCCATCAAGAGTGCCGTGTACGAACTGCAGGCTGAAGGCTATTCGGTTAGTCACGCCCACCTGCGCCACCTGCGTCCCTTCCCGAGGAACCTGGGCCAGATCATCAGCAATTTTGACCATGTACTGATCCCGGAGATCAACAATGGCCAGCTCATCAAGATCATTCGTGACCAATACCTGGTAGATGCCAAAGGCTATAACAAGATCATGGGTGTGCCCATCACCAAAACTGAACTGGTGTTGGCTATCAAGGAAATGCTGGGTGGCATGAATTGATATAAGCAAGTAACTTCAAAAAAAGGGATGCAATGGCGTCCCTTTTTTATTTCAGTCGATATCCAGTTTGGCGGTAAGCTTTTCCAGTTCAATACTCAACAGGTTGATGTATTCGAACTGGTCAGCTATTGTTTTGAGGTCGGAAAGGCGTTGCCGGGTATTGGTTTCGAGGGCGCCACTGGCCAGTTCCCTGGAACGTTGTTCCAGTAAGAGTTTCAGCTCTTCGCGGATAACAAAGTTGGCTTCATTGTCTGCAGGGGTAATCTTGCCCTTTCCCTCGTCCAGGTACTGTGCAGCCGTATCCATATGCAGCAGGGAGGCATTGATGATAGGCCTGAAATTCTCACTCTTGTATGCCTCTGCCAGCTTCCTGTAGGAGGATAGGGTGGCAATATGTGATGCCAGTACATGGTTCGATACCACCAGCTGGTGTAGCACCTGGGCCTTCTTTTGGTAGCGGCGCGGTTCGTTCAACATGCGTTGGAATGCATCTGAAAGGTTCGCCAGGCTTACCAGTGCTTCCTTCCTGTGCAGCTTATACTCTGTGTTGCTGAGGGTTTCGCCGAGGAAGGGCCGGGTGATGAAACGAAAATAGGTGGCATTGGCCCTGATGGTGTTTTTCAGAAGGTCCATGATCTGCTCCTGTTCCCATTTCGGCGGGATGGCGAAGGTGGCGATAAAAGCGATCGCTGAGCCGGCAAGGGTGTCCAGCAGCCTGTCCCGTAACACTTCAGTAAAGTCGCCGGGTTTTAGGAAATGGAAGGCGATCAGGATGTATACCGTCATGCCGATCACGCAAAGCAGGTATTGCACCCTGATCAGGCTATAAGCGATGATCATTCCCATGATCATCAGTCCAACCAGCACCCTGTCATCCTTGATGAAATAGAGGATGAGCGCGCCTGCCACTGCCCCAATGAAGGTGCCGGACAAACGTTCAATATTGCGCTGTTTGGTGAGGCTATAGGCAGGTTTAAGGATCACGATGATGGTGAGCAGGATCCAGTAGCCATGGCCAACATTCAATAGCCTTGACAGGAAAAAACCGGCGAGCAGGGATAGGCTTACCCTGATGGTATGCCTGAAAATATTGGAATCGATACTCAGGTTGGTGATGAATAATTTCAGGTTGAAGTCGGATGGGGAAACAAACTTATTATAATCCACCTGCCTGCTGAAGGTGTCACCCACCTGTTTGTCAAAGCTGGTGTACCGGTGAAGGGTGGTGATCCTGCCATGCAGGTCCTGGATACTGTCGAGGATATGCCGAAGGCTGATGAAAGCTTCCAGGTTGGTCTCATTCATTACCTTTTCCCTTCTCTCCTGGAATTGCTGGCGCAGGGATTGAATGGCTTCCGTTATTCCCGTGTCCGGCCTGGATCGGCGTCCTTCCTGTAATGCCAGGCCGATCTCTTCCGTATCGTTGGCCAGCCGAAGGATCAGGTCCCGGGCGTTTTGCAGCAGGCCGGATTCGTCAAGTTGCTCATGCAGTACCCTGTAATCCTGTTGGGAGGTCATGATCCTTTCCAGGAGGTCTACGCTATCCAGGAAAACCATGGTTAGGATCCTTCCGGTATGGGTAGACTCCTTGACGATCGCCCTGGTCTTGAACAACATTTCCCTCACCAGGCTTTGTTTATTATGGACCTGTACCTGCTGCTCCATCAGGAGGTTGTAGGTCCTGGTATAGTCTACTTCCGTTTCATAAAAGCCAGCGCGCATCCTGAAGTATTCGGCAGTGGAAATAAGGGCATCGCCCAGGGCCTGTTGTACCAGCTTATAGGGGCGAAGCCGGTAAAGGGTGAGACTTAGGATCATGTACCATATTCCACCTGCACTTATGAACAGCCCATTCCTCAATATTTCTTCCAGTGAAGCCCTTTCATCAATACTCAATACCATTACCAACAAGCCGGCTCCACCCACAGCATTGGCCCTTAAACCATAAACGCCCACCATGGAAAACAGGAAGCCCGCGGTGGCGATCAGCAGGGCCAGCAAGCCGGGAACGGAAAGGCTGATACCGGTTATGACAGAGGTGAGGAATACAAGGATGATGGCAGCTGTCATGCCATTGATGCGGTGGTGGATGGGTCCGGCATTATCGGTGAGGCCAACGCAAAGGGCGCCAAGGGCCATGGCAACACCGGTCTGCAACTGGTCAAAATAATTGGCAATCAGGACAGGTGTCATCACTCCCGCAGTCAGCCTGACCCCTTCATAGAGATAATAGCTGCTGCTGAATTTTTTAAAGGCCTTGATATAATCGATCATCCAGGCCCAAAAATACGGCATACCCTAAACTTGAGGGAGGGTCTTTTCGTGCATACCCAGCCGTTAGGTGTCCCGGCATGGCAGGATTTCCCGATCAGGGAACTTGGGTATTTTGCAGGTGACTGGTATGCATTTTTCCTGTCCTTGTTCAGTTGGGATGGCCATACTGCCCGACCGGAAAGGGCTTTCCAGGCCGGCTTGGCAACAATGATTAAGTTGTTGTTTGTCAATAGGCTATAATTCTTTTACCGGTTGGCCAGAAGCCCCAGGTGCTCCATGGGTTTGTGAAAGTCGGTTTGCCCGGGCCTTTCTCCCCTGATTTTTCCTCCTGAAAATTTTTTAAGGGGGGTATTGCAAGATCAAAAACTGCGATATACTTTTGATCCAGATTCCAATCTATCCTACCTCATCCGAGGTTTGAATGCCATCACTTGTTGATCATCTGGTATCCCCCCAATCGTTAATCCCTTTAAATCGTACCCAGTGATGGAAACTATTACCACACCCCAAAGTGCCGACCGCGCACGAGCTTTTCCCAATCATTACAGTTGCCCAAATCTTAATTCTCCCCTGGCTGCATAACCGCCAGCAGGACCTGTTGTTTGATCCCCAGAGCCAATGGCTCACTATTACCAATCATTACCCTTTAAATCTATTGTATGTACTTCGCTAAGAAAGCCCTCCTCATCAATGATGATCAGCAGTTGCTGAACGCCATGGCAACTATCCTCCGTAATGAAAACTTTGAAGTTGTTACCGCCCTTGGTGGTAAGCAGGGCCTGATGGCCATCCGTGAGGCTTCTTTTGACCTTGTGATCACAGATATTACCATGTCCTACTGCAGCGGCTTTGAGCTCATCGCTGAAACCAAGGAAAATGCGGATACTAAGGATACCTCAATCTTCGTTATATCATCGATAGGGAATGAATCCACTATTGCAGAATGTTTTGAAATGGGGGTGGATGCCTACATCCAGAAGCCCTTTGTTCCAAAATCATTCCTGTACAATATCAACCGAATCCTATTCGATAAAGCCTATGCACTCGCTAGTTGAGTTTTACCTCGCCCTTCCAATCGTTATCCGGTTGGTTTTGGCCTTTAGTGTCCTTTTTGTAGCCCTGGCTATATTCCTTTTTATAAGGATGATGGCTTGGAAAAGCAGGACATTGAAAAAGGAACAAAGGGAAGCCTTGCTTAGCCAGCAAATTGACCAGGTCCTCACCGAGCAAATCATTGCCAGGACCGATTGGTCACAGCACAATGCTGATGTTGGCTTGCTCAGTTGTGTTCAGCAGCTGAGGTCGCTTCCCCTTCGCCAACCATTGGTCAGGGATGTGCTGGCCAAAAGACTGATCCATAACAAGCACAATTTCTCTGGTGAGATCAATGAAATGCTCACCAGGGTTTACCTGATGCTTGGACTCCATAAAGAAAGCCTGGCCGATGTAGTGTCAAAGCATCGCAAGGTTAGGCTGGCAGCCATGCATGAACTGTACATGATGGATATTAAAGTGGATGAGTCCATCGTTCAGCCCTTATTGTTCCATAAGGATGAACTTACCCGCAAGTATGCCCGGTGTTTCCTGATCAAGCATGCTCCATCTGCTTCTTTCGAGTTCCTGGACCAGGTAAAGGACCAGTTCCTTCCCTGGGAACAATATGAATTGCATGCCATTATGGCTCGGCGCGATTGCCTGGATGTGCCTTTGTTTGCCCAATGGATCCGTTCCGACCTGAATCCGGGTGTTGTTTCCTTTAGTATTAAGATGGCTGTTCATTTCAAACAGCATGATGCCATTCCCGTCCTGATCAGGTTGCTGGAAGAAGGATCTCAGGAATTGAGGAAGGAAGCGATCGTTGCATTGGGAAGATTCAAATCATTGGAGGCTGAGGAAGCATTGGTGTTGAGGTATGCTAGTGAATCCATTCCCGTTAAGCTGGAGATCCTGAAGGCACTTGGCAGGATTGCCTCAGGAAGGTGTATCCATTTCCTGGCGAATGTATTTTATGGCGCCACAAGTGTAGACATCAAGAAATCGGCTATGCGTTCCCTCGTGGAGCAAGGACGCCAGGCGGCATCAGTTATTGAAGACATGATCGCTGAGGCAAAGGGTATTGACAAGTTAGTGATCCAACAATCCATTCATCCTATAAGTAAACACTAATGAATTATTCTTTTTGGGATCCTGTGATCTGGGCATTTGACCTGGGGATCTTATTTTATTCAGTAGGACTGTTTTCCTTGTACCTGATGCTGGCCTTACTTGCCTATAAAGGTATCCGCCGCAACAGGGAAAGAAATAAATTGAGACTGGAGACTATCCTGGAGAAGTCGCCCCTTACTCCGGGTATTTCCATTGTTGCCCCTGCCTTCAATGAAGGGCCCACTATCATTGCCAATGTGCGGTCTTTGCTTACACTGAACTATCCCAGGTTCGAGGTGATCATTGTAAATGATGGTTCCACAGACGATACTCTTGATAAACTGATCAATGAGTTCAAATTGGTCCGCCACGATATTCCTTACGAATCAAAAGTGCCTTCCCAACCCATTCGCTGTTTCTTCAAGTCCACCAGCATGGCGTATAGCAATCTCATTGTCGTGGACAAGGTAAACGGCAAGTCGAAAGCAGATGCCGTCAATGCAGGTATCAATATAGCCTCCTATCCTTATCTCCTCAATACTGATGTGGATTGTATCCTGGACAGGGACACCTTATTGAAGCTGGTCCAGCCTTTTATGGAAGACGGCAAACGGGTGATCGCTGTAGGTGCGGGCCTGAGGATCGCTAATTCCTGTGAGGTAGACAGGGGAACCATGATGCAGGTGAAAGTGCCTGAAGGCATGATACCTCGTTTCCAGGAAGTGGAATATATCCGCTCTTTCGTGCTGGGTAAAGTTGGCTGGTCACAAATGAATGCCGTGCCTAATGTCTCCGGCGGCCTTGGCTTGTTTGATACGGATATCCTGATCAAGGCGGGTGGTTACGATCCCCGGTCATTTGGTGAGGATATGGACATGATCGTCAGAATGGCAAAGTATATGTGTGACAACAAACAAGACTACGCTATACGCTATGTGCCACAGGCATTGTGTTGGACCGAAGCCCCCGACAACCTCAAGGTATTTGGACGCCAGCGTACCCGTTGGGCGCGGGGCTTGTTCCAGATCTTTGCCCAGCATGGTAAAATGCTGCTCCATCCGCGTTATAAGCGAATGGGCCTGATCACCTTTCCGTATAATTTCTTCTTTGAGTTGCTCGCCCCGATTATTGAGTTCCTGGGCCTGATCACCTATTTTGTATTGATTGCCACTGGCCAGATCAATTTTGTTCATGCAGGCATCCTGTTGGTGTTCGTGTATTCCTTCTCCGTGTTTATTACCCTGCTGAGTATTATGTATGACCAGTTCGCCATGAATAATTATTCCAGTCCCCGTGAGCTGGCGAAATTGTGCATGGCTGCTGTATTGGAACCATTCCTTTACCATCCGCTGATCATATTCTTCTCCCTGAAAGGATACTTCAACCAACTGTTCGGCAGGCAACATGCCTGGGGGAATATGCAACGGAAGGGATTCAGGCAACAGGCAGATCAGCCAAGTGTAATTATCAGATAAATCCAATTGTGATGAATATCCTGGAAAAAGCTAAGCTTATTGTTATGCTCTCCATACCGGCTGCGGTTTTACTGAGCCAGCCTTCCAGCGCACAGGACAGGCGCACCAGTTCGGATGATTTGTTGAAAATGGCGCTGCATGAGGCCAATACCTTGGGCAATACAGCCAAGGCGATCGAATTATGCAAGCGCGCACTAAGGCAGAGCCCCGATTATGCAGATGTGCACCAGTTGCTGGGGAAGCTCTACCGGGTATCAGGTGAAACCGATCTTAGCAGGCAGGAGTACCTCCTCTTGCTTAAGAAGAACCCACGTGATACCGACGCTCTCATCAGCCTCTTTAACCTTGAATCTGAAGCGAAGCGCTATGATGCTGCACTTGCTTACCTTAACCAGGCCCTGCAGGTTCAGCCGGGCAAAGAGGATTTCCTCTTCAGGAAGGCTTACTTGCTGGAGGAAATGAAGCAATTGGATGAAGCTGTTTTGTTGTCCGAAAGTTTATACAAGCAATTTCCCGGCAATAAGAAATATACAACCATGTACTGCGACCAACTGTTTCAGTTGTCCAGGGAGCAGGCGAGAACGGGGAATACCGAAAATGCGATCCGAGGTTTGCAACGACTGTTGGCAGTTGATCCACAGCACCGGGATGCTTTGGTCGCATTGGTAAATCATTACTATACGAGCGGGCAGCTTGACCAGGCGATCAGGTATTGTGAACTGGGCCTGGCTGCCAATCCTGTTGATTCTGTCTTCCTGTTGAAGCAGTCGGCCTTCCTGTTGGAATCCGGCAAGCCTGCACAGGCTATTGATGCATCCGGCCTTTTGGCAAGGTCCTATCCGGACAATGAGCGTTTCGCCCAAATCTATTATGACCAGTTGTTGGGTTATGGTGTAGGGTTGATGAAGCAGGATAGTATCAAGCCGGCCTCAGCGGTATGGGCAAGGATGCATACCGATTTTCCAAAGGATACTGCCGCATTGCAATACCTTTCTGCTAACATGATCCAGGAGAAGCATTACGATTCTGCACTGGGTTATATTGAGAAAGGTCTTTTGCTCATGCCTGCTTCCTATAAGTTCCAGAGCATGAAAACCGAGGCACTGGAAGCCAAGGGTGAATATGCCAAAGCTTACCAATCTGCCCGGCAAATGCTGCAATCCAATCCCGGCGATGTGAAGTTGCGCTCCTATGTTAATTACCTGCAGTACAAAAGCAAGCGCAACCAAATTGGGGTCATGCACCTGCAGAGCATTTACGATAATGATATCCCTACGGCCAGTATCACCACTTTACAATACCTGCGCTTCCATAAGAAAGGAAGTATTGGGGGAAGGATAAACTTTGCCGATCGTAATAACCAGCAAGGTGTGCAGTTTGAGCTGGAGAGTTACCTGAAACACAACCAGTACCTGTATTCTTACATGGTGGCAGGATGGGCAACCAATGATGTATTGCCACAATGGCGAGCAGGTTATTCCCTCTTCAAAAACCTGGGTAAGAATTGGGAAGGTGAATTGGGTGCGCGGTACCTGTATGCCGGCGGTGAGAATGTTTGGTCGGGTGTTTGGTCAGCCAGCAAGACATGGAAAAAGAACTGGACCAACTTCCGTGGGTTTATCATTAATGATGCAGGGGAGTGGTATCATGCCTATACCCTGACCAGCAGGTTCTTCCTCAAAAAACCTAATGAATATGTCTCCTTTATTGGAGGATTGGGAACCAGCCCCGATGACAGGAGCCGTAACTACCAGATCAATAATCTCCTTGGGTTCCTTGCCCATTCGGCGGGTATGGGTATCCAGAAGACCATCAAAACCAACACAATTGTAAACCTAACCGGGGTTTGGACCAACCAGCGGATTGCGGAAAAGCAGAGCTATAACCAGTATGATATTACTTTCACCCTCTTGCAAATGTTCTAATTTGCCGGGTATCCAAGTTGGTTATGTATCTAAAGTTCCTCGCGCTGATCATGGTAATGATGACTGCTGGTTATGCCTACTCCCAAAACCTCCTTCTCGCAGAAGGGAAAAAAACTGGTTTCGGGTTGGTGTTGCCGGAGCGCCCAACTGCATATGAAGAAAAGGCTGCTAAGGTTTTTGCTGACTATTTCCAAAAGGTGACCGGGGCTTCCATTCCAATGGTCCCCAAAAAGCAGCACCATCAGGCCATGGTCATCAGTATTGGCCATACCAAATACCTGGATAATCCCAGCACTTTCTCAACTCCAGAGTCTTTTCGCATCAGGACAAAGCCTGGAAGGTTATTGATCGAAGGCGAAGGAAGGGGAGTGGTGTTTGCGGTCTATCATTTTATTGAACAATACCTCGGATGCCGGAAGTATGACCAGGGACCTGCGTTGGTAATGCCCAAGGATAAGCTTGAATTAACAGCCGGCCTGGATATACGAGAATCACCTGCATTTATCTACCGGGAAGCCTATTTCCCGATCATGGCAGATGAGGAATACCGCGATTGGCATCGCCTCCATCGCCTTGATGACCATTGGGGCTTATGGGGCCATAGTTTTGAACAACTTCTCCCTGCAGCAGACTATTTCAGGGATCATCCGGAATATTTTGCCCTGACAGGTAAGGGACGCAATCCCGCACAACTTTGCTTGTCTAACGAAGCTGTTTTCAGGATTATTAAGAAAGTACTCGCCGAAAGAATCGCTGCCTGGCCTGATGCCAGGTATTGGTCTATCAGTCCCAATGATTCACCGATCTATTGCGAGTGTGAACAATGTAGTAAAACCGATGCAAAAGAGGGAGGCCCGCAGGGGTCATTAGTGAACTTTGTGAATCGTCTGGCGGCTGCCTTTCCCGGGCATCAGTTCTCCACACTGGCCTATACGTATAGCGCCCATCCCACCCGGCAACTCAAACCGGCAAGGAATGTTTCCATCATGCTAAGCAGCATTGACGCTTTGAGGACCTATCCCTTTTACCAGGAACCAACTGCCCGGCCTTTCTGCAAGGACCTGGAAGGTTGGAAGGAAAAGACACCTAATATTTTTGTCTGGGATTACTGCACCCAGTTCACCAACTACCTCTCACCATTTCCGAACCTTTACTGTTTGCAACCCAATTATAAGTACCTGCAGGAGAAAGGTGTGAAAGGCGTTTTCGCACAGGGCAGCGGGGCCGATCATAGTGACCTGGCCGAATTAAAGGCCTATTTGATCGCGAGGCTGTTATGGCAGCCCAGTGTCCTGGTTGATTCCATCGTACATGATTTCCTGGAGGGCTACTATGGCAAGGCTGGTTTATTCATCCAGCAATACCTCGAGCAAATGGATAATGCCCTCATTGAGACGAAGGCCGCGCTTGATATCTACGGTAACCCGGTGAATGAGGTCGGCAGGTTCCTCTCCCCGGCCAGAATGGAAGACTATAGTCATATCCTTGATAAGGCAGAGGCAGCAGTAGAACAGGAGCCCCAGCATTTGGAAAGGGTATTGAGACTGAGGCTGTCTCTGGATTACGCTTCCTTCCAGCAGGCGCGTTTCTATGGGCGGGAAAAGCATGGCATCTTCCAAAAGGCAACTGGCGGTGAGTGGCAGGTAAGGGAAGGATTCAGGGACAGGTATGATAAGTTCATCAAAAGATGTGGGGCAGAAGGAGTGAGTATGATGAATGAGGACGGCAAGGATTTGCAAGCCTACCAAAGGGAATGGTCTTCCATTTTCAATGGTGGGGTCAGGCCCAACCTTGCCTACCGGGCAGGAGTGCAACTGGAGCGTCCCCATATTCCGGATTATGCAGCTGCCAGTGCCGGGATATTGGTAGATGGCAATAATGGTTTTGATGATTTCAGTTACAACTGGCTTTGCTTCAATAATGAACCACTCCAGGCGACCCTCGATATGGGTGAAGTGAAAACAGTGGATCGTATTGCCCTTGGTTTTCTCGAAGATCCCAGGCATTGGTTCTTCCTTCCTTCAACCATCTCGGTTTGGGTTTCGGTCAATGGAAAGGACTTCGAACCGGCAGGTGAAATGAAGCATGGACTTCCCGAGCAGGAGGGCTATGCAATAAGGCGGAAGGAAGTACAGTTCTCCTTAAAGGAAAGCGTGCCAGCCAGGTACGTAAAAGTGATCGCCCTGCCCCAGCCTGAACTGCCCATTTGGCGCCAGCACAAAAAACGCAAGGCGATGCTGGCTTGCGATGAGGTATGGGTTAATTAACTGCCCTGCCCTTTACCTGATTATAAGGTGCCGATGACGGTTGCAATGGCAAATGCCAATACCGAGACGATCAGTCCATACATGAAGATATTGTATGAGATCCTGAGGTAGTGGTATTTTTTGGCCAACACCTTTCCCAGGTAATAGATATCCTTGATCATGCTGCCATAGAGATAATCTGAGTCGTTCATCATCTCCTTCATGGCCCATTCATAATCCGGTAATTCCATTTTGAAGAAGTTTCCAAAGAACAAAAGGTTGATCTTCTTCATCCGGATATCTTCCTGTGTAAAATATCCTTTGTTGACATTGGGCCTTGTCGCCCTAATGGCAAAGATCACTGCACTCAGGCAGACGGTAGCCAGGAGACTGGTGGGTATGATGAACTGGGGATAATATTGCAGTTTTCCCAGCAGTACGGAAACCAGGATGGACAATACAATGGTGTTTACTGATATCATGATATTGGCCTTTGAATCTGCCATCTGGCTAAGGCTTACATGATTGTCACTCATGATCCTGAACATGGTGGCGATACCCCTTTCTGTCCTCGATTCTTTCTTTTGCTTGGGTTTATTGTCCGGGCCATTGCTATCGGGGCTCTTTCCCAGTGCCTCAATGACCTCTGCTGTTTTCTCGGGATTGTATTCAGGCAACTTCCCGGCTGTTACTGCTTCATTCTTTTCAACCAATCGCTTCAGGTGTTCCTGCTTCACCGGCTCCAGGTGGGTGCGTGCATATTCCGTGAAGTAGGAGTGTTTTTGCAGGAAGGCAATATTGTTTTTTCGCCAGTCCTTTTTACTGATATCCTTACCAAAGACCAGTATCCACTCCTTCCTTAATAGTTTGTGTTCTGTAGAAAATTCAGTAGTGCCCAGGTGATAGAGGTCGGCGTCGCAAATGATCTCCTCGATGGTTGATTTTGGCGACTGCGGCATTTGGGTGGCCAGGATGCAGGCGCTAACCTTGTCGATCAGCGGATCAGGAATATTCCTGGCATGCAGGAATGCCCTCGCGATTTCCACGCTTGCCTGTTCATGGCCTTCATATTGGCGGCTATAGCCGGTATCATGGAACCAGGCGGCCAACATCAATGCGGTCCTGTCTTCCTCTGTCAAAGTGTAATGGGATGCAATGGTACGGGCAGCCTCTACCACCCCTACAGTGTGGTGGAGGTCATGGAATTGATAGGCTGATGGTACCTGGTCATTGAACAATTGCTTTACGTACTGCTCAGCCAATGCAATTAAGGAGTGATTTGCTTCCATTCTGCCGTATTATCGGCTAAATTTACACAATAAAGGATTGTTTCAAAGTCCCTGTATAAAATGCTTATAAAACCAAGAATGCTATTCTTCCACCTGCTGGGCATATTGGGTCTTTCGTTTACTTCCTGTAACCGACTGGATTCTTTGGCCTTTGTGCCAGCTATTCCTGGTTATGGGGAGAAGCCGTTAAGGACTGTATTGCTCAAGAAGCCGCTTCGTGAGATCTCAGGGATCACCTATGCGAGTCCCGGAAAGTTGGTGGGCATCAATGATGAGGATGGGGTGCTTTTTACTATTGATGCCAATACCGGTCAGTTCACTGAACAGGAGTTTGGTAAGGAAGGTGATTATGAAGATATCGTAGCAGTAGGGGAACACTATTATGTGCTGAAGAGCAATGGTAATATCCACAAGATCGATTCCCGATCAGGAAAAGAGGTGAAGGTAATAAAGGGTGACTTCGATAAGTTCACAGAGTTTGAGAGTCTATGTTATGACAGCAGGAGCCGGCAACTTTTAATGATCTGCAAGACCTGCGGTGCCAATGCGCCTTATGTTAATATATGGCGGGTGGATCTTACTGCTGATGCCATCATCAGCCAACCCATTGCCACTATTGCATGGAAGGAGATCAGGAGAATTGCCAAGAATGATGCACTGGAATGCCAGCCTTCTGCCGCAGCCTTCCATCCTGTTACCAATGAACTGTATATCATCGCATCAATAGGTAAAGTACTATTGAGATGCAACGCGGCAGGTGAACCACTGGCTGTATATGGCATCAACCCTGATATCTTTCCCCAGCCTGAAGGGATCGCATTCGGCCCTGATGGCGAAATGTACATCACCAACGAAGGAAGGCAATCAAAGGCCAGTCTCCTGGTATTTCCATACAGAAAATGACAATTGATCTATGAATGGTAAGGGTCGATGTAATTTATGGTATTGGTTAATAGTTCCCCTGCTATTGCTTTCTCCTTTTCTTTCCTTTGGGCAACAGGATAGTGTGGTGCAAAGGATCGTATTGGTTGGCGATGCCGGCGCGCTGGTCAAGGATGAACAACCTGTCATTACAGCCCTTGAGCAATCAGGACTTTTGCAACAACCGAATACTTCACTGATCTACCTGGGTGATAATATTTATCCCCTCGGGCTTCCGCCGATGAGTGATAAATCCTACGGCAGCAAGGAGCAAATATTGATCTGGCAGGCACTGGTCAGCAAACTTCCTGCTACCCAGGTATTCTTCGTGCCGGGTAACCATGATTGGGCAAAGGGCCGTTCCTATGGCGCACAGCAAGTCAACCGCCAGGCCAACCTCATCCGGTCCCTCCGGGATAGCTCCATTCGTTTCTTTCCTTCACCGGGTTGCCCCGGACCCGAAGTGGTGGAATTGTCTTCACAGGTTGCAGTGGTTTTCATGGATAGCCAATGGTGGCTGCAACAGGAAAATCGTCCGGGTTCCGAAAGCGATTGTGATTGCCAGTCGGAGGATGATGTTGCCTTGCGTTTGCAGGAGCTGGTATATCACTACCGTAATAAACTCTTGTTGTTCGTTACCCACCACCCCTTTCAATCCTATGGCATCCATGGGGGCTATTACAGGTTCAAGCAACATTTGTTTCCCCTCACCGACGCTTCCCCTAACGCTTATCTTCCGCTTCCATTGATTGGCTCCTTGTACCCTTTGGTAAGGGGTGGCTTCGGAAACATCCAGGACCTCAAGCATCCTTTGTATAAAGAGATGGTCCAAAGGATGGATACTATATTATCCACCCATCCTAATTGTCTCCGGCTGGCAGGCCATGAACATAGCCTTCAGCATATCGAGAAGAATGGCCAGCATTATATTGTTAGCGGGGCAGGCATCCACCAGACCAGGGTCAGGAAGGGTGAGCATGCCCTTTTTGTAGATGAAGGACTTGGTTTTGGCGTGATCGAAGTGAGGAGCAATGGGAAGGTTGATCTTTCCTTTTATCGTCCCGGCATCCGGGAGCCATTGTACCATGCAGGTCTTGCTGACCTGCCCCTCTATGTAAAAGATACCGTTCAGCAGGAAACTGTTCTCTTTCCCGATTCGATCGTAACAGTACCTGCGCCTTATTATTCTGCGGGCAAGTTCAAGTCCCGCCTGCTGGGTGCCAATTACCGCAGCGAATGGTCGACACCCGTGAAGGTCCCGGTTTTGGATATAGGTCGTGAGAAAGGCGGGTTGGTCACCGGCCAGCGCGGCGGGGGCTTTCAATCCCGTTCCCTCCGGTTGATGGATAGTGCCGGTCGGGAGTATGTTATCCGCAGCATTGAAAAGTATCCCGATAAAACCCTGCCTGAAGAGTTCCGCCGCACTTTTGTAAAGGATGTGGTTACGGATGGAATCTCTGCGTCTTATCCGTTTGCGGCCCTTTCTGTTCCGGACTTTGCCAGGGCATTAGGCATACCCTATCTTCCGCCCCGGCTGGTTTATGTTCCGGACGACCCGCGTCTTGGTCCCAACAGAAAGGATTTTGCCGGTCATCTCTACCTTTTTGAGCCCCGTGAGCCGGAAGGTATGAAGAAGACCTATAGTTCCAGCAAGGTTATCGCTTCCATCGAAGAAGACAATGATAACCTGGTTGACCAGCAGGCTGTATTGAAGGCCCGCTTATTGGATATGTTCCTCATGGATTTTGACCGGCATGAGGACCAATGGCGCTGGGGTGTACGGGGGGAGAAGGGAATGAAGGTCTATTTTCCGATCCCCAGGGACCGGGACCAGGTATTCTTTACCAACCAGGGAATTTTCCCAAGGATGTTCAGCCGGGATTGGGTGCAGCCCAAATTCCAGGGCTTCAGGGCCAGGGCAAGGAATATCAATACCTTTAATTTCAACGCCCGGTTCTTTGATCGCTCCTTCCTGAATGCGGTTGGCGAAAAGGATTGGAGAAAGGCTGTTGCCGACTTCCTGCCTGTTATAACAGATAGCCTTATTGACCAGGCTTTACTCCGCCAACCCAAAGAGATCAGCAGCCAGGCTGCTCCGGGCATTGCTGCAACCTTAAGGGAAAGGCGCCAATACTTTGAACAGGAAATGCTGGACTATTACCGCTTTCTCTCGAGGTCAGTCAGCATTGCCGGCTCCGACAAACGGGAATGGTTTGAATTGGTTCGTAACGCCGATGGCAAGTTGCGGGTCAGGGTCTATCCGATCAGTAAATCCGGAAAGAAGAAGGATGCCATTTATGACCGGGAATTTGACCCTTCTGTCACCAGGGAAGTGAGGCTCTACGGCCTGGCTGGTGCAGACCATTTCCATCTCAGCGGCGATTTGTCTGCCGGGCCACTGGTACGCATTATCGGTGGCGGCGGCAGGGATACGGTAATAACAGCATTGGAGGGTAGTGGCCCAACCAAGGCCATTGCCTATATCAACAAAAAGGACTCTGCGGTGGTAGATGGCGACAAAGGCCTGAGGGTAAAGCGCGTTGGGGCCTGGTTTCCCATGGACTTTGATCGTCGCACCTTTAAATACAATGTTACTGCGCCACTGGTTTCCGTGGCCATTAACCCTGATGATGGCCTGTTCCTTGGTCTTGGCTTTAAGGCTACCCGGCATGCTTTCGCCAAGGAACCCTTTAGTGCCCAGCACCAATTGCGCGGCAGCTATGCTGTTGCCACCGGGGCCTATAATTTTAACTACCGGCTGGACCTGGTGGACCTTATCGGCCGCCTCGACCTACGATTGCTGGCCAATTTCAGGGCGCCCAATAACACCCAGAACTTTTTTGGCTTTGGCAATGGTACCCAGTTCCCCAATAAGGGCAGCCAGAAAATTGACTATTACCGAAGCCGCTTTAATATCGTGGAAGGCGGCGCTTTGCTAAAGGCTGATCCCAGCCCTTCATTTTCCCTGCTGACCGGGCCTGTCTTCCAGCATTACTGGATCGATAGTACAGATAACAGGGGAAGGTTCATTACCAGTCCCGAAAGCGGCCTGGACCAGGTATCCCTGTACCGGCCCAAGACCTATATGGGTTGGCAATTTCAGGCGGTGGTGGACAACCGGAACAATAAGGTGATACCGACGCGGGGGCTTTATTGGAATACCTTTATGAGATGGCTGGGAGGCTTGAACAAGGAAGCCTATGCTTTTGCCTATGGCCGTACGGACCTGAGCTGTTACACCAGTTTCAATGCAAAAGGGAACCTGGTCATAGCCGTGAGGTTAGGAGGCGGGTTCAATGCCGGGACTTATGAGTTTTTCAATGCCCAATACCTTGGAGGGCATGACAACCTGCGGGGTTTCAGGAAGTTTCGCTTTGCCGGGGAAAACCAGTTTTACAATAATATAGACCTTCGCCTTAGGCTGGCGGACCTCAGGGGCTATATCCTTCCCCTGGCTACCGGCCTGGTATTATTCCATGATATCGGCCGTGTATGGTATCCCGGTGAATCATCCGGTATCTGGCACCGTGGGTATGGAGCAGGCTTGTGGTTTGCCCCTGCAGGCAGGTATGTTTTCACGGTCAGCTATGCGCTTTCAGATGACGGTGGCTTGCCTTTCCTATCCGCGGGTTTCCAGTTTTGACATCGGGCCGGCAGGGCTCCCAGTTATGCCGAGGCAGTGACTTTGGGCAACCCTTCCTCATTTTCCGATACAGCTGGTACCATATTGATGCCTACCCTAAGGGCTTTTAAGCCCACCACCCCTTGCAGTTCTTCCAGTTCCAGTTCCTCGAGGTCGTCCTTGAGTAATTTCTTGTTCTGGAGGAATTCAATGTAATCGAGGTATTCCGATGCTTCCTTGGGCTGGGAATAGACGATAGCAATCTTTCCCGGTTGGGTCAGGCGTTCATTGGAGTTCTTAAGGTGTACTTTGTCAATCCGTTTTTTGATGATCTCATACCGAATATTATAGGCGCCATCCACATCAAATTTCCTTTCCGCATTCCTGAAACTGATGGAAAGTGGGGTGCTATGGGCCAGGATCAGCTGGGTGGTTTGTAATGGAATGGGCAGTTTCTCCTGAAGTTGGTCAACCAAAATGGCAGCATTGGCCATGGTGGTCAGTTGCCACATTTTTAGGTTCTTCAGGAAGAAGTTGTCGAAGGGCCGGCCCGGTGTTATGGACTGGCCGATATACATGTTGAATTCAATGCCGTCCGTAACAAAGCGTTCAAAATAATGGGGGTATATCTTCTGGGCGGTTTCTTGTTCCTGGTCAATGAACCTCGATAGCTCCTGATTGACCAGCGTAATGCTCTCCTCAAAATGATGGCGATGGTGGACCATCAGCTTGGCCTTCTCATCAATTTGCTGGAAATACTGTTCGATCCTGTCCTTCATTTCCGGCAGGATCAATTTCAGGTGCTCCAGCAACTCCACCATTTCCTCCTTCAGGAAGGCGTCAATGGTCACCTCATCCCCAGTGAACAGGATGTTGGAAGCGCTGTAACGGTATTTTTCAATGCGATAGGCCACTTCCTGCAGGATCGGCAGGCTACTTAATTGCTGGGCCTGCCGGATGATCTCCCCGGTAGCTTCCAGTTGTTCCAGCAAGTCCTTTTGGGTCGCATTGTTGCGTTCAATCGAGGAATTGCGGATATCAATAGCGCCGAATAGCGGGTACACCTGGTCGAAAACGATCTGCTCGATCTTCGCCTTCTTTCCCATTCTTTTGTTGAGCAGGTAATGCAGGGCAGCCTCGGTAAACTTCCATTCAACAGAAGACTGTACAGCGGTAAAGTGCCGCTTTACCACCTTATCCACTTCATTCGCCAGGATCTCGGCGGACTTCTCTAATGCCAGTACGAATAGGGGAAGGGAACTGGTTACCGGTTCCAGGTGCTGGGCCTGCAGTTTGCAGGGTTCATGGTGTACCGCAGATAGTACTCCTAATAATTCGCCGTCGTCCTTCAATGGGAAAAATGCGGCGCTTCTGTATCCCTGCTCCAAAATCCTTTCCAGGAATTGATATTCCTTAATGGTTGATTCATTGATCTCGGAAAAAAGGATGGGACGGTCGCTGGTTTTAAACAGGTCAATGAAGGCCTTGCAAAGGTCCTGCCTGGTGGCCATGCCGTTCACCGGGTGCAGCAAAAGGCTGTGTTTGGTGAACTCTTCGGAGATGACATACTGGTTATTAACCCTGAAGAAGGGCGTGATGCCCATCTTGGCGTCACTGATGCCGATCAATGCCTGGATATCCCTTTCCAACCGGGCAAATACTGTATTGTCCTGGATGGAATTTAGTTCCAGCAGGGTTGTTTTGATCTTGTTCAATACCTCCCGGTGGGTTACATCCTTGAGCCGGACAATGGTGAAACCCTCAAACCTGAAGTTTTCCAGGGGCAAGTATTCTTCCAGCTTGTCTATCTTGGATAATTCACTGATGTTACAGCAATGGATCTTTTGTGCCCCCAGCTCAGGGAGTTCTGTTAAGGCTATAACATCAATAAAGGTTGGGTCCAGCTCCAATTCTACATAGTTGATCAGCCCGGTTTCCTCATTGATGAAATGATGGATGGTGGAGATGTTGCCATCGATCTTCTGGTTATAGAACTTAGAGAGGATCAGTTTATAGGCAATGGAGTGCTCAAAATTGACCGGGTGTTCCGGCAGGTTGTATTCGGGTTTGTATTTCAGGTTACCCGCCTCGTCCAGGAAATGTTCCCTGAACAACTGCGAAGCATAGACCACTTTATAGGAGAAAGGCACACCGACAGCATACAGGTCCTTTTCATCAGAAACCGAAACAGGGAAGAGGGTGGTCATGAGCATATCTACCCATTCCGCCTGTTGGGCCAGGATATCTTCATTATCAATGGTGGCAAGCAGTTCAGGATAGCGGCGGATACGGGCAAATAAACGGGCATAGAGTTTACTGGCTCCCTTGCTTCCGGAAACAGCCTTTTTCTCGATCGCATTCACCAGGGGCCTGAAAGATAGACTTGTCCTGATCTTCGGGTCTTTGGGTAAAAATGGTTCCATCGCTTGCCTTTAGGTAGTTAATAGTACAAAATTAGTCTTTTGTCCAGCGATACCGGAAATCAGGGCCTTTCCGCCCGGCATTTATTATGAAAATTTTACAGTTGTCCGGCCATTAAAAAAGCCTGTCGGGCTGACAGGCTTTTTTAATCTATTCTCTGGTCTTGCTATTCTATCTATCTAATCTTATGGTTTTCAGTTTATTGACCTGCGTCGCCAGTATTGGTGGCCTCATCCGGCAGGTAGTTGTCATCAAAGATCCACATGAGGATGGGCTTTTTGTTTTTTTCCATTACGCCCTTGAGGGATTCCAGGAAGTCGGGGGAAACGGAGGGACAACCTTCACTTTGCCAGATGGGGAAGTTGGTTTCCTCATTGGGTATTACGCCCATGGCATGCAATACGATGGCCCTTTTCTCCGCATTCTTGTTGGTGGGGTCAAGGCCATGCATCTTGTAGGACATCCCGAAATCACCTTCATATTGCCTGCCCATTTTATAGATGCCGAGTGAGGTACACCTGCTGCCGGATTGGTCTGAATAGTCCTTATCGATAGAGAATTTTTCCTTGCCTTTACCATGCGCTACCATGCCTGACATTTCTATGCTCATGGTCTTCAGGTTGATCACGAAAAAGCGCTTCTTGCTCGATTTCATTCCCATGTCGATCAGGAAGGCATATTCGGTATTGTATCCCCTCTGCTTAGCCATATTGGCCAGTTTGTTGGCTTTCCGGGTAAGTTCCTGTGCATCATAGCGGTTGGTTCCGATCTCTTCAGAGAAGCCATCATATTGGGGTGGAATGTATTTCAGTAAGTGGTATTTCACATTCAGTTTGCCGCGGTACTTCACCGTTTTGGATTCTGTTTCCTCGGCCGCGTCAATGGCGGAATTATCAACCAGTGTAAGGTTACGGGTGGTTACTGTTTCGTTATTCACCTTCACCTTCATGGTCTCATTTGCCTTGGCCGGATAGGCTACATTTGTCACAATTGTCCTGGTATTGGCGGCAGGCTGCTTTTTTTCCTGCCTGGCCACGGGTTCACCTGACAGTTCCTGGGTGGGAACTTCCCTGGCAGCTGATATCAGTTCCGGGTTGATGGAATTCTTCGGTTGAAGGGGTACGATCTTGGCCGCCATCACCGTATTGATCCTGGGTTTCAGGTTCACCAGTTTAGCTGGGGCTTTTACCGCATTCTTGTTACTGGCGGCAATGGCTGATTTGCCATAGGATTCGTTCACCATCCTGATCTTTTTGTTGGCCTTCTTTTGCAGGTAGGTGGAATTACTCGCCAGCAAGGCTTTCTTGCCATTGGGTGTTTTGGCAGCCAGTGCCACTTTCGCCTCCGTGGGCATTATTTTGGTTTCCCTTATCGGCAACTCATTGGTTGCGGGGGATGATTTGTCCTCGAAAAGTATGGAGCCCAGGAATAGGCTGGCCAATACCAGTTCTGCGAGGTAGAACTTTGTTTTCATAGACCAGATTTTGATAGAATTCGGATTACTGTCTATTAAACGAGTTTTCCACCTTTTTTGTATGCGGGACGGCCTCTTTTTAGCGTAAAAACTGGCCAGGCAATCGTAAAATTCCCCAGTGAAGGGGAAGGAAGGGAGATAAATATTTGAAAACCAGGGAATTTACAAGCGGGTTACTGTGCTTTCGAAGGCCTGTTCTTTTTTCTTGATGCGCTATAAAATTTACAGATTCCACTCAGGCCGCAGGCTTCACATTTGGGATTACGGGCGGTACAGACATAACGGCCATGAAGGATAAGCCAATGATGGGCCTTATGGATCAGGTCCTTGGGCAGGTGGGAGATCAGTTGCTTTTCCGCGGCCAGGGGAGTAGTGGCCTTCCTGGTCAGTCCCAGCCGGGCTGACACCCTGAAAACATGGGTATCAACGGCCATATTGGGTTGGGCATCGATCACAGAGGTAATGACATTAGCAGTTTTACGGCCAACCCCGGGGAGTTTTACCAGTTCCTCTACGGTCATCGGTATTTCGCCACCGAACTCTTCCACCAGTTTTTTCCCCAGGCCCAGCAGGTGTTTTGTCTTGTTGTTGGGATAGGAAATGCTCCTGATCAGCGGGAAGAGGTCATCGTAGCTGGCATTGGCCAGTGATTCCGGATCCGGATAGCGCTCAAACAGGGCAGGAGTGGTCAGGTTCACCCTTTTATCGGTGCATTGGGCAGATAAAACAACAGCCACCAAAAGCTGGAAAGGATTGTCGTACAACAATTCCGTTTCAGCATTGGGGGCATGCTGTTGGAAATAATCTATTACGTGCTGGTAACGTTCCCTGGTTGTCATGTGTGGAAAAAACCGGCCACGAATTTAATGCAAATCAATGCATTAATGAGTCGTTTCCACGGTTGTTTCGCGGGCATAGGCCAAAACATTCAGGATGGATTCCATCCTGGGCGATTGCAGTGGCTGTTCTAATTCCTTGATAGATTCCTGCAGGATGGTCAGTTTCTCACGAAGTGACCAGTCTTGTTTGAGGGCTGCTTCAATAGCAGCAGTTTGTTCGGGGGAAGTTTCTTTGTACAAATACAGCAGTAAATCTTCCTGAGTAAAGATTGACATACGCAAACCATTTTTTTTGTCCAGTTATAAATACCCGAGGTCCAGTCGGGTTCGTCCGATACTAAAAACGGGGTGAGGGTGATATTATTGCCTTAACCAAAAAATAATTTAGAAAGTTTGGCGATAATGTCGGTCAACAACAGGTAGATTATTCTTCAGGGTATTGATTATCAGTAGATGGCACAACGAAGAGGTCTTCGTTATCCCTTTTCATCCGGTATTTTTCACGGGCATATTTTTCCAGCAGGGCGGGATCTGTTTGCAGTTTATCCAGTTCTGCACGCGTCGCGGTCAGCTGGCCCTGGTAATATTCCTTGCTTTCTTCCAGTTGCCGTAGTTCCTTTTTGTACCGGAAATGGGTGGTGATCACATCCCGGTCATCAAAGAAGACCATCCAAATACAGAAACCCGCCAGCGTGAGCAGGTATTTGTTCTTGAGGAAGGAAGGCAACTTTTTCAATGTCAATTCATTAGAAAAGGAAGGGTAGCCTGGCCTCAATGTAGCTCGCTGCCGAACTACCCTTCCCTTATGGGTTATTTACCAAATTTAATCTTTCCTTTCGGATATACGGCGTTTTCTGCCAGCATCTCTTCGATACGGATCAGCTGGTTGTATTTGGCCATACGGTCGGTACGGCTGGCACTACCGGTCTTGATCTGTCCGCAATTCAGGGCTACTGCCAGGTCAGCAATGGTGGTGTCTTCGGTCTCGCCGCTTCGGTGGCTCATGATGGTATTGTAGCCGTTGTGCTGGGCAAGGGTAACCGCATTGATGGTTTCGGTTACGGTACCGATCTGGTTCACTTTCACCAGCAATCCATTGCCGATGCCCTTATCAATTCCTTGCTGCAGGCGCTCTACATTGGTTACGAACAGGTCGTCACCCACCAGCTGGCATTTTTTACCAATGACCTCGGTCAGCATTTTCCAGCCGTTCCAATCGTCTTCCGCCATGCCGTCTTCAATGGAAGCGATGGGGTATTGCTTCACCCAGCTTTCCCAGTATTTCACCAGTTGCTCGCTGGACAGCTTCTTGCCATCGCTTTTGTGGAATACATATTTCTTGGCCTTGGCATCCCAGAGTTCGCTATTGGCGGCATCCATTGCGATAACGATCTGTGAACCAGCTTTATAGCCTGCAGCGGTGATCGCTTCCAATACGGTTTCGATCGCCTCTTCGTTGCTTTGGATGTTGGGAGCGAAACCACCTTCATCACCCACATTGGTGCTGTAGCCTTTTTTCTTCAATACATTCTTCAGGGTATGGAAGATCTCAACGCCCCAGCGAAGCCCTTCGCTAAAGTCTGGCGCTCCCACGGGCATGATCATGAATTCCTGGAAATCAATTTTGTTGTCTGCGTGCGCACCACCATTCAGGATGTTCATCATGGGGATGGGCAGGGTCCTGGCATTGGTGCCACCGATGTAACGGTAAAGGGGAAGGTTGGCTTCCTGGGCTGCTGCCTTTGCAGCGGCCATGCTCACCGCGAGGATTGCGTTCGCACCCAGTTTGCCCTTGTTGGCCGTGCCGTCCAGCTGGATCATCAGGTTGTCGATGCCGGCCTGGTCTGCAACTTCCCAGCCCAGCAGTTTATCTGCAATAACATCGTTTACGTTCTTTACTGCTTTCAATACGCCCTTGCCTACGTATTTCTTTTTGTCACCATCCCTTAATTCTACGGCTTCGTGAATACCGGTGCTGGCTCCACTTGGTACCGCGGCGCGACCCAATGCGCCTTCGTCGGTGATAACATCCACTTCAACAGTTGGGTTGCCACGGCTGTCGAGAATTTGCCTGGCATGGACTTCGGTAATGTAGCTCATGTTTAATTTAGCTTGGTTTGTTTTACAATGTATTTGCGGATAGCAAGCAAACAAAAATAAGGGAATCTGGCTTTAGGCCTTCGTCAGTTCCCGGAATACCTCTTCCAATCCCTTGCTCCCTGTTTGCAGGGAGATGATGTTCAGGTTATTGGCCACGGCCATTTCCAGGACCTGCTTCTTGGTTTCATTTAGGTCGGATGAGCTGATCTCCCATTCCTGCGGGCTGATCCGGGTAAGGTTCGCCATATTGCTGACGTTCCTCTCCAGCCATTGGCTTTCAAGGGGTTCTGCAAATTGAACCCTAAGGATGGGTTGGTTATTGTGTTGCCTCAGGTTGGCCAGTGAATCATCAGCGATCAGCTTTCCCTTGTTGATGATGACCACCCTGTCGCATATGGCTTCTACTTCCTGCAGGATATGGGAAGAGAAAAGTACGGTTTTGCTGGCGCCCAATTGGCGGATCAATTCCCTGATCTCAATTATCTGGTTGGGGTCCAGACCTGTAGTGGGTTCGTCAAGGATCAGGACTTCAGGGTCATGGATGAGTGCTGCGGCCAACCCAACCCTTTGCTTGTATCCCTTCGAGAGCTGTCCGATCTTCTTGTTGCTTTCCGGTCCGAGTCCTACCATGGTGATCACCTCTTCAACCCTTTTTGCCTTGTCGGGAAGGGTATGCACATCGGCCATGAAATGAAGGTATTCCCGCACAAACATGTCAAAATAGAGGGGATTGGCTTCCGGCAGGTAGCCGATCTTGCCCTTGGCTTCCAGGGGCTGGTCCTGCACGTTGATGCCACACACAACGGTCCGTCCTCCGGTAGGGAGCAAATAACCGGTCAGGATCTTCATGGTGGTAGATTTCCCGGCGCCGTTAGGGCCAAGGAAGCCTACGATCTCGCCTTTGCGTACCTCAAAGGAAACGTTGTTGACTGCAGTTTGTTGGTCATAGACCTTCACTAAAGACTGAACCGAAATGGACATAGTGCAACAAACCTACTGAAAAATGACATGAGAAAAACAGGATGGGACGCTGCCCGGAAGGTATTCATAAAAAAAGGGCACCACCATTGGGTGCCCTTCTTATCCTTAGCTCGGTTAAAGGTCGTCAAACTCGTAAATTTCATCGATATGCGTTCCGGGTGGCATGTCGAAAACCGGCTTGATCAAGCCGTCTTTCAGGCCGTAGACCCAGCCATGCAGGTGGGGACGCTGGAATTCCTTCCAGGCCTTCTGGATGATACTGGTCTTGGCCAGGTTGATCACCTGCTCCTGAACATTCAGTTCAACCAGCCTGTTGGTCCTCTCTTCCATATCAGGGATGCTATCCACTTCTTCCCGATGGAAACGGTACACATCCTTGATATTGCGCAGCCATTTATTGATGATGCCGAAGTTGTGCTGGGTCATAGCGGCCTTCACCCCGCCACAGCCGTAATGACCACAAACGATCACATGCTTCACCTTAAGGTGTTCAACGGCATAGTCAAGTACGCTGAGCAGGTTGAGGTCGGTATGGACCACCATATTGGCGATATTCCGGTGTACGAAGATCTCGCCGGGTTGGGTTCCGGTGATCTCATTGGCCGGTACCCGGCTATCGCTGCAGCCGATCCAGAGGAACTCGGGTGTTTGCAGGTGAGCCAGCCTGCTGAAATATTCGGGGTCATCCGCTACCTTTTCAACGGCCCAGGCTTTATTCTCCAGTAATAATCTTTCGTATGCATTCATGCTGGTATATTTTGTTGGTTATGGTATTTGCTGAATCCCTGTTCTTTATACAGGCTTTTCTTCAATTCTGTGTTGATGTTCTTGAGATGGGCGTGTTTCATGAAATCTTCGATCACTTCTATCACATCCTTGTCGATAAAGTCGGCCCTTGTTGCATCGATCAGCACGTAGGCGTTTTCCGGCACTTTTTCCAATTTCCTTTTGATGATCGGCTTGTTCAGGAAGGATACGTCTTTGCGCAAGCGGAACAGGTAACGGTTCTCATCGTTTACCACAAATACAGCTGATTTGAAATTGCTTCGCATTACAAAGAAAAGCCCTGCCAGGCATCCGATCATGATTCCCATCAATAAATCGGTAAATAAAATGGCCAGGATGGTGATAAGGAAGGGGGCGAACTGGTCGAATCCCTTGGTGTAAAATTCCCTGAAAATGGAGGGTTTGGCCAGTTTGAAGCCCGTGTAGATCAAAACGGCCGCAAGGGCGGGTAAAGGAATAAGGTTCAGTATTTTAGGGATGAAGGCCACACAAAGCAGCAGGAGGATGCCATGCAGGATGGCGGACATCTTTGACTTGGCGCCTGAATTGACATTGGCCGAGGTCCTTACGATCACCGAGGTAACCGGTAAGCCACCCAGCAAGCCCGATAGCATATTGCCGATCCCCTGGGCTTTCAACTCCCTGTTGGTAGGCGTAACGCGTTGGTAGGGGTCTAGTTCATCTGCTGCCTCAATGTTGAGCAGGGTTTCCAGGCTGGCCACGATGGCCAGGGTTAGGGCGCTGGCCCAGACCTGGATATTGGTCAATTGCTTCCAGTCAGGGAAAGTGAAGAAGGAAAGGAAACCCTGGAAGGACTCTGCCACTGGTATCTTCACCAGGTTCTTGCTTTGCAGGGCATATTCGGGCATGTTTTGAAGGAACCAGGCATTGATCCCAACCCCTGCCAAAACGACGATCAGTGGTGCCGGTACCAACTGGAAAAACTTGCTTTTGGCCGCCAGGAACTTTTCCCAAAAGACCATGATCCCCAGGGAAACAAGCCCGATCGCTGCCGCCAGGGGCATAAAATAATTGAGGGCGGTAAAGATTCCGGTGAAAGTGTTTTCGCCATCAGGCTGGCGGAAGCTTTCGTCCCCTTCAAAATCCGCATCATAACCTACCAGGTGGGGAAGCTGTTTGAGGATCAGGATCAGGCCTATGGCTGCCAGCATTGCCTTGATCACGGAGGAAGGGACGTAATCGCCAAGGACACCTGCTTTCAGGTAGCCCAGGGCCAATTGAAAAGCGCCGGCAATGACCACTGCCAGCAGGAAGGCTTCAAAATGGGGAAGTTTGGCGATGGCTGCGGCTACAATTGCGGTTAGTCCGGCGGCCGGTCCACTCACGCTCAAATGGGAACCGCTGAAAATCCCAATGACTATACCGCCAACGATCCCTGCAATGATACCGGAGAAAAGCGGGGCGTTGGAGCCAAGGGCAATGCCCAGGCAAAGGGGAAGGGCAACGAGGAATACTACTACGGATGCAGGAAAGTCAGACGACAGGTTGCTAACATAATGTTGCAGTCGACGCATACAAAGAAATTTGTCATGTTAGAAATAGGGTGGCACGCTGGGCAGTAACAAAGCCCGATTGTTGCCAGGGTCAATAAAAGGAAAGAAGGGTTGGTCAGGCTTCGGGAGGAGGGGAGAAGCGCTGTGCGTGCTTGGAGGATATGAACCCAATGGAGTGGGGGACGATGAATTGCTTTTCAGCTACTTTCAGTATTTCCATCATGGCCGCATAATCCATGAACTGGTGGTGGATGGGCTTGCCACTGTGATGCTCTTCATTGATGCCACTGCCGCCACCGCTTTTTGCCTCTTCTTCAACCGTATTCAGGACAATGCTCCTGTTCTGCTTGGTCGTAAAGGGAAGGGATACCAGGCTTAGGCCGAGGATGAAAGTAAAAAGGATGGCCGCCGCCGCGATCAGCCATTTGATCTTAAATAGCCTGGGGTTATATATATGGCGTTTGGCAACCATGGGTATTCAGCAAAGCTATAGTTCTACAACCAATTGTTGTAGAATATTCAATGATTTAACAAAAAAAGAGTAGCGGAATGTTTTGCAGGGCGGTCTTTTGGGGAACTATTGACTGTTTTGCCACAACAGGATGGATGGGGTGAGTTGCCCCGTCAACTTTGCACAGCTTTCCATCCACCTCTATTGTACTTATCTTCTTTCCAAGGATAATTTACTTGAATTTGGCGAGAATGCCAATGCTGTCTTCTTTCAGGGAAGATCCTGGTAGGTGGAGTTGGGGGTCATGCTGCTTCCAGCAATTCCTTTACCTTTTTCATCAGGTCGCGGGTGGAGAATGGTTTGCTGATATAGAGGGACGCGCCGAGGTCATAACCTTTCCTGATATCGGCTTCCTTGGTCTTGGCACTGAGGAAGACCACAATGATATCCTTCAGTTCCGGGGTCGATTTGATGTGCTTGCAGATGGCATAGCCGTCGACATCCGGCATCATGATATCCAATAAAACCAATGCGGGTCCTTGTTCCAGTAATTCCATCGCTTCCTTTCCATTGCGGGCCACCATTACGTCGTAGCCGTTCTTCTGCATCAGGAATTCCAGCGACATCAGAATGTAGGGATCATCATCAACAACCAGGATCTTCTGTTTATTATCCATTCAGGAAAAAGGTTTTTGTGGATGGTAATGTAAAGATAAAGGTTGAACCTAGTCCCGGTTTACTTTCCACCCATATTTTGCCCTGGTGTAATTCCACGATCTTTTTGCAGATGGCCAGCCCCAGCCCGCTTCCTTGCGGTTTGGTAAGGGTCTGGTTCCTGGCCTGGAAGAATTTGTCAAAGATGAGCTCATGCAGGTCTTCCGGGATCCCCTTCCCGGTATCTGCCACCCATACCTGCACCTCATCATAATTATGGCGGGTGGTGATGCTGATGCTTCCTTCTTCGGGAGTGAACTTGATGGCATTGGACAGCAGGTTATAGATCACCTGGCTGACGAGGTCCTTGTCGCATTCCACCAGCAGCATACTGTCGGGAAGGTGTAGTTTCAGTTCAACCTGTTTTTCCTTTATCAGGGGCAGGGTTGCATCCGCCACGTCCCTGATGAGTTGGGTGAGGTTAACTGAACTCATGTGCAATTTTTGCCTGCCCGATTCATAGCGCTCCAGGTTAAGTACCTGCGTGATCAGGTGGCTCAACCTTTCGGTTTCTTTCACGATCGCCCCCAGGTAGTGTTGTTGTTGTTCATCGGGCAGGTCGGGGTTATCGTGCACTATCTCAGCCAACGCACGGATGGAGGTGAGCGGTGTGCGCAACTCATGGGTCACGGTATAGAGGAATTCATCTTTCATGGCATCCATTTCCCTGAGCTGGCTATTGGCCGCCTGCAGTTGTTCCCCGGCTTTTGCCAGCTCGCTGGATTTTTTCCGCAGTTCCTTATTGAGTTCAATGATCTGCTGGGATTCCCTCAGCATGTTCACCACTTCCTCAATGCCCAGCTCTTCCGCCTTGGCCACACTGGTGACCATGATATGCGCCGAGGCCGAACCAATTACCCCTGAAAGTATCTTTTCCGTGAAGTTGGTGAGCCTGGGATCTGCCCGCTTCACGGCGAGGTCGATCTTGTGGCGGTTGGCATAGTTGACGAGGATCTTCTCCGCCCGTTCTTCCCCCAGGAAAGTCTGTAACAGTCCTTTCAGGTCGCGTACACTGGCATTGCCTTTCCAGACCACCTTGTTATCGGCATACCTGGATTGCTCGAAGATGTCGGTAAAAATCTCCGCCTGGTAGGTTTCCTGTACTGATCTTCGGGTGTACATGGAGGTGAGGGTAAAGACCAGGGTGTTGAGGGACAGGCTCCAGAAAAGGGAATGGGTTATAGGATCAAGGCCTTTGAGGCCCATCAATGAATAGGGCCTGAGCCAGCCTTGCCCAAATATCCCTTCTTGCATGATGGCATCAGGTAGTAGGCCTGCATTCACCATGGAAGGAATGACAAGGGTAATGGTCCAGATGAGGAAGCCTGTAACCAAACCGGCTATGGCGCCAGCCTTGGATGCTTCTTTCCAGTAGATCCCTCCCAGCAGGGCCGGTACTAACTGGGCAACGGCTGCAAAAGATACCAGGCCAATGGATACCAGGGAGAACTGTTCTGCAACTGCCTTGTCGTAGGCATAAGCGATCAAAAGGATCAACAGTATGGAGATCCTTCTTACCCAGAGAATGGTGGTCTGCAGGGAACCCTGGCTGCCCACGCTCAGCGAGCGGGATAATAGCAGCGGGATCACCAGGTTATTGGAAACCATGGTGGAAAGGGCTATGGTTTCCACGATGATCATACCTGTTGCTGCGGAGAATCCCCCGATGAAAATAAAGAGGCTCAGCCATTGCTGGCCATGTGCGAGGGGGATGCTCAGGACATACATGTCTGCATCTGAACCGGTGCCCAGTAGCATGCCGCCAATGGCAATGGGCAGCACAAAAATATTGATGGCAAAGAGGTATAAGGGAAACAGCCAGATGGCTTTTTTCAGGTGGACCTCCCGCAGGTTTTCCACCACCCCTACCTGGAATTGCCTGGGGAGAAAGATGATGGCAAACATGGAAAGGACCAGGGTGGATAACCAGCTTGATGGTCCTGCACCTTCACCTCCCAGGGTGAACAGGTGCTGTAACTCTTTTCTTTCCATTGCCCGGCTGAATATGTCCCCTGCACCATTGAAGATGCCATAGGTAATAAAAATGCCAGCAGCGATAAAAGCCAGGAATTTCACCACTGATTCTGCTGCAATAGCAGCTACCAATCCTTCATGTTTTTCAGATGCGTCTACTGATCGGGTCCCGAAAAAGATGATGAAGAGGGTAAGGGCGATCGTTACATAGAAGGTGGTGTCATTTACCGGGCTGGCCTGCGGGTTGTTGCCCGCGCTGAGGAGTTCAAAACTGGCGGATATCGCCTTCAGCTGAATGGCGATATAGGGGATAATGCCCACCACGCAGCTGATGGTGACGAGGCTGGCGATGGAGAAGTTCTTGCCATACCTGGTGGAAATGAAATCCGCAATGCTGTTGATGCGTTGTGTTTTACAGATCCTGATGATCTTCCGCAGGACGGGCCAGAAGGCAGCGCACATGATGGTTGGCCCCAGGTAGATGGTCAGGAATTCCAGTCCATGTGTTGAAGCCCTTCCCACACTGCCATAATAGGTCCAGGCAGTACAATAAACAGCTAATGAAAGCGCGTAAACATAGCCGTTATTGATCAGGCTCCTTCCGCTCTTTTGCCGTTTTTCTGCATACCAGGCGATCAGGAATAGCAGTATGAGGTAAGCCAGCGCAGCTGCTATGATGATCCAATTATTCATCACGCCTCTCTTTTTCCTTCCTGGTTTCGGTGATGGCAAACAATAACAGTATCGAGGCCAGCCATGCTAAAAAGACATACCGGTACAAGAGTGGGACCTTGTTAACCAGGGAGGCCTTGTTGTAAATGGACAGCAGGGGGAAATTGAACAGCAGCAACAAGGCTACAAAGAGAATGATGTATTGCTGTTGCTTCCTGTTTGGGTTCATAAAAAAATAGCATAGTTGGCGCAATGGAAGTTAGCCAAACTATGCTATTTGTCCAAAGTTGTCATCAGTCATTGATCTCGGAAGAACTTTCCGGCAGGTGGTCATATTCTCCCTGCAGGGCATAATACCCGAATATCATCATTCCGATGGCGATTGGGATGAAGATGATCACGAATACGCCCCACTGGATCTTCGTATCGATCACCGGGTTCTTGCTGACCTCGGCGGCAGCTGTCTTTACCAGGTAGTAAATGGCTGCCGGACCCAACAATATCCAAACTATTCCCAGGTATTTTTTTAGCTGATTCATTTTGTTTGATTTTTACGATTAGTCATTAACGTTAGGGTCTATCTTATTGCTTACATAAAGCGTTCCGATCACCAGGCAGACCGCCGCAATGATGATGGGATACCAGAGTCCCACCAACTTGTCACTGGTATGCATAGTGGTCAGCAGGGTTGCGATGAATGGGGTTAGCCCACCGAAAACGCCATTGCCGATATGATAGGGAAGCGACATGGACGTGTACCTGATCTTGGTGGGGAAGAGTTCTACCAGGAAGGCTGCGATAGGGCCATACACCATCGTTACAAAGATGATCTGAAGGAAGATCAGCCCAACGAATTTCCAATAGGTGTTGTTGTCCAGTTTCTTTTCCACATAGCTTGTTGTGGCTTTTCCTACCTGGCCAGGGGTGGCGGAATAAAGGGTGTCTACATTCACTTCCTTGAAGCTGATCCCATTGTTCAGGGTTTTAATGATGCTGGTAGTGACAAGGGAGTCTGATTGGTTAGGGCCGAGGTTGCGCTTAACCACCGGGGCATCAGCAGAAGCCAGCAGTGTCTTTTGCATTTCGGCCACATTGGTGAGTTCCATGAATTGTTTGTAGATGGGTCGGTAGGAGAAGATGGCCAACAACATGCCTGTCATCATGATCCATTTCCTTCCAACTTTATCACTCCATGCGCCAAATACCACGAAGAATGGTGTGGCAAAAACAATGGCCCAGATGATCATCGTGCGGCTCTGGTCAAAATCCACCTTGCATACATTTTCAATAAAGGATTGCGCATAGAACTGGCCGGTGTACCATACCACGCCTTGTCCCATGGTAGCGCCGAACAAGGCCAGTAATACCATCTTCAGGTTGGTCCTGTGGCCAAAACTTTCCTTGAGTGGGTTAACGGAAACCTTTCCTTCCGATTTTAGTTTGGCAAACAAAGGGGATTCCTTCATTTTCATTCGGATATAGATTGAAACGATCACCAGCAGGATAGATACCAGGAAGGGGATCCGCCAGCCCCAGTCGTTGAATTTCTTAATGGAGGTTGGGAGATCGGGGTCCAGGCTATGGCGGGTAAGCAGGATCACACCCAGGGAAACAAATAGTCCGAGCGTAGCAGTGGTCTGGATCCAGGAGGTGAAATAGCCGCGTTTGTTTTCCGGGGCATGTTCTGCCACATAGGTGGCCGCACCACCATATTCCCCACCGAGAGCCAATCCTTGCAGTAAGCGCAGGATCAACACGATGATCGGTGCGGCAAACCCAATGGTCTCATAGCCCGGCACCAGGCCAATGGCAAAAGTGGAGCCACCCATCAATACCAGGGTGAGGAGGAAGGTGTACTTGCGGCCGATCAGGTCGCCCAGCCTTCCGAACACAAGGGCGCCGAAGGGCCTTACAATAAAGCCTGCTGCAAAAGTGGCCAGGGTACTCAATAAGGCTGCAGTAGGGTTGGTCTTGGGAAAGAACTGGTTGGCGATTACCGTTGCAAGACTTCCGAAAATGTAGAAGTCGTACCACTCAATGAGGGTGCCGACGGAAGAAGCGCCGATCACCTTCCAGATGCCTTTGGATTGGTTGGGTTGTTTCATGATGACAAGTTGTTTATCGTTTTGAAGGGGAATTGTTATGATGGTGTTTAGAGATAGACCTGGAACTGGATCTGCATTTCCCCCTTACGGTCCATCACCTTGTTGGTGGCAGGGTTGTACAAGGGTCTGCTGGAATATTGCAGGGTCAGTTTGCTATTGTGTCCATCCAGGAAAAAATTACTGCCGATATCCCAGTAATGACCGGTTGCTTCCAGTGCATCCAGGTTTTTCATGGCATAGGCTGCAATGGGCTGGATCCTCAGTTTGCCGGATCGACCTTTTGGCAACAGGAAGCCGGCTTGTGTGTACCAGATATTCCCTGAGCCCAGCAGGATCCTGCTATTGCCCGGTCCTTCCTTGGCCAGGGTGCCAGTGAATTTTGGGTCAATGGTGCCGGTATTCATAATGCCCACGGCGCGCAGGTAGTTTGGTCCGAAATCATATTTGTAAAATACGGAATAGGCGGTAATGGCCATGTTCTTTGCCATGTTGCCCACAGGCAGGTCAGCAAATACGTCGGCAGCAAAGAGGTTAATGTCGTGGGAGGAAATATTGCCTTCGGTCGATTGGGACTTCGTACCATCGCTATTGTGGTAGAAACCAGCACCGAAGTTCAGCACCTTCCTTGTACCTACGTATGTGCCTACCCGGTAGGGAAGCACATTCGACTCCTGGTCAAGGAACTGGTAATCGTAGTAGCCGCCAACGGCAGCCCTTGCATTGCCATTGTTGTCCACAGCCGGGCCTCCTGCAGTAGGTGTTGTATTGGTCGCAAAAGGTTTGTTCAGGTGCATCTGGTAGTGGAGCTTGCCTAGCACGCCCTTGGTATAGATGCCATACTGGCGAGCGAATTGGTCAGAGTTCTCGATCAGGGGCCAGTTGAATACCGGTGCATCGATCATGAGGAAGTTCAGCGTGCTGGCCGATGTCATCCTGCTCAATCCCCACCAGTAATGCAAGCCGGCCCCCAGGTATAAAGTGTTCCTGTTGGCTTTTTTGGTCTTCGGGTTCACAGAAGGGATCACTGCGTATTCATTGTATACATCGTGGAAGAAGATCTGCGGTTTCTTCCCCTGGCCATAGCCACCGGTTCCATTGGTGCCCGATCCCCCGCCTGTTGTGAAGGTTTGGTTGTTGATGCCGGCGTGCACAATGATCAGGTAACGGGGTGAAATTTGCGCATGGGCCAGGAAGCGGATTCTCCTGGCGCCAATGTCCCATGCAGATTGGGAGGGTTCGCCGTTGATGGCAGTGCCCGGGTTTTGTTCGTTGACCCTGGCCCAGATCTGCGCCCAGAAGATCATCCTGAGGAATTTGGAGCCATCTTCATTGAATTTCATTTTGAGGCCGGTGCCGTAGTCATTTGATCCCTGGCCCCTGGCCGCAGAGAAGGCCATCAGGCTGCATATTGCCGCAGCTAGCAATCGTTGGGGAAGTGTCCGTTTCATGCGGTGGTTTTTTTAGGTGGCTGAAACAAGCGCTTCCCAAATTTTATCAATCGTCAGGGTTCAGCGGTAGTTGCTGGTATACCTTTGCAAAGCAGTATAGTTTTCAAAGGGTATTTTTGCGGAATCTTTCCCATTTGATGACCATGAACTTGTCACCCAGTTCCGTGATCATGCAACCTGCGTTGCGAAGGGCTTCCCGCTCCCTGAAAAAATCCAGCAATTCCGCATGGGTAAGGACTTTGTAGGTCGGCCGGTATTCATAGTTTTCCGGCGCCTTGATGTGGTATTTCCTTACCCAGTTCATTACACTCACGTGGCTGATGCCCATGATGCGCTCGATCTCCCTCAGGGAAACCCCTTCGATATACAGTTGGAGGGCTTTTATGACATAGTAAGGATCGATGTTCTTGCCTTCCTTCAGGACCGTAAAATAGTAGTTGCAAGACTTGCAGTGATAGCGCTGTCGGCCTTTAACGACGCCGCTTTTGGCCGTTGACTCACTTTTGCAGCGCGGGCATTGCAACTGTTTCATGGCGATAAATATTAATATACTATACTTAATTAGCATAAATATACCAAATTAGCAGAATTAGATTCTGCTGCGGGCCCAATCTTTTCTACTTTTAGTGCAGAAAACAATTGCCATATGTCATACCCCTACCAGGTCAAAGATTATGACCAGTACAAAGCAGCCTATAAGAAAAGTGTGGATGACCCGGAAGGTTTCTGGGCCGATATTGCTTCCCATTTTTATTGGCGCAAGCGCTGGGATCGCGTACTTGAATGGAATTTCAAGGATCCCGAAGTGAAGTGGTTCATTGGTGGTAAGTTGAACATTACTGAGAACTGCCTTGATCGACATCTGGGATCCCTGGGCAATAAACCTGCTATTATCTGGGAGCCCAATGACCCGGAAGAGCACCATCGTGTATTGACCTATCGCGAACTGCACAACAAAGTGATCCAGTTTGCGAATGTGCTGCGCAACAATGGGGTGAAGAAAGGCGACAGGGTTTGTATTTATATGGGTATGGTTCCTGAACTGGCGGTTGCTGTATTGGCCTGTGCGCGGATCGGCGCTATCCATTCGGTGATCTTCGGGGGCTTCAGCGCGCAGAGCATAGCCGACCGTATCATGGATGCGAATGCTGAATTCGTGATCACCTGTGATGGGGCGTTCAGGGGCAATAAGGAGATCCCTTTGAAGAGCGTGATCGATGACGCGCTGATCCAGTGCCGTTTTGTGAAGCGGGTGATCGTATTGACCAGGACCCGCACCCCGGTGTCCATGATCAAAGGCCGGGATGTATGGTGGGAAGATGAGATCAAGAAGGTAGAGACCATGGGCAATCCGGATTGCCCTGCCGAAGAAATGGATGCGGAAGACCCGCTGTTCATCCTCTATACATCCGGATCAACAGGTAAGCCCAAGGGGGTGGTGCATAGTTGTGCCGGCTATATGGTCTATACCAACTACACATTCGTGAATGTGTTCCAGTACCAGCCTGGTGAAGTGCATTTCTGTACGGCAGATATCGGCTGGATCACGGGACACAGTTATATCGTTTACGGCCCCCTTAGTGCAGGAGCCACTTCCCTAATGTTTGAAGGTATTCCCACCTGGCCTGATGCGGGGCGTTTCTGGGATATCGTTGATAAGTACAAGGTGAATATCCTGTATACAGCACCTACGGCGATCCGCTCCCTGATGGGATTTGGCCTCGGCCCCGTACAGGGTAAGGACCTGTCCTCCCTTCGGGTATTGGGCACCGTTGGAGAGCCCATCAATGAGGAAGCCTGGCATTGGTATGATGAGAATATTGGTAAAGGTCGTTGCCCGATCGTGGATACCTGGTGGCAGACCGAAACAGGAGGCACCATGATCAGTAACCTGGCTGGTGTTACGCCTGCCAAGCCTTCCTATGCCACCCTTCCATTACCGGGCATCCAGCCGGTATTGGTGGACGAAAAGGGAGAAGAGATCAAGGGCAATGATGTTAGCGGCAATCTCTGCATCAGGTTCCCCTGGCCTTCCATCATCAGGACCACCTATGGCGACCATGAGCGCTGCCGGACCAATTATTTCGCCACCTATGACAATATGTACTTCACAGGCGACGGCTGTTACCGCGATGCGGAAGGATTCTACCGTATCACCGGAAGGGTGGACGATGTATTGAACGTGAGCGGTCACCGCATTGGTACTGCAGAAGTGGAGAACGCGATCAATATGCATGCCGGCGTGGTGGAAAGTGCCGTGGTTGGCTATCCCCATGATATCAAGGGACAGGGCATCTACGCTTTCGTTATTTACCAGGGTACACATGGCGATGAAAACCTGAGTCGACAGGATATCACCCAAACGGTGAGCAGGATCATCGGTCCTATCGCCAAGCCTGATAAGATCCAGTTTGTGAGTGGGTTGCCCAAGACCAGGAGTGGGAAGATCATGCGCAGGATCCTGCGGAAGATCGCCGAAGGTGAATTGGATAAACTAGGGGATACTACCACCCTCCTTGACCCGGGTGTGGTGGATGAGATCAAGAATGGCAAGTTATAAAGGATGGCTGTTATCGGCCGCCAATTAAAAATCCGGGTCAATGCCCGGATTTTTTTTGGATACCCGTGACTTGGTAAATGCGTTCCATCAAGGCTTTGCGTTGTTCTTTCAGTGAGGCCAGCAGGGGGCTATTGACCTTAAGTGCCCTTCTTTGTTCCCGCCATAAGGTATAATAGCGGTAGTATTGCCAGCTGTACCAGCCACAGATCCAGGTGATCAATAAGATGATCCCTGTGGTTTTGATGCCGACCAGGGCTATGCCCACCAAAAAGATGAGGAGATACCAGACCAGGCTCAGCAAGGCAGCAGCTGCTACTAATACCCATGTATAAAAGTCGACGCGGTACACTTTCTTATCCGCTATCGCCCTTGCCGTAAGTAAGGGAAGGCCATGCAAGAGCCAACCCAGCACAGCACTCGGCAATCCCAACCATAAGGTTGAGGTAGGCAATTGTTGATGGGAGGCCAATGCCAGTGCATGGTCACTGAGCCTGGTGGATTGCAATGATTGATGATAGGCATCCAATTCGGTTTGTAGTACGTTTAGTCCAGGGCTTTGTTGCTCTACGGTTTTTTCTGTTTCGATCTGTGCGGCTGCAGGAAGCAGGCCCATTTCATTCCTTACCAGGTGCAGGGTTTCTGCAAAGCCTTTTGCTTCCTCCGGCTGGGTATGTAATACCAGTTGCCTCACTGCGGCATAGCTGGCTTCTGTTAATTGTTTGATGGCTGAGGCTGGTTGGGATGCATATATCCCTGTATAGGCTGCGGCATCAATTGGATGACCGGCCTGGACCCATACAGTACTGAAGAGCCTGGTGGGGTGACTGTAATTGATGCCTATGGGTATTATTGGTAAGGATGGCAACTGATGCCTGGATACAGCTTGCATGGCGATCCTGAAAGCGCCTTTCCTGAATGGCCGCAGGAAATAATCAACATGGCTGACCCCTTCCGGGAAGAACAATACCACTTCCCCTTTAGCCAATAGGTTGATGGCTATTTCTATGGACTCGTCATTCTTATTCAAAGTACTTCTCCCGCCTTCATGGTGGTGCACGGGATGCATGTGCAGACTTTTCAGGATGCGGTTAACGATGGGGTTGACAAATATGTCGCCACGCGCGAAAAAATGAATGGGACGTTTCATCAATATGCCCAATAATGCGGCATCCATCAGGGAAGAAGGGTGGTTGGCAACGAGCAGGACAGGGCCCCTGGAAGGTACCAGGTCCAGGTTATGGTGGAGTATTCTTTGGTAGAATGCCCCCATTGCCCTCTTCATCAGGCGTTTGACTAACGGATAGATCATGCTTCCCTAAAAGGTATAAATATAGGGATAAGGCTATTTAGTTGTTGCTGGTGTTGCGGTTGTTCTTTACAATGATATGGGCTCCTTTTTTACCTGAACTGTTTGTATCGCTAAATGTGACTTATGCTGCAAGAAAAAAGCCCTGGCACCATGGTGCCGGGGCTTTTTTTATTAGGTGAAGTCCTTCTTATTGGATCACAAAAGGCAGGACCTCTTTTTGGTTGTTGAACTGGGTGCGGATAAAATAGGAACCACCCTGTAGGTTGCTCAGGTCGAGCCTTGCGCGGCTATCCGCTCCGAAAGTTACCTGCTCCTGGCGAACAATGGCGCCAAGCGCGTTAAACACGGTAACCGTAACCTTCTTGTTGGTCCATGCAGTATTTTCCAGTACCAATTGGGCATTGCCATTCAATGGGTTCGGGAATACCCTGAAGCCGCCTGCATTACCATTGGAGATGGTTATCTTGATGACATCGCTGTAAGACTCCTTGCCATCCAAATCGGTCTGGCGGATACGGTAGTAGCTTACGCCATTCAAGGGTTTCTGGTCCCTGAAAGCATAAGTAGCATTAACGTTGGAGTTGCCGCGACCCTTCACTTCGCCAATAGCGCTGAAGCTAACACCATCAGCAGAACGCTCAACAGTGAACTTGTCGTTATTCAGTTCTGCAGCAGTGCTCCAGCTCAGGTCAACACCACTGTTGAAATAACGTCCATTGAAACTCAACCAACGAACAGGCAGCGGGTTGAGGTCAGGACGAACCGTGCCTAGTGTAAAGACTGGTGCCTGGAAGTTTTCCAGCACATTGAAGGTCCTTACATTGGAACGAACATAATTGATACCATTTACGGTAGTCAATCCACCATTGGCGAAATTGTTCCAGCGGGCGCTGCCCAGCCAACCCATCACCCCAATGAAGGTAGCATCAGTAACCCCACAACTGCGTACATTATCATATGAAAGCCATGTGTAGGGAATAGTGGGGTCTGTAGAAGAAGGAGGGATGATATTATCCTGTTCATCCAAAAGCCAGTATTCACAAGTGCTGATGGTAATAAGTTGAGGAGGGTTTCCAAATGTGGGTGGCTGGTTGGTATTAGGCCAGTTATCCTGGGGGTTCTGCCTGATATAGGTGGCCTGATAGGTCCTGGCGGCAATCAGGGGATCATTGAACCCTGTATTTCCACTCATGTGGATGGCGCCAAGGTAGACTCCGTTGCCCACAGGAAAGGTGAAGGCTGTTGTACCACTCTTACGAACCGGACCGTTAACATGGCTGGTATTGCTGGCCCCCGACCAGGTTGTGTTCTGGCCAAACTGAAGATAGTTTTGCGTTGTGGAATTGATGATTCCTGAAGCAAAGGTAAAAGTCTGGCCTCCCTGGTCAACTATCATGGGGCTTAACAAGGTAATATTGCCTCCTGACTTGGTCACTTCTATTGGGCCATTGAAGTGGCTTTCCGTGCCAGCCGCAAGGGATACTGATTGGTTATTGCCGCCAATGAACAGCAGCCTGATCGCAGCTGTCGTCGCGGTAGCGGCTGCATTCAAAGTGATATTTCCACCTACCTGAATAGTAGAGTTATTTATAGCGGAACCACCTGGGGTATTAAATCTTCCGGCACTTATGGTAAGATTGTTACTTACAACAATTGCATCACCGATCTCAAGATTGACGTTGCCACCTCCTGAGGTATTGTTTACCACCAAATTGGTGAAATTGAGGGTGCCAGTGGTCAATGGCCCATTGATGGAAATGGTTTGGGCGTTGTTCCTTTCCAAGGTTACTGTTCCGGTCCCGGCATTATATGCACCGGGGGCGTTAACAGAGAAATTCACAAAATTCAGGAGGAAGTTGTCATTGTCCGGGAAGTTAACAAGCCCGCTATTGATGGTTAGAGCTCCGGCTGTAGTTGAAGGTCCTAATACAATATTGTTGGAAGGCAGATTGGTTACGAAGGAAACCGTGCTGGCTGCGTTGGCTTTATTTATGGTGATATTCCCGTTTCCAGCCTGTTTAAATGGAGCGTCAACATTGATGATCGAATTGCCATTTCCGCCAATAATAAGGTCAACGAGTGCTCCTAAAAAGCCTGTTTGAATATCTATGTTTCCATTCACCTGCAATATACCAGTACCAGTTCCCAATGTGCCATTGGTAAGTGTAAGATTATTGAGTACAGTGACCTGATCTCCTGCAGCAATATTCATGTTGTCTCCACCTGGCGAATTCGGCTTGTCCAGTATCACATCATAAAAGGAAATAGTGCCGTTGCCTCCCCCATTGATATTAATGGTTGTATTATTTAGCCCATTAAAGGTAACTGAACTAGTGCCAGGATTGAACACGGCAGGAGCACTTAAATTAAAGTTGGCATCTATCTGAATAGATCCTGCAGCATTAATTGTGCCTCCTGTAATGGTAGAGACACCTAAAAGGCTGTGCGACCCTGATCCCAAGTTTAACACACCAGCGCTCATGGTGAAAGACCCATTAAATATGGAAGATCCTCCTGTGGCTGTAATCGTTCCCCCATCAATCGCGGTGGCATTATTTACAAACAGTATGCTATTGTTTTGAATGATAGTGCCAGTGTAACCAGCTTGAATAGTTAGCGCCTGTAGATTAACGAAAGGAATATTTAAGTTACAATTCGCGTCACTGGTGCCGTCAAAAATTGCTGCCCTAGTGACACTTGGAATACCTGCGCCACCTGCTCCACCAGGAGTATTAGACCAGTTAGCGGGAGCATTAAAGTTTCCGGTAGCACCGGGAGCCACCCAATACAAGGGTTGAGCTTGTGCAACTAGGGTAGACAAGAAAAATAGGACAAAGAAATGGAGAATTCTTCTCATGGTATCTGGTTTGGTATATATACAAATGAAAAAGCCTGATATACAGGTGGTAATCAGGTAGGATTGGATAGGCAGTTTTCCAACCAGAATAATGGATAGGCTAAAGGATATCTGTTCCTAAGATACCACAAAAATAGCCATATGCAAGCATATGGCCGGAAAAATTCGATATAATGTTAATAATTAATGTGATGGGTTACTTTCGGATACTCACCCTGGTCCCGATCGGGATCATCTTATAGAGCTCTTCCATCTCACTTCTTTTGAGGCTGATGCAGCCATTGGTCCAGTTCTGGAAGTAATCCACAGCCATATCATCCCTTTGCCAGGTGCCATGGATGCCAATGCCGTTGCCGATCCTGGCATTTTTGGGGATCAGCCCTTTCCGCTTCCTTTCATTGAACTTGGCATAATCAGCGGCGGTAGGGTAGTCGATCAGCATGATCTGTCCCCACTTTTCATGAGGGCGTTTGGACACGATCTTATAGTCCCCCTCCGGGGTCTTCCGGTCGCCTTCTACCATTTTATCGTCCAGGCTTTTGTTGCCAAAGACTACCGGGTAAGTGGCATACCAGCCATCATCATCAAAAATACTGAGTTCGTAATCGGTTTTGTCGATCTCTATCCTAGGCTTGCCGTTCAGTTCCGAATTGAATCGGTTCTTCCTGATGGATCGGTAATGGTGGCCGGAAAATGAAAATAGGCCGGCACTGAGTAAAAGCAACAGTGGTAGGGATAAGCGCTTAATTTTCATGGTTTTCATTTTTTAAAAGACCTCATCCGGATAATCGGGTTTCATCCAGGTTTAGCTTTTAAGGGGTCGGATACGTCCTCATTAACGCAATCCACAGCCGCTTATTTTGTATGTGGATAGAAAATGAAAAAGTCCTGCCAAAACTGGCAGGACCTTGTTAATAAATTGATAATCATTATTTTCTTGGGATCTTTAATTCCCATCCGACCTGGATATGGTCAGGATTCTTGATCCTGTCGGTATTGGCTTCATAAATATCCCGCCAGCTGAGGCCGGGGAACTTTTTGGCGATGGTGGTGAGGTTATCGCCGGCCTTCACTGTATAGATTTCCTCCGCCCCTTCCGCCAGGGCAATATTCAGTACCATGTCGCTGTCCCTGAAATCGGGGTTGGCTGATTCATAGGCCTGCCATACCTGTTCTTTTACAGCAGCACTGGGTGCCACTCCGTCCACATAAAGAACACCATCCTGCTCCCTCACTTGAAGGTTGGTCACTCCGCCCGCATTGGCTGCATCCATTACTGCCTTGTATTTACCCTGTAGTGCCATAGTGCTGCTTTTATTTGATGACTAATTTGTTTTCCACTTTCTTAGGCTTCATTTCATTGAGCTTCTGGATCAGGCCGGGCAGGTCTGCCTTTTTGATCTCACCCGTAAGGGTTACCACACCTTCCTTGATGTCGGCCTTCACCTTTGAATAAGTGCTACCGGTTAACAGGTCGCCTACGGATTTCTGGAGGGCTTCATCGGGGTTGATAACAACTGGTGCGGGAGGGGGCGGTGGGGGTGGAAGGGTCAGGCTATTCGATACTGATTTGACTCCTTTTACTGCCTTGGCAGCAGCTTCAATGGCTGCACGGGTGGCCTCATCAGCCGCTTCCCCGGTTAGGGTGGCTACCCCGTCCTTTACAGTGACACTCACTCCAGGATAGGAGGCAATTGCGGTAGCAATGCTTTTCTCGATGTCGCTGTCCTTGGGCTTACAGCCAAGAAAGCCGACCATAATGGCCATGATTAGCCATAGGGCCCATGTCTTGTTGATCCGTCGCATACTTGTTTGTTTTTGGATTTGGTTAATGGTTATGCTGTGTTAATGGAAAACTTTTTGTTCGAGGCCTGCAGCATGCCTGATCATATCCTTTAATGCATCAACAGATGGCACTTTGCCACTCAGGCCAAACTGGTTGTTTACCTCCTGGAGCCTGGTATGGAGGTTCTCTGCGTTCCTGGTGGCTAATTCCTTCACACTGTCCACCCCGGCCGCCTCCAGCAATTCTGCTGTCTGCCCTGCTACCCCGTTGATGCGGAACAGGTCGGCATGGTTCACCCAGGTCAGGATCAGGGATTCCGGGATCTTCGTTGATGCTGCCAATACTTCCCTCCCCGCCTTGGTTCCTGCCTTCACCAGCAGGTCAGTGGTCGTTTTGATGCCTAATTTTTCCAGTTTGTGGGCATAGGTCTCGCCAATTCCTTCAATGTCGATAACAGGGTAATTCATATTCAGGAAAAATTTTATTCAATTTACAATAATGCCTTATGGAAAGCATTATTGAATGAAAATTAATTTTAATATAATGTGGCAACTACGACCGGGGATCAGGGGGGCAATAAAAAAGGCCACCCTTTCGGGTGACCTTGTTATGGGGATTCATGGCTGCTTACCAGTTGCCGATCCTTAACCCCACTGCGTAGGGTGTTTGGTCGAGGCCGTCCTTGAACATGCTCCTTGTGGCATAGGAGCCATAAAGTTTCACCGGTCCCAGTTGCACTTCGCCGATATAGGCCAGTTTCCAGTCGTTCAGTCCCAGGTTGCCCTTGGTCTTATCCTTCCCGGTCTCATCACTTACATATTTCTGGCGGGACGAGTAGAGATAGCTTCCGCTCACGCCCACGCTCAGTCCGAAGGAACGGTCATTGGGTTTGTTGGGGGTGAAATTGAAGTTCAGCATCAAGGGGACAGTCACGTAATCAGTGGCCAGTTTGTTCTTGCTGTATTGGATCTCCTCGTCCTTGTAAACGGATGGCGGGTTTTTGGTGAACCGGATATTTTCTTCATAGCGGAAGTTATACAGTTCCAGTCCGAGACCATATTTCAGGTTGACCACGTGGTTGATCAGGTTCAAGCGCTGCATGAAGAACCAGATGTTCACGTTCACGGATTTGCTGTTGCGAAGGTTGAACCAATTCTCATTACTTCCCGGGGCAAATGCCTGGGCTGCTGCCGATCCATAATTGGTATTGTCAACATAGTTATTGAAGCCGAAGTCGAACAACAACCAATTGGTGGTAACATTGGAGGACTTCTGGCTGCCCTTTTTGTAAATGTTGACATTGATATCGCTGCCGCGGTTCGGTCCACCATTCTTCAGGATGATGATATTGCCAATTCGCATGGTATCGCCTGCTGGGGGTGTTACCTGGGTGGTGTCTGTCTGGGCCCTGCCTATCGTAGCGGCAAAACATACCAGGGCCAAGAGTGTAGTCTTCTTTAGCATAGCCTAATTTTTCTTATGATAAGTGATTATTCTGCTTCTTTGCTGGCAGTGAACACACCGCCTTTTTTACGCTCAGTGGAAAGTGGGTTATTGTGGTCGATGAACCTGCCGGCTTTCCGGAATATGCCACGTAATGGGGTCTTCTTACTGATATTGGTGTTAGACACATAGATATAATCGTCGTCCGCTGCATTGTTTACATACACCACATTGGGGGTGTTGTTGGTTTCTACATATACAGGCTGGTCAGGATTCCTGTTTGGCTTCTCGTTAACCGCAACATCTCCAACGATTGGTTCTACTGTGGCGTCCTTCACTTCCTCCATACCCTTCGCCTGCATTTCCTTTGCGTGATCGTTGTTGGCGAGCAGCTGTTGCTGTGGTGCATATGTTACAATTTCCTTCCTGTTTTCCTTAGTGTTCGTTTGTTGTGTAACGTTAGTAGGCCCATTTAGGTTACTCTTACCTGCCAAAATATTTTCTTCCTTGTTCACAGTGCCTTCTTCTGTTGGCTGTTTGGTAACCGGGCTGGTTGTTTGGCCAGGGGTTTCTTCTGTAATGGTTACCAAAGCCCCATCATTGGTTTGGTCATTATTACCGGGCTTCAGCCAAAGCAGGCCTGCCACCAGGAGTACCACAGCCGCAGCCATATAGCGCACCCAGATACCGATTACCGGTTTGCGTTCATTTTCGGAACGATAAAGCCTGGCCTTATCCGGGAAAGTGATGCCCATATCCGGGCTTAGCTTTGCCGACTGGATCAGTTCAAATTCCGCCTGGTATTCAGGATGTGCATACACGAACTCTTCTGTAGCTGCTTTTTGTTCGTTGTTCAATTCGTCATCGGCATATTGAACAAACCATGATTCATAATTGGTCGGGTTGACCAGGCTGTCCTGGTCCTGGGTACGGAAAAGAATCTCCTTGTCAAGGAATTCCGCTTCATGGTCGCTGGGCAGGACGGCACCCTTGAACATCTCCAGTTCCTGCCGGAGATCGGGGTTCTGCTCTACAAAGGCCTCCACTGCTGCTTTTTGCTCATCGGACAACTCATTGTCGATGTACAGCAGGAAAAATTCTTCGTAATTATGGCGGTTAATGTTCATGATCTTTCATTTTAGGGTAACTGCTCACAGCACATTCTCGGGTTTCACAAGGTAGTTCTTCAATTGGATCCTTGCCCGGTGCAGGTAAACTTTTACCTGGCTTTCGCTCAGACCGGTGATCTGCCCGATCTCTTTATAGGAATAGCCTTCATAATCCTTCAGCAGCACCAGGCTCCTTTGCGTTTCACTCAATCTCGACAGCGCTTCTTCCAATACCTTTTTGAGGTTATTGACCGGCTTATGGGAGATCGCCACCTGTTCACTGAATTCGTCCTTCAGGGTGATCCGCTTCACCTTCCTGAGGTGGTCGATCATCTGGTGATAGGCTACAGTGAACAGGTAGCTTTTGGATTTGTCATAGTCTACCTCTTCCCGGCGTTGCCACATCTTCTCGAATGCGCTCTGTACCACATCGCGGGCATCCTCTTCATGCCTGAGGTTTTTCAGGATGAAGCGATAAACGTTATCCGCGTATAGTCGCACACATTCATTGTATTCTTTCTCTGTCATAAGCAGTGAATGCTTGAATTTTTATAGGCTGGTTGTAATAGTTATACGGTCTGTTCCCGGAAATGTTACAAGCTGCCCAAAAAAAATACCAGCCTATAGGGCTGGTATTCTGTTTATAAAGGTAAGTATTTGTCTTATAACCTGGCAGACAACAAGTTGTCGGACATGGTCTCCCAGATGATCGACTCTTCCATAGGGGGAACTGTCCGCTTTTGCTCGGGACAGGCCTTCTGGCGTTCACAGCATTTTTTTTGGGGAACGGTAGTGCTCCCGGTTGTCTGGCGGGAATGGACCACTGCTGCACCCAGTAGAAGGAGCGAGGAAAGGGCCAGTCCGCTGAAAATTTGCCTGAACTTCATAAGTCGGTTTTGGAATATGACGCAAAGTACTGCGCTTTGGTTACAGGGGTTGCCTGCCAAACGTTAAAAATGCTTAAATAAATTAGGGTCAAACGGTTGCCCTGCCAGACTAACAGCTGTTATTCTTCCTTATTTTTGCCGACTAAAATTCTTGCCGATGAACGAGAAATTTGTACAACGCATTGCTGCCGAACTGGAAGATATCAAGGCCGGCGGCCTCTTCAAGTCGGAGCGTGTGATCACCAGTGAGCAGGGGCCTGAAATCATGGTTAATGGGAAGAAAGTGTTGAACTTCTGCGCCAATAACTACCTCGGCCTCTCTTCGCATCCCAGGGTAATTGAGGCTGCGCATAAAGCCATTGATACCCATGGTTATGGAATGAGTAGTGTCCGCTTTATCTGCGGCACCCAGGATATCCACAAAGAACTGGAGCAAAAACTGGCGGAGTTCCTGGGAACCGAGGACACCATTCTTTATGCTGCTGCTTTCGATGCCAATGGCGGGGTATTCGAACCCTTGTTCAATGAGCAGGACGCCATTATTTCCGATGAGCTGAACCACGCGTCCATCATTGATGGGATAAGGCTTTGCAAAGCCCAGCGTTTCCGTTATAAGCATAATGATATGGCGGACCTGGAGCAGAAGCTGAAGGATGCATCCGGTGCCAGGAGCAGGATCATTGTTACCGATGGTTCCTTCAGCATGGACGGAACTATTGCCCAGCTGGACAAGATATGTGACCTGGCCGACCAGTACGATGCCATTGTAATGATAGATGAATGCCATTCATCCGGCTTCCTTGGCAAGACCGGCCGCGGCACCCACGAATACAGGGGGGTAATGGGCCGCATCGATATCATTACCGGTACGCTGGGCAAGGCCCTGGGCGGAGCATCCGGTGGTTTCACCAGTGGCCGCAAGGAGATCATTGAAATGTTGCGCCAACGCAGTCGGCCTTACCTTTTCAGTAATACCGTAGCCCCTGCTATTGTGGGGGGGTCTATTGCTGTGCTGGATATGCTGAGCCAGACCACCGAGTTGCGTGATAAGCTGGAATTCAATACCCGCTATTTCAGGAAACACATGACCGAGGCTGGTTTTGATATCAAGCCCGGTGACCATCCCATCGTCCCGATCATGTTGTATGAGGCTACAGTGGCCCAGCAGTTTGCTGCCAGGCTGCTGGAAGAAGGCGTTTATGTGATCGGCTTCTTCTATCCAGTGGTAGCCAAGGGCCAGGCCCGTATAAGGGTGCAGTTGAGTGCAGCGCATGAGCAGCACCATCTCGACCAGGCCATCGCTGCTTTTGCCAAGGTAGGTAAGGAGCTTGGGGTGATAAAGTGATGAACAGAACAAAGATCGGTCAAACAGATACTAAAAGGGGAGCGCTTGCAGCGTTCCCCTTTTGAATTCGAGACAATAATTATTGTTCAGCCTTTCCCTTAGCCTTTTACTGCGATCATGCTGATCTCTACGTTCACATTCCTTGGAAGGCCTTTAACGGCAACGGTTTCACGCGCAGGGTAGTTTCCGCTGAAATATTTTCCATATACCTCGTTCACGGTTCCAAACAAGCTCATATCAGTAAGGAAAATGGTCGTCTTTACCACATCGGCAAAACCATATCCTGCTTCGGCCAGGACGGCTTCCAGGTTCTTCATCACCTGTTCCGCTTCCCCTGCCACATCGGTGGCTTCGATGGTACCTGTTGCGGGATTGATGGGCACTTGCCCGGAAATGAAAAGCATATTGCCGGCCTTCACCGCCTGGCTGTAAGGCCCGATGGGTGCCGGTGCGCCACTAGTCGTAATGATTGTTTTTTCCATGACCCAAAAATAATGGATATGCGCGAAGACGGATGTCTTCCCCAACAGTTTGTAATTTTGGCGAATGCAGCCAATGCCGATATATGTAGCCATCCTTGGCGATCCTTCAAAAGGACTATTCTCCCGTACCTACCCGGAAACCATCCATGTGGAGTTTTATGACGATTGGGATTCCTGGCTGCAGTCAGGAGCAGGTCTCTTTATAGATACCCGTTTCGAGTATTCTCCCCAACGGATTGAAGCGCTGGAGGGCTTGTTACCCGCGACAGTAATGGTCAATTGTGTGGAATACACCTGTTCGGAACTTCATGGCTTCGTCCGTTATAATGGCTGGACCGGTTTTGAACAGACCGGTTTGCTGGAGTGCTGTACCGATGAGGATCAGTTACCTGCGGTGGTAAAGGAGTTTGCCGACCTCGCCGGCCTGAAACTCATGGAAGTGCCGGACCAGCCCGGACTGGTAAGGGCAAGGATCGTTTGCAGCATCATCAACGAAGCCTACCATGCACTGGGCGAAGGTGTTAGCTCAGCAGGGGATATCGATATTGCCATGAAATTGGGTACCAATTACCCCTTTGGGCCTTTTGAATGGGCCGGACTCATCGGACACGGCCGGGTCATTAGCTTGCTGCATCAGCTAACTGCCATCCATGAGCGCTACCAACCAGCACCCAGTCTCCTAACCCAATCCCATAGTTAAGATGGCCCTTATCCTTTCTATAGATACCTCCCAGGAAAGAGCAATGGTTGCCCTGGCCGAAGGCCCTGTTCTTTTGGCTTCAGCCGAAAATGCGCAACAACAGGACCATGCGGTATGGATCCATCGTCAGATCGGGGACTTGTTGGCAGCCAATGGAAAATCTTTTAAGGATATCCATGCTATCAGTACGGTGGCCGGTCCTGGTTCCTATACCGGGATCAGGGTGGGAATGGCCACTGCTAAAGGGCTTTGTTATGTATTGGGTTGCCCACTGATCAGTTTGGACAGCCTGGAGCTGATGGCCTATGATGCCCTCCAACAGGGGGTAGGGCAAACCTATTTGTGCCCCATGATCGATGCCCGCAGGATGGAGGTTTTTACCGCTGTTTTTGACCGCCAACTCAATGCTTTGATGCCACCTTCAGCCATCATCCTGCAGGAGAATAGCTTCGGGCAGTGGCTGGAAAAGGATTCCGTGGCATTTTTTGGTTCCGGTTCCCGGAAATATAAGGACTTGTTAAAAAGTGTACATGCCAGCTTTCTTTATCTAAGTGTAAACCCTCAGAGTCTTGTAGGGCTGTCCGCTGAAATGCACGCCAGGCAAAGGTTTTCAGATTTGGCCTATGCCGAACCCAATTACCTGAAAGCTTTTTATACCACTGCAAAAGCAAAATGATAGGTATTTTAATTTTTGAAATGTAAATTTGCATATTGACTTATTTGCATGTGTTATGCAAGGTCAAGGCTCACTGAATTTAAAGGACTCTAAAATCCAATTTTCAGACATGAACACAGTAGCAGGAAATTACCTCAAGATCAACGAGGTAGAAGGCCCCGAAATGAAAGTTGATTTCTTACATGTAAAGAAGGCAGCATTAACGCTGCGGGCTCTTAATCACAAACTTCGCCAGCAGATCATGAAGTTGCTGGAAGAGAACGAGAAGCTCACTGTAACCGAAATCTATGTTAGGTTACGCCTCGAGCAATCTGTCGCTTCCCAGCACCTCGCTATTTTGCGCAGGGCGGGTATTGTGAAGACCGAGCGCGATGGTAAATTCATTTACTATCGCCTGAATGAGCCCCGCATTGCTGAGATCAGTCGTTGCGTGGAAGACATTATCAGCTAATTGTTCCCAATGTATTTCAAGGCTGTCACCATGGTGGCAGCCTTTTTCATCCGCCAAAGCTTTAGCGCAGGCGGATTTTATTTTAAAAAAAGCTTCAGCGCTGGAGTATTGCATTTGCAAAAGCTTCAGCGAAGGAGGATGTATCCGCCGAAGCTTTAGCGTAGGTTGGGCCCTGACTATCCATTAATTTTGCCCGGAATCTTACAGACTATGTACATCCAACAGTTATATACCAATTGCCTGAGTGAGGCGGCCTATTATATCGAAAGTGATGGTGAAGTGGCGATCATCGATCCCCTAAGGGATGTAGAGGCCTACCTGAACCTTGCTGCGGAAAGGAAGGCCAGTATCAAATACATTTTCGAAACCCATTTCCATGCTGATTTCATCAGTGGTCATCTCGACCTATCGAAGATCACCGGCGCGCCTATCATTTACGGACCGGGAACCCAAACCGCTTTCCCGGTTACGGTAGCCAGGGATGGTCAGCAGTTTCAACTCGGGAAGCTGACCATAGAAGTGATGCATACTCCCGGCCATACATTGGAGTCATCCTGTTACCTGCTAAGGGACGAAAAGGGGGCACCCCATGCCGTGTTCACCGGGGATACCTTGTTCGTTGGTGATGTTGGTCGCCCGGACCTTTTCAGCGGGAGCCTCAGCAAGGAAGAGTTGGCTGGTTTACTGTATGATTCCCTGCACCTGAAACTGGCAACACTGCCTGACCAGGTCCTGGTATATCCTGCTCATGGGCCGGGAAGCAGTTGCGGTAAGAACCTTGGTCCGCAAACTTTCAGTACCATTGGTGAGCAGAAGGCCAGCAACTACGCTTTAAAGCAGCAAGACAAGGAAGGTTTCATCAAAGCGGTTACTGATGGGTTATCTGCCCCGCCTCAATATTTTCCCATCAATGCCCGCATCAATAAAGAAGGATATACCGAATTGGATAAGGTAATGGAAAAGGGTATGCAGCCCATTAGTGTTGCCTCCCTTAAGGAATTATTGGGGAAAGATGGCATTGTCCTACTGGATACAAGGCCATCCCATGTATTTACTGAAGGCTTTATTCCCAGTGCGATCAGTATAGGGCTGGAGGGCAGGTTTGCGGAATGGGCAGGAAGCCTGCTTCCCTTCAACCAGCCAATAGTGCTGGTAACAGAAGAAGGAAAGGAGAAGGAATCATTGATACGATTGACCAGGGTTGGTTTCGAGAATGTGATCGGATATTTGGAAGGAGGCTATGAAGCCTGGCGAAAGGCTGGTGAAGCCTTCGACCTGGTAATTGATGTTGAGGCGGATGAACTCGCCATGGACCTTCCACATGATGATAAACTCCTGTTACTGGATGTGCGCAAGCCGGCGGAATTTGGTGATGGCCACATTGTTGGTGCTGTCAATATCCCACTGGCGGAAATGAATGACCCTGCGTCCCTCTCCACGATAGATGAAGAGCACAATGTTTATGTGCATTGCGCCGGTGGCTACCGCAGTGTGATCGCAGCTTCCCTGCTCAAGCGTCAGGGCTTCCATAACCTGCGCAATATTGTGGGTGGTTGGAATGCCATTAAGGAGCAAAAGGGCATTCCGGTAGAGAAGGAAGGCGCTGTACTCAATTAATGATCGAATTGTTCAATTGATCAGGTGGGCAAGCGTATGGATGGAAATCCTATTGCCATCTGTACCCCTGGCCGCCTGATCATTATTATTGCACCTCACCTGTTCACATCATTACTATGCCATTCCTGATGGCGAAAGTGACAAGGCCTACCCTTGTTTTCAGTTTCAGTTTTTCAAAAAGCGCATCGCGATAACCGTCAATGGTCCTCGGACTCAGGTACATGGCCGATGCAATTTCCTTATAGGTCATTTCAGTACAGGCATATTGCAGGAACTCCATTTCCCGGTCACTCAACTTGTTGAGGGGATTGCTGGGGAAATAACCGGATTCCTCTTCTTCCATATTGATGGTATGGATCAGTTTGCCCGTTACCACTTCGGAGTAATAATACCCTTTCTGGATAAGGGCATCCATGGCGTGTTTCAGGTCTGTTGGTTCGCAGTATTTCATGATATACCCTTTCACGCCAGCCTTGAACATGCGAATGATCGCGGCCTCCGTATCATACATGGAAACTGCCAGCAATTTTACATCCGGGAAATGCCTGTTAATCCAGCTTGCAGTGGCATAGCCATCCATGTTAGGCATGTTGATATCCAGCAAAACCAGGTCGGGTAGGTTATTGGGTGAAAGTTTATTCATGAGTTCCTCCCCATCCCTGGCATCAAACATGATCTCGTAATCTGAGAAACTTTCCACCAGTGTTACCAATCCCTTTCTCATCAGCGTATGGTCCTCCACAATGACCACCTTGGTTACTTCTTTCATGATCCAATGGTTTTTGGATGAATAATAGAGGGCATGGATCGTGGGCTGATAAAATCGTATAATGGTAGGGGTTACCAGTTGACTAGCCTACCATTAGGAAAGGTTTGGGAGGAATTAATGGGTAGAACTTTAAAATAACACAAATACCTTATAAAGTCAAGATTGCCGGGTGTTTTATACAGGATTTGTCTGCCCGGTAGCTGCTGCAGGGGCAGGGGATGTATCGATCCAAAGGTGTCGATAGCGGTCTTTCCATTCTTTTTTCCAGCGCCTATGGCTCCAGAGCCACATGTCGGGATGGCGACGGATCACGGTCTCCAGATAGTCACGGTACCGCCTGGTCAGTTCACCTTCCTCCAATTCGAGTGGGCGTTCTGTTTCAATATGCGCATGGACGTAGTAGTGTCCGCGCTTCTTTTTGGTGATATGGACAAAAATTATGGGTAGGTTGTTTTGTCTTGCTCCCCTTTCCGGACCCAACACAAATGGGGCGGGTTTGCCAAAGAAGTTCAGCCAATAAGCTTTTTCCGGATTACCCGGCACCTGGTCTGCAACGAGTCCCAGCAGGTATTGGGTTTCGCGGTAAGGCAGGAATGCCCTTGCCATATCGGTGGCCGGCAGGAGGATCGTGCCCGATCTTGCCCGCATCTTCCGGAACACCCTATCCATTGTTTTGTTGCTCAATGGCATATACACCGCTAACAAAGGGAATGGACTGTACAGGTTAAAGGCAACATTACCCATTTCCCAGTTAAAGTTATGACCAAGGTGTACCTGTGCCTTACTTCCTCTTTCATAGAGCTGGTTGAATACTTCAAAATCACCCTGGACCCTTTTCTTCAGGAAGGCCTCACTTGCAGAAAAAAGTTTGATGGTCTCAATAAAAGTATCCACAAAGTTGCGGTAGAACTTTGCCGCGATCCTATTCTTTTCCTCAGTCGTTTTTTCAGGAAAGGCTACGGACAGGTTTTGGAGCACTACCTTCTTCCTGTAACCGAAGATCTTGTACAGTACCAGGTAAACGAAATCCCCCAATAAGTAAAGCGCCCACATGGGGAGCAGGGAAAGCAGGTAAAGGAAGCCGTAAATGAGGTAGTACATATTCTTCGGTTCTTCAGCAAATGTATGATGGGGACAATGGTATTTCCAATAAAAGGGGTGGGAGAAAAACACCCCTTTTCCCTGGTCCTATAATACAATGTTTTGTATCAACTCGCTCTTGCCCGGGTAATCCGTGTTAAAATGAAGTCCCCTGCTTTCCTTGCGGAACTGGGCGCCCTTCACTACCAGGTAAGCTACTGTGATCATATTGCGCAACTCGCAAAGCTGGGGCGATACAGTACTCTTGTGGTAGAGTTCTTCTGTTTCTTCCCAAAGCAGGTCTAGCCTTTTCATGGCCCTGCCCAGGCGGACATCCGTGCGGACAATACCTACATAGTCACTCATCAGCAATTGCAGTTCCTTCAGGCTTTGGGTGATCAGGATCATTTCCCTGGGTTGTGTGGTGCCGGCTGCATTCCAATCCGGGATATTGGCAGGAATGGAGATCCTGTCCACCTTTTCCATGGCATCCTGGTAGGCACGGTGGCCAAAGACCATGGCTTCCAGCAATGAATTGGAGGCTAATCGGTTGGCGCCATGTAAACCGGTGGATGCGCATTCGCCCGCGGCATAAAGGTTAAGGATACTGGTCCTTCCCCATTCATCGGTCTTCACCCCGCCACAGCTGTAGTGGGCCGCTGGTGCCACCGGTATCATGTGCTGGGTAATGTCGATACCTATCGACAGGCATTTTTCGTAGATGTTAGGGAAATGATGGATGAACTTTTCCTTGCCCATATGCCTGCAGTCGAGGTACACATATTCTGTACCCGTGATCTTCATCTCACTGTCAATTGCCCTGGCCACAATATCACGGGGGGCAAGGTCCTTGCGTTCATCATAGCGCTCCATAAAGGCTTCGCCGAACTTGTTCCGGAGGATGCCGCCATCACCCCTTACAGCCTCCGTGATCAGGAAGGCCTGGCCACCTGTACCGGGCTCATACAAGGCTGTCGGATGGAACTGGATGAACTCCATGTTCTCGATCCTTCCCTTTGCCCTGTATACCATGGCCACCCCATCACCTGTAGCAATGGATGGATTGGTGGTGGTGCGATAGATCTGGCCATTGCCCCCTGTAGCCAACAGGGTTACTTTGGCAAGGATCTTTTCGATCTGGTTGGTTTCTGTATTCAGGGCATACACCCCATAACACTGGATGTCGGGAGTTGATTTGGTCACCAGGTAACCCAGGTGGTGCTGGGTGATGAGATCCAGCACAAACCAATGCTTGATGAACTCAATATTGGGAAATTGCTGCACTTTGGCGATGAGCGCTCTTTCGATCTCCTGGCCGGTTACGTCCTTATGGTGCAGGATGCGGTATTCGCTGTGTCCGCCTTCCTTGCCTAAGGCATATTCACCCTGGCCATCCTTATCGAACTGAGCGCCCCATTGGATGAGTTCGCTGATCCTGTCCACACCCTCCTTCACTACGATCTCCACCACCTGGTCATTGCAAAGTCCATCACCGGCAATGAGCGTATCGTTGATATGCTTTTCGAAACTGTCCGTCTCGAAATTGGTTACACCCGCGATACCACCCTGGGCGTATTTGGTATTGGTTTCATCTGCTGTGGCCTTGGTCACGACAATGATCTTCCTGTCAGGGAACCTTTCGGCCATTTTCACGGCATAGGTCAGTCCGGCTACACCCGAACCGATCACCAGAAAGTCGGTTTGTATCATGTGCTGCAATAAGTCAGCAAAATTAGGGCTTATGCCCGGTAGTGAGCCATTGTGTTGTACCTGTGGCGATAAAATACTGGGCCAGGGCATAACTGGCCATGATGGCCAGGCCGGCACCTTTGAATGGCGTTAGGAATTGGTTGATGGCCAGGACACTGTCTGATAATACGAACAATGCTGCGCCTAGTCCGCAATACAAGGCCGTTTTGTTCCAGTCCCTGCCAAATGCATGAAGGCTGCAAGCCAGCATGGTGGCTATCGTGAGCGCATAGACGAAGACCGGTACCTTCATGGATTCATTGAGTCCTTTGGCCAGGAAGAAATAGAAGATGCCTACATAGAGGCTGAGCGCCACCAATACAATGATATTCCATGGCTTCGCAGGACTAACCTGCTTGCGCACCCGAAGAAAGAAAATGATGTAGAGGATATGAGCGATGAGAAAAGAAGAAAGGCCGGCCAGAAAGAATTTATCCCCTTCGTTCATCAAAAAGATATCGCCCAGCCAGGAAAAGAAGAGGCCTAAAAGGACCCAGTTCCTCAGCAGGGGAGACTGCTTGTTGGCAGCTATGAAATAAGCCATCAGGAATGCCAGGAGCAGTGGTTTGGTTATGAACCGAACCAGTGTGCTATCGGTTGCTATGGCTACAAGATGAACGACCAGGGTAATCCCAAAAAGATAGAGCCAGCCTTTTACTTTCATATGGATCAATATTCGATAACCAATTCAAGGTTCTGGGGACTGTCAATAGCTTGCATCAATCCCCCTTTCAGCGTTACTGATCTTTTATTGTCGGCAATGACAGCCTTAGGGTTGCTGACAGATTTTACCGGCCTGGGGGTTTTCACCGTAAGCGTATACATCATCTCATCCATCATGCCCAGCATACCTTTTACCTCGGCCAGTTTGGGATCAGCCATCAGGCTATCGTAACGCGCTTTATTGAGGGTACGGCTGTACCTGCTGTCTGTAAGCTTAACATCGTACACGCTTCCAAGTTTGTCGATCCCGGAGCTTTCCCCTCCACCCTGGCCATTCGCACCGCCACCAAGTCCCTTGAATGCGTTATTCATGAAATTGTTCTGGTTCATGGCCTCCATGAGCTTATTCACCTGCGCGGCATTTTTAAATGGAACTTTCATGTTCAACTTAAAGATATTCTCCTGCATGTTCATTTTCATGTTCAGTACCCCATCGCGCATCAGTTCCTTTGTTTCAGGGCTTACATCGCTTGCCGTATCCAGGTAGGACCTCATCATGATGGTAGTGTCCATGGATTTTTCCATTCCTTCTTTTTTCAGGTCTTCTTCAGAGGCGAATGATTTCAACATTTCTATCATCTTGCTCATGTCAGTGTCGACAGTGATCTGTCCGGAACCATCAGGTTTCAGTTCCACTTCTTCACTGATCTCCAGGCAGGAGACAAAGAACAGGGCCACCAGCGCCCCGATAAAAATCTTCAGGTGTTTCATAATCGCAATTGTAGTCTTGTCAAGTTAAGCGTTCCCTTTGATATCTACCCTATAATGTGTGGTAAATTGTTTGGATGTTCCAGGCTGCAATAAAACAAGGCCCATTTTATTGTTGAAACAATCGGGTGCGCCGGAGAGATTTTCCAGGGCTATACTTTTCCTGTGGTCAGGGGTATAGATCTGGAGATAAGGATAGTTTTCGTCAGTGGAAATAGTCAGATGCAATCCATTCTTAGGATTCACGAGTTGGCAGGCGTTAGCATATTGTCCCTCCTGCAACAGGAAGCAATTGTCCAGTTTGGTATCACCGAATTTGGCCAGGTCATTGAATCGGTCATAGTCAAGGATGCGGCCTGTTGGAATGAGTTTTTCATCAAACTCCACCATGCCTTCACTAGGGAACTGCAAGAGGTAATCGTCTACAGTATCGCCAAGCGTAAAATAGGGATGCCAGCCATCAGCCATCGGAAGGTCCTGTTGGTCAAGGTTGGTAACTGTTGTCTGCAATTGAAGGGTCCTGTTGGGGAAAAGGGTATAACGTATGTTGCAGCTATAATGGAAGGGATAACCGGGATCATCTGCATGGTATTCGTATTCCATCAATACAGAGCAATGGTAATCGGTTACTGTGGTCTCCTTTACCTGGAATGGTTTATTGAATAACAACCCGTGAATGGCGCTGCCGTCAATGAATTTGTTCTGGAACTCAAATAACTGTCCCTTCCAGGTGTATTGTCCATTGGGGATCCTGCAGGCAAAAGGCGACATCTTACTGCTCTTGTAGCTCAGTGACAGGGTTTGGGCAATGGCTGCACTATCTTCATAGTTATCGATGATATTCATTGATTGGCCATGCCATGATACGGTCAATGCATCCAACATGGCGCCATGGTCAATGGCAATGGCAGCTGTAACAGCTTCCTTTTCGTTATGAAGTTGGATAAGGTGGATGCCTTTGCGTTCGGAGGTGGTAATGGAAAATGACATAGTGACTAGGGTTCTGCTTTATTCTGGTAAATATACCCCCAAGCGGCAATAATCCCACCAGGCATTGGCGTGATAGCGCATAAAAAAGGATGGGTGCTCCCCATCCTTTTTTATTTTATTGTAGCCATAGTTTTATGCAGGTTTAGCGTTCTGCCCATGCCCCATTTTCCTTGAGCAGGTTGATCAGTTCCTCTACTGCTACTTCACTTTCCACATTTCGTTTGACGATCTCCTTTCCTTTGTAAAGGGTGATCTTGCCCGGGCCGCTGCCTACATAGCCGAAGTCCGCATCGGCCATTTCCCCTGGTCCATTCACGATGCAGCCCATGATGGCGATCTTCACCCCTTTCAGGTGGTTGGTCACGGCGCGGATCCTTGCAGTGGTCTCCTGCAGGTCGAAAAGCGTCCTGCCGCAACTCGGGCAGGAAATATATTCTGTCTTTGATATCCTCGTACGTGTGGCCTGCAGGATGGAGAATGCCGTATTGTTGGTGAACTGGTAGATGTCCTTTACTTCCAGGTAAGTACGTCCGCTCACTTTGATGGTATCCATGGTTGCCTTTGAGGAATATCCCAGGCATATGCCATCGCCAAAACCATCCAGTAGCAGGGAGCCGGTCTCCGTTGCGAAATGGATCAGGTGCTCATCGGGTGTATGGTGATTGCTATCCGTCATCAATACAACCGGGTTATTGATCTTCCTGGCCTGCAGTTCCATGAACATGCGCCGAACGGATTGCATCGCATTCTGGTTGGTACTGCTCAGGCAAAGCACAACCGCAGGGTCATTGGCCAGCTTGTCCAGGTAGGGAGTGTCATTGAAAGGGGTGTCATCATTGTAGCAATCTACCATCACAAAGTTGAGTGCTTCATCCTTGATACTGGCATTGCAATACCCGCTATCCTGGAAGATGGGATAGTATTGGCCTGATGAAGGTGTTTTGCCGGTCATGGCTTGTTCCCATGTTTCAGGGTAACAGATGACGCCCAGGGTGCCCGGTAAGGAGAAGTTGAGTGTCTGGTGTCCGGTGAAAATATAATCTGCAGCGGCATCACCGATGCTCCACTTGTCAGTGGCTTCATCGTAATGGTAGCCGATACTCTCCAGGTGATGGGGGGTGATGGAATCGATCCTGCTAAGGTCTGCGATCACGACCGGTACCTGTTTGCCACCAATGTTCTTAATGGCCATGCTTTCCCTTCTTTGATAGGTGAAGGGGGAATAAGGCAGCTTGCCTGCATCTATTGCCGGAACCCTGCTGGGCTCTTTTTCAGGTTGGGCTGCGGGTTGGTTGGCATAGCGCTTCACCAGGTCACGGCATACCGGGATCTCGAATTCGGGATCTTCGGTTAGGGATACCCGTATGGTATCGCCAATACCGTCTTCCAGCAACGAGCCAATACCGATGGCAGACTTGATCCTTCCATCTTCACCGTCGCCGGCCTCAGTAACACCGAGGTGCAAGGGGTAGCATTCTCCAAATTCCTGGTCCATTTGCTGGATCAGCAACCGGTAGGCCTGCACCATTACCTGTGGGTTGCTGGCCTTCATACTCAGGACGATATTGTGGTAGCTCTCTAGCCTGGCGATGCGCAGGAACTCCATGGCGCTTTCCACCATTCCCATGGGGGTGTCGCCATAGCGACTCATGATCCTGTCGCTCAGGGAGCCGTGGTTGGTGCCAATGCGCATGGCCGTTCCGTATTCCTTGCAGATCTTTACCAGCGGGGTAAACCTTTCGCGGATACGTTCTATTTCCTCCGCATATTCGGCGTCGGTGTATTCGATCTGTTCAAACTTCTTCTTGTCAACATAGTTGCCGGGGTTCACCCTCACTTTCTCCACGATCCTGGCCGCAATTTCGGCGGCATTGGGCGTGAAGTGGATATCTGCAACGAGTGGGACAGCATAACCACGCTTCTTGAGTTCATTGCGAATATTGAGGAGGTTCTCGGCTTCTTTTTTACTGGGGGCTGTAATGCGCACCAGTTCAGCACCGGCTTCAATACAACGGATGGTCTGCTCTACGGTGGCAATGGTATCCATCGTGTCGGTGGTGGTCATGGTCTGGACCCTGATGGGGTGACCATTTCCCAGCAACAGGTCGCCGATCTTAACTTCTTTGGTGATCAGTCTTTTATAGCTGGTCAACGATTCGCAATAAGCCTGCATAAGGGGTGCTTGATTTTTAGGACTCAAGGCTGCAAATTAACAAAGAAAGCAGGAGGATGTTTGAATGGCCTTATTCCAACTGGCAATAACTGCCATTGCTGGTAGGTATTGGAATTATTTTGCATATGAATGAAGGGTATGACAGACGTCCTTCTGCAGATAGAGTATGGATTACCAGTCTTTTTCCGGTTGCCTGGGGGAAGCGTTCTTTTGTTGCATTTTTTTCTGGACATCCTTTTCTTTCTGCTCCAATGCTTTCAATAATTGCTCTACCTGTTTCTGGTTCAGCTTACTTGGTGGTGGCTCAGGTTGTTTTTGTTGTTTCTGTTCCTTCTGCTGCTGTTGCTGGTCCTGCTTTTTTTGTTCCTGCTCTTTCTTTTCCCTCAGTGCTTTCTGGAGGTTCTCACGAGCCTCCTTGTCTTCGGGATCCAGTTTAAGGGCTTCTTTCCAGGCTGCAATGCTTTCCTCCAACTGTTTGTTCTGCTGGTGCACAACCCCTTTGTTGTACCATGCTTGCTGGGTCACCGACTTGTCCTTGTTAGCTGCGATCAATTGCTGGTAGCCTTCCAGGGCTGCATTTGCATCACCCTTTTTTTGCAAGGCATTGGCGCTATTGTAAATGACCCTGGGATCATTGGGGGATTTTTCTGCCGCTTTCTTATAGGACCCGATGGCTTTTTCGTATTGGCCTTCCCGGTAGAATTTATTGCCTTCGATCAGTTCAGCATTGCCTTGCTGCGCAAAGGAAATGGTACCACTGCAACAGGAAAGGACCAGGAAACATAAGCAGGCTCTCATAGGGCGGGTGTTTTACGGTCGGCAATGAATGGTTCAGCCAAAAGGGCCAGTAAGGCCAGGGCCAGGAAGATATAGAAATAGGTTTCGTATTGGATGAAGGAACTATCCTCCAGGGTCTTTTGTTCAACTGTTCCCAATTGCTTGCGGATGGTATTGGCTGCCGCGGCAGGGTCCTGCAGGAAAACATAGACGCCATTGCCGGTGCTGGCCAGGTTCCTCAGTTCCTGTTCATTCAATTTGCTGACAACGGTCCTGCCCTGGGCATCCTTTTTGGTATCATTGGTCTCAGGATCGAAGATGGTGCTGCCTTCGGGTGATCCTACCCCCACTGTATTGATCATGACTCCCGCTTCTACCAGGCTGCGGGCAACCTTCTGGGCTTCCGGGTCATGGTCTTCCCCGTCTGATATCAGTACGATGGCCTTGTATTTCTTTTCCTTTGCATTGAAGGCGGTGCCGGCCATCTTCAGTGCTTCTGCGATAACGGTTCCCTGTGTGGGAACGGCATCAGGACCTGCATTCTGCAAGTACATATGTGCTGCTGCGAGGTCGGCCGTTAATGGCATCTGCATGTAGGATCTTCCGGCAAACCAGATCAATCCTACACGGTTATCCTTGAGTTCGTCGATCAGTTTGCTGACCAGTTGGCGGGATTTTTCCAGGCGGTTAGGTTTCACGTCCTGGGCCAGCATGCTCTTGCTCACGTCCATCAGGATCATGACATCCAGGCCCTGCTTCCTGATGTTTTCCTGCTTGCCCCTGGTTTGTGGGTTGGCAATGGCTATCACCATCATGGCAAGGGCAACCAGGGCCAGTATGACCTTTAGCCTGAATTTTGCCGGTGAGAAATTGGCTGTAATGGCTTTTACCAATTCCGGTTCGCCGATCCTGGCAGCGGTCTTTTTTTTCCAACTGTTGAGGTAGATAAAGAGTCCTGCCAGGATGGCCACCAGGCCAAGCGCGGGCAGGAAGTAGATATGTTCAAATCGAAACAAGGATGGCTTTTTTGCAATATAACGGGAGAAAGGCAAAAATGAAGCCAATGTTTTTTGGACGGTAAACGGCTTCAAGGTACAATCCTAGTGCTCAACCGCTCCCATTGATGGACCTGGCATTCCATCATGCCGCGAAGGGAACTAACTGTTTTCTTTATACGGGTGGGAACCTTGTTATTGCAACGCCGTCTTCATGCCCATTACTTCTTTCCTTCCATGAAGCCCATTTGCTTCAGGATGCCTTTCAGGATATTCATGCGGATAACATCCATTTTGGCGTCAGGGTCTTTTGAGCTAACCTGCAGGACAAAGAAATAGGGGTGCTTGTTTTCCTCGATCCAGCCGATGATCCAGGCAGTGTTTTCGGCTCTCTCGTTCTTTCCCCAGCCGGTTTTATAGCTGAGCTTGTAGTTGGCATTGTCCTCGAACAGCATCATCCTGCGCACGATCTCATGTGTCCTGCGCTGGAAGGGTAACTGGTCGAAATAGAGTTTCTTGACCAACCCTAATTGCTCATCGGGAGTTATCTTGATGCTATTGTCCAGCCAGAAGGTATCGATCTTATTGATGGTGGCCCTTCCATAGCGGCTCGCATAGCCAAGGGTATCCAGCCAGCGCTGCATGGTATCCTTACCGATCCTTCGGGCTAATTCCTGGAACCAGGGAACGGCTGAGTAACGGAAGGCCCGGTACATGCTCAGGTCCTGGTTCCAGTTCTCAATGGAACGAACCTTCCCATCCCAGGGAATGACGGTACTATCATCCTTTACCCGGCCGGTTTCAATGCCGATCAGGGAATTGACGATCTTGAAGGTGGATGCCGGCAGGTAGGCGCTGTCCCTGAATCGCTTCTTGTCGCTAATGGTGAAGTTGCCCTGGCCATTGTCAAAGAGGCCGAACACACCGGTTACCTTGTTGTCGGTGAAGAACTGTTCAAGACTTTTATCTTCCTTGACATTATTGGGTGAACAGGCGGTTAGGCCAAGAAGCACTATAGAAAGTCCGATCAGGAAACGCATATGCTGGATTTGAAGCGCAAATATATTGCGGTTTGGGGACACAAAGGGAGGGGCTTCGCCAGCTTGGGTATTAAAGAGAAAATGGGCTGAATTGCTTATACTATTTGCTTACCCTTTTACGTTGGAACAATAAAGAGGCTGACATGAATCGCCAGAAAAACTTTGTATTGATGATTCTTTTAATGTTTGTGCTTGGTGCCTGTAGTAAGGAGGGGAAGGATTGTTGCATGGTTGGTGAGGTTCCCAGCCTTGTTTTCAGGTATAGGTTTGATTCCACCCAGGTCCGGCTGAACAACATTGGCCAACCCTCCGTCATTCCTCCCGGGAATGCAGCGCTTAGCCCTAGAATGAATAAAATGAGCGCTCATTACATAGAACTGGCACCCTCTGCTTTTACGCTGTTGGGGACCGGGGCGGTTGTTTACCATGCACCTGAAACAACGGCAGGTGGCAGCAATGCCATTGATTTTAAGCAATCGGTTTTTGCAGGGGATGGGGAAATTTTCTTTAGCATTCCTTTGAAGCAAGTACCCCCTGGCACTTATGAATGGCTGCGAATATCCCTTGCCTACCAGAACTTTGAACTCCCATTTCGCTTAGACACAACAGTTAGTGGGGTTTCCATCAACCGGACTTTTACCGGTACACTGGCCAGTTTCGTAGGATTCAACAACTATATTGAAAGCTTTAAGGTGAAGAATGGGGTGATCAGCGTTAATGGAAACAGGAAACAAGGTTTCTGGGGTTTCGAAGCAGATTTTTCATCATTAGGCATCCCGCAACCCATAACTTCTTCCGGAGAGGCCCCGGAAGGAAGCACAACCGTTGTTAACCCATTATTCCAGACATCCCCCATTCCACAGGGTTCCTGTGTGGTAACAGCGGCATTTGAACCCGGCAAGCTGGTGATCACCGGCAAGGAAACCAAAGACATTGTGATCGAGGCATCCTTTAGTACCAATAAAAGTTTTGAATGGGTAGATACTTATCCTAATGGTTTTTGGGAGCCCCTTAAAAAAGAAAAAGTTGTGGATATGGGTTTAAGGGGATTAAAGCCCCGTGTCCTTTGACCTTGTATCCCAGCGTGGTCTCCCACGAAGAGGTTCCCGATGGACTTCCTTCCTTTTGCACATCAGGGTTCCCTTCGGGAGCTACCGTCTACCCACATCTTTTCACTTACTTAACACCTCAGCGCGGTCTGCTAAAGGGTAGACGGGATAGTGATGCTGCCCAGCCCCAGCGGGGCTGCTTCTTTGCAGCAAGGTGGTAGTGATGTGATCCAGCCCCGTAGGGTGCTGTTTATTTGTAGCGACAGCAGGGTGATTGAATACAAATAAAGAGCGCCCTACGGGGCTCGTGGAGCCTAACCGATAATCGATGCTATGCTACAAACAAAGAGACCCTCCGGGTCTCAAAACGCCAACCATTGTTCAGGGCAATAGCTATTGTTTAATTGCTTCACCTTCCAAACGAGGAAATAGCACCTTAAGATGCAGGTACACGGTAGGACCTTCGGGAGACTCTGATGGGGTGAAAAATTCATTCTGTCTGTTTAGAAGAGGATCCTGATGGGGTGGAAGTGGGGCCACGAAGGCTCGAAGGCTCAAAGGAACACAAAGACGCCTTAGTGTAACTTAGTGCCTTCGAGCCTTCGTGGCCCAATCTCTGATGGGGAGAATTACAGCATTTTGATCAATACCGCTTCAATACCGCTTTTTGGTAACTGCGTACCCCGTAGCTTTTTACTTTGGGAATGGTAGTATCGCCGCCGCCAGTGATGGCAATGGGTTTCTCCTGGATGTTGTAGAATTCCACCATAAGGCTATCGCCTTCCAGCCAATAATTGTTCATGATGGTATTGCCGCTGACGGTAAAGCTGCCGCAAAACTTGTTCCCGATGAGGAACTGGTCCATTACGATGCTGTTCTTTTCATCGATCAGCCAATGGCCTTTTGTTTTATCGTAAGGCTTCAGGATATAGGGTCTGTAATCTGACTGGTTGGTGCCGTAGATGAGCCGCCAGGTGAATTGGTCGGCACTGTCGGTTGGGAGGATATGTAGCTCCATGGGTACATCCTGGCGTTTGGCCGTACCCTGGTACCAGGTCATGGTGCCTTTCCATTTTCCGGTCCAGGTGGCAGGGAATTCTGTATTTGTTTGCTGGGCCAGGAGCCTGTTTCCTGCCAGGGTGAGTAAGAGGAGAAATGTGAAGCGCATTTTTATGATTGATGTTTACAAAGATGGGTGTTAAACAGGTAATTAAAAAGGGCTGAACCTTTTGTGGTTCAGCCCTGGTCAATAAACCGACTAAAAACAAACGACAAGTAAAACCTATAGTGACTGCTCAATGCCTGGTTTGTTGCCCGTCAATGGCTCATTTTTTCATCTTCAGCCTGTTGACGATCAGTTCCCCGATCTTTTTTCCAGATTCCGCGCCCAGATCGTTGTCGAACCGGAAGTGGATACCGCCGTAAAGTCTTGACATAGCTGCTTCTTTAGCGGCATTGCGGAAAGAAGTGATCTCCCTGTTGGCAATGCCGAACTCCAGCAGCGACGTGTCCGTGAAGCGGAGGTTATCCCCAAACATGCTGGTCATAGCTTCCGCCACCGCGGCGGATACCGTGGCATGGCCACTGGGGAAGGAGGGGAACGGAGGCGTCTGGATATAGGGCCTCCAATCGGGTGATACGTATTTGTTGATCACTGTTTCGGGCCTGATATAATTGTAGGTGTATTTCCCTTCCCAGCAACTGATGAAAGCATCAAATGATGCAATGGCTGTTTTCGTATATGCGGCAACGGTAGTATTGAAATCTGCTCCGGATTTCTTCGCTGCGATGCCTACAATATTCATCCAGTGGCCGGGAGGGGAGAACTTTTTGGTTGCGAACATCACATGTCCGCTGACGTTCAACTTGAATGGATTGTCATCCCAAAAGTCCGCGATATGCTTTTGTTCTTCTGTCAGGCTATCCCCCACCTGCTTCACTTCCATCATGGCCTTGTAAAAAGCGCTGTTCTTGTCGCTGATATTAAAAGCCGGAGGCATAGCTGCCTTACAGGAGGAAGCGCTGTCCAGCACCATGGTCCTGATCTCCATCCAATGGGGCTCCACAGCCTGTGCATACATCGGCGGAGTGGGTACCCATCTTCCATCTTCGGAGGTTACCGTGTAACGGGTAGCTGACCTGGTTTGGGCGTAGTTATCGCCTTTGGACCATTTCATAATGGCAGCTGCCACGGTGTCTGCATAGGCCTTGCTTCCCTCCTGGATAGCGGAAGGCATCCCCAGGCTATCAGCCATATTCAGCAATTCTTCGTAATAGCCCATCAGGCTGCCTTCAGGGAAGGTTACGGCATTGCCCACCTTGGTGAAGGCCAACATAGCAGCCATTGGGAAATCAATATTGGCCGTATCGGTCGGTTTTGGCATTGCCGGCATATGGCTGATCTGGCCGGCAAGGCTTTCAAACTGCCGGGGGGCACCCGCTGCCACTACTTCATAGGCTGCAATGGATGCATAGACATAGTTACGGCTGGCGATCATGGGTGGGAAGTTGTTCTCCAGCACCACATTGTTCAGCTTCTTAACGGTCCTGGCAAAAAGGATCGGGTCATGTATGCCTTTCTTGTAGTCGCCTTTTTGTTGGCAGGAACCTAACACTACTAATGAAACCAGTAATACAAAAACTATTCGCATATTGGGTTATTTCTATCAATTAGTTTGCACCATCATTTTGTCCAAGCTTCACTGCAAAAGATCCAATGGCATTGCCGCATTTCAGGCCTGCTTCACAATCGAAACGATAGTGAATGGCGCCATAGATCCTGGAAAGACTAGCCTCCTGGGCCATCGCCTCAAACTTCGCTTTTTCCCCCGGAAAGACATAGCCTAGAACCGTGGCAGCTGCACCGGAGAAGGTTGAGTGCCCTGAGGTGTATGAGGGGAAATTGGGAAGGCCAATTGTTTTGATGGCTGTGTTCATTTGGGAAGGCCTTGGATAGAAATAATAGGTCTTTGCATCCCAGCAGCTGATGCCGGCATCCTGGATGGCCATATTCATCAAGGCTAAAGCCCTGGCAGCCCTTAGTTCACTGAACTGGTTGGCCGCAATGGAATTACAGGCGATCTCGTTCCAGTGACCGGGTGGGGTATAGGTACCCGCCCCATCGGCCCAGAACTGGTTAATGCGCCAGGTTTCACTGGTTTGGTTCTTGCTGTAATGCAACACTTCGTCCAGTGCTTTCTGGTACTCAGGTGAGCCGATGGCTGGTGGTGGTGGCGGACGGAGGGAGTCGCGTTGTGCGGTGCTGATAAGCCACTGCTTTACATTGCCAAAGAAAGGCAACATGGGTGGACGGGCTGGGGTTTCCATGCTCTTCCATGGGGTTGATGTGCCATGGGCAACAGCATCCACTTCCAGTTGTGCCCAAAGGGTTGGGTTACCCACTGCCTGCCCCATGCCATCGGTACGGTAACGGGCCAGTACTTTGTCGGCCACTGCATTGGCAATGGCTTCTCCGGCAGCCACGTCAGAAGGACTTGCCACGCCGGATAATATTTTGGCTTGCTGCTGGTTGTCGCGCAGCTGCTCAAATTTCAGGGTATCATTAGGGAACATCACTTTCAGCATGCGGTAGGCTACCTGGCTGATCACGCCGTCCTCTGACGGATAGGAGGGCAGGTCCTGCTGCACGGTTTCCAGTGCCTTGATGCTGTTGTCGTTTACACTGGGTGATTTCCTGTTGTACTGGAACTTGTATTTCCAGCAGGTAACCAGTGCATCATATAGGGCAACGTGGAGGTAAGCATAGGCCCTTGAGGCATAGGGAGGATTGGCAAAAGGAAACTTCGGGTAGGCGCCAGGGTTAGTAGCACTGGGAACGGGGTAGGTGCCGTCCGGGTTGGCTTCAGGAGGAAGGTTGTAAGCTGCTACCATTTCCCTTGCCACCTCATTCCATTTGATGAGTCCGCTGCCTTTCCATTGGTTGATCAGCTCTTTCTCTTCGTCGGATAAGGATGCCTGGGCTGCCTTGATATCGGCCAGTTCCTGTTGGTAGGCATTGCTATTGATGTCTGCGGGTGCAGGAATGGCAATGCTTTCGGGATTGCCGATCAGCAGTGTCTTCCAGTTGCCGCCATTGGATTCTGTGGTGGTGGGTTCAAAGGTAGGTGTTACCCTTTCTTCTACATTCTTGGAGCAGGCTGCCATAAAAATACCGGCGCCGGCCAACAGTGCGAATAGCTTATTGTTGCTTGGTCTCATTGTCTTTTTGCTTTTTTTGGAAAGGTTTGAAAACATACTGCAGTCCGGCCATCCAGGTAAAGGCCTTACCCATGTTCCTGCCTGCGATCACCTGGTCTGCCATGGCATGCACGGCAAGGCCTTTTACGGGGGGTATCCAGAGCAGGCCACCGATTGAAATGGTTTGGGCGTCCATCTTGTTTCCCGGATAAGGCATATCATTGCGCCTCATATCCGTACCGCTGGTGCTGATGTTCCAGTTGTATGCGGCATGGATCCTTCCCAGCTTTTTGTTGTAGCCAATGCGCACACTTCCTTCCCATACATCGGGCACCGCCATTTCCTTGCTGTAATACTGCCTGTCGGTATAATAGGAACTGCGCTCCACATCGATCTTGCTGCGCATCTGGTAACCTGTATAAAGGGTGGCAAAAAGACCTGATTGGTGTTCTACCTGCTCTACTACGCCCAGTTTAGCCGTTGTGGCGCCTAATCCAATTGAATAGGGAAGGAAGTCGGGCACATAATTGCTGACAGGTGTGGAACCGCCGGCTGTGAAAAAGGTCATCAGCCGGAGTTTCTTGTTCTTGTTGTCGAAAGCCTTGAACTTGACATCGAGGGATATGTCCTGCCAGCCTTCTTTCGGCATCATGGTCCCGGCATCGGAACTGTTGCTGATATAAGGCAAGCCTGCAAATACATTCCATCGGTCGGTAATGCCATAGCCGGCCATGGGCATTATCCTTTTGGAAGTGAAGGTCCCGATATTCAGGTTCTCCCTCAGGCGGGTTCCTTCCCAATACTCTTTCCATGAACTCTGTGCGTAAGCACCTACGAGGCAAAGCTCTCCCTTGCTCATCGTGAAGCCGTCAGTTGGCGTTTGCGCGTGCAGCGACATAAAGCTAAGGCTGAATGCCAGCAGGCCGCACGCAGTTTTCAATATGCGTGATAACATGTTTGTTTGCGATAAATAATGAAATAAGCGAATCAGGAAAGGTTCGTCCTTTCCCATGCAGCATTGATCCGGTCAATTTTTGTGTAAAGGAAAGATCATGCCTGGTCGGGAGGCTGTTCAGGCGTGCGGAGCCTGATGTCCTTCAACTGAATATCCATGGAAGGAAATGCAGCAGTAAGCTCTTGCACTGCTGGTGAAGGAAGCTTTATTTCATTGTCAACGTAGTAGTCTGATAACAGGTTCTTGAATTGCAGGTTGGCTTTCGGGGCCTTGGTCTTGCCGGAAGAGCTGGCCTGCTGCAGGTCATTGACCATCTTGAAGAATTCATCCCTTGCATTGGTGATGTGCTTCGCTACAGGGTTCGGCAAGGCAAGCACTTCCAATGAATCATTGTAGATCCTGCGCTTGACATATTTGTAATGCATATCCCCGATCGAAACCTCGCCATCCACCCTTTCGAAGATGGGGGAGTTGGTATAATAGGGGAGTTGGGAAACCGGGAGTTTGATGGTGATGAGGTCCTGCTCATCGTAGTTGTCGTTGTTGAAATCCGCTTCCATACGGGCATTCACCTGTTTCTCCACATAGGAGAAATATACCCGGTACCCTGCCCAGTTGAACAGGAAGAGGGCCATTACAAGTATGGCAGCTAGTTTTTTCAACATCTAAATGTAAGGATAATATCCATATGGCCAAACCGGAAATGCCGGAAATCAGTATTCCCCACCGGCGCCACCACCGCCAAACTGGCCTCCCCCAAACCGGGTATCTGGTGCGGCGGTTTGCCCTGTTCCGGCAAATCCGGCTGCGATGAGCAGGTTCTCTGCCTGGAGCAGGTCGGCCTGGTCCCCACCCGGTTCATAGGTGAATGCAGTCTTGTGCTGCCTCAGGTAACGGATGATGAAATAGGTGATGGCAATGAGTAAGGTGCCATACACCAGCATCGCCACCTCGGGTAAAAACATCTGGTAATAATACCTGATGGCGATCGGTAGCACAACCAGGGTCAGTATCCCTAACCGGATCAGGAGCCTGTCGTGTTGCTTTATCCCGAAATAAAGGAAAAGAAAAGGAATGATCCCGGCCCATGCCCAATACAAGCAGCCCAAGGGAAGCACTGCATGCTCATCAAGACTGTTCGCTCCATTAACAGTGTTAAGCATTAAACTGAGCCTTTCCACCAAGAAGTAATGCAGTGCGGCATAGGCGATCAGTGCAGCTGCTGCTTCAGTCCAGTACAATACGTCCTGGTGCAACAGGGAATGCTTGCTCCCCCTGAGTTTCCTTGCCAGGAAGAATATTGCCGCAAAGACCAGCGCTACTGTCCAGGGCAGGAAGTTGCGAAGGGCCGGCATGATTACGAGGTGAAGCATTCCCAGGCTATACAATAGTCCCAGTAATGCGGCCACCGCACAAAGCCTGTCGAGGTAACGGTAGGCTGCAACCGAAAATACCAGGAAGGAAAGGATACCAGTAAGGAATTGTGCCTGGGAGCTTTCAAACCCGAAGGTGATGCTGAAGAATAGCAGCAGGTAGGACAATCCCATATACAACAGCATATCATCGGCACCCGACTTGAAATGGTATTTGTTCCTGATCAGCCATTCCAGTCCTAGATAACTGAGGAGCGATAATATGAAAGGGAAAGCCTTCCCCAAGCTGTCAAACCCCATTAGCATTCCCATCAATCCAAAAGCTGCACTCACGATCACCACGGTCAGGATAGCCAGTCCGACGCGGATAAAAACGTTGGGTGTGTAGAGCCTTACGGGATACCGCAATTTGATATTGGCCGCCTCCAATGGCTTGACCAGTTCCTGCTTTACGGCATTGTCCACCATTTCCCTGACCAATAGGTTTTGGCAATCATTGACTGGATAGGCGATCATGTTGTTTCATTTTCTTGTTGAGCTTTATGAGCAAACCTGAAAGGAGTGCGGCCGAGCCCAGGTAATAGAAGAGGTTGGCATAGATCAGTCCGACATCGTTCGACAGGCTGCCCAATATTTTAGCGGACACCACATAGCTGACGCCAATGTACAGATAGAGTACGGTGACCACCAGGTAGTAGAAGGAGCCTTCGCGGAAGGCCTTGAAATAATGATAGGCGCCCAGGGCCAGCAAGCCCAACATCCACAGCAGGTAGATCCTGTCGAAGTGGAAAAGGCCCGCGAGCAGGGCGATATAACTGATATGTGTCCCAAACTGGTGATAGGTAGGGGAGAAATGGGGCTTGTATTTCCGGGTTGCCAATACGTGGGCCACCACGATCAGTGATATGCCCATGAGCGTTGCCGTTAGGATGGTCCTGTTGTCGTTCAGCTCAGTGATCCCATATGCTGTTGCCCGGTTAACCGTAATGCCCAGCCAGGCAGCCATATTTGTAATGGCCATGCTGAGTACCCCCTGGTGATCGAAATAATAGGCTGCCAGGAAGAGCAGGCACATGGGGATGAAACTGGCCAATCCCCACCGGGTGCCAAATACCTGGTACTGGTATTGCAAGTAGCCGAAGAATATGAGCAGCAGGAGGCAGCCCAGTAGCAGGAGGTAGTCAAAAAGCACACTGGGTGATTCGGTCTTTTGCCACTGAAAGGGCGGGGCATGTTTGAAACTGTAGCCAAAACAGCCCAGCGATGCCAGTCCAACCAGCCCAATGATGGCCAGGTGCCCGATGGTGTCGATATTCTTGTAGATCAGTATTCCGGTACCCCCGCTCACCAGCAGTACCCCAAGGTATAATAACAGCCGAAGTTCATTGTGGATCCTGAGCCTGGGCTGGCTGTAGAATTGCCGGACCTTCCCCATTGATTCCTCACCGACCAGCCCCTGCCGGTGCATGGATTCAAAAAAGTTTTGCGACATGTAGGTTAAGGTTATTATAAATGATTTTGTAAATATATCTTCTTTGGCCCAGCCTTGAAAGGGATTCCATACTAACAGTTGTTCGTGTTTGGGTTGGCTGTTGTACCTTTGGCCTTCAATTGAAATTGCTTGTATTATGGGGTATTCTTTGACCAATAAAGTCCGTATCATCACTGCTGCTTCCCTGTTCGATGGACATGATGCTGCGATCAATATTATGCGCCGCATCATGCAGTCAAAGGGAGCCGAGATCATCCACCTGGGCCATAACCGTTCTGTGCATGAGATCGTGGAAGCTGCCATAGAAGAAGATGCCCAGGGTATCGCCATTACGAGCTACCAGGGTGGGCATGTGGAGTTCTTCAAATACATGAAAGACCTGCTGGAAGAGAATGGCTGCGGGCATATCAAGATCTTTGGCGGCGGTGGTGGAACCATCCTGCCCGAAGAGATCAGGGAACTGCATCATTATGGCATCACCAGGATCTATAGTCCCGATGATGGCCGCCATATGGGATTGGAAGGGATGATCGAGGATGTGATCAGGCAATGTGACTTCTCCCTCAATGGCAATGGCCAGTATGCGAATCCCATGACCCTTGGTGAGGTGAAGGATGTGCGCAGCATTGCCAGGAAGATCACCAATGCCGAGAATGGATTGAAGCTGGAAACTGGGGAAGTGCAAACTGCCACCAAAGCGCCTGTGCTGGGCATCACCGGTACAGGTGGTGCGGGTAAATCTTCTGTGACCGATGAGATCGTTCGTCGCTTCCTGAATACTTTCACGGATAAGACCATTGCTGTTGTTTCCGTGGATCCTTCCAAAAAGAAGACCGGTGGCGCATTACTGGGCGACCGCATCAGGATGAACAGCATCAGTTCCCCCAGGGCCTATATGCGTTCCCTGGCCACCCGCGATGATAATACCGCCCTCAGCGCCTATGTGCAGGATGCCATTGAAATTTGCCGGGCTGCCGGCTTCGACCTGGTGATACTGGAGAGTGCAGGAGTGGGCCAGAGCGATGCCTCCATTCTTGATTACTGCGATGTTAGTCTCTACGTGATGACCCCCGAATATGGTGCAGCCTCACAGTTGGAGAAGATCAATATGCTCGATTACGCCGATGTAGTGGCGATCAATAAGTTTGACAAGAGTGGTGCACTGGATGCGCTGCATGATGTGCGCAAGCAATTCAAGCGCAACCATGGCCTCTGGACAGCAAAGGATGAAGAGTTGCCGATCGTGGGCACCATTGCCGCCCAGTTCAATGACAGCGGCGTGAATGAACTGTTCGAAAAGTTGCTGGTGACCATTGAGAAGAAGACAGGAGTACAGTTTGGTTCCATCGAACTGCATGCCCATACCAGCGATACCACTACCAAATCGCAGATCATCCCGCCCAGGAGGGTACGCTACCTGTCTGAGATAGCCGATAATAACCGCAACTACGACCTATGGGTGAAGGAGCAATGTACCATTGCTTCAAAGTTATACCAGGTCAATGGCGTGATCGGTGAGAAGGAAACCAGCCATATCCCGGAATTATTGAACCTGCGTCAAAAATTCGAATCGCAACTGCATCCGGAATGCAAGGCCCTGATCGACTCCTGGCCGGCGAAGCTTGAACAATACAACAAGGAATTCTTTGAATACCAGGTGCGCGATAAGGTGATTCGCCAACCCCTGACCACCACCTCCCTTAGTGGCACTACTATCAAGAAAGTGGTACTGCCCAGGTACAAGGATTGGGGTGATATCCTGCGCTGGCAATTGCAGGAGAATGTGCCGGGTGAGTTTCCCTATACTGCCGGCGTATTCGAGTTGAAGCGCCAGGGAGAAGACCCAACGCGCATGTTTGCCGGTGAAGGCGGACCCGAAAGAACCAATAAGCGCTTCCATTATGTATCGCATGACCAGCCGGCCAAGCGCCTTTCCACCGCCTTCGATTCGGTTACCCTTTACGGTGAGGATCCCGCTTATCGCCCGGATATCTATGGTAAGATCGGGAACAGCGGGGTAAGCATCGCTACCGTTGATGATGCCAAGAAACTCTACAGCGGTTTTGACCTCTGTGATCCCCGCACTTCTGTAAGCATGACCATCAATGGCCCTGCACCGATGCTGCTGGCCTTCTTCATGAATGCGGCCATTGACCAGGCCTGTGAGAAATGGATCGAGGCCAATAATTACTGGGATAAGGTGAATGAAGTGCTGGCGGCAAAATATGCCCACCTGCCCAAACCCGTGTATTACAACCCTGCGGCCCCTGAACGTTTGCCGGAAGGACATAATGGCCTGGGTTTGCGTTTGCTGGGATTGAGCGGTGATGAAGTGTTGCCGAAGGAAGTGTATGAGCAGATCAAGGCGGAAGCACTGAGCCAGGTACGTGGTACGGTGCAGGCCGATATCCTGAAAGAAGACCAGGCACAGAACACATGTATCTTCTCCACCGAGTTTGCACTGAAGCTGATGGGTGATGTGCAGGAATATTTTATCCAGCAGAAAGTGCGCAATTTCTACAGTGTTTCCATCAGTGGTTACCATATTGCGGAAGCGGGTGCCAATCCCATTACGCAGCTGGCCTTCACCCTGGCCAACGGTTTCACCTATGTGGAATATTACCTGAGCAGGGGTATGCATATCGATGATTTTGCCCCCAACCTCAGCTTCTTCTTCAGCAATGGCATGGACCCTGAATACAGTGTGATCGGCCGTGTGGCGCGCAGGATCTGGGCCAAGGCCATGAAGCAGAAATACAAGGGAAATGACAGGAGCCAGAAATTGAAATACCATATCCAGACCTCGGGCAGGTCGCTCCATGCCCAGGAGATCGATTTCAATGATATCCGCACTACCCTGCAGGCCTTGTATGCGATCTATGATAACTGTAACTCGCTGCACACGAACGCCTATGATGAAGCGATCACCACGCCTACGGAAGAGAGTGTTCGCAGGGCCATGGCCATCCAGTTGATCATCAACAGGGAATTGGGCAGTGCAAAGACGGAGAACTTCATCCAGGGCTCCTTCCTTATTGAAGAGTTGACCGACCTGGTGGAAGAAGCGGTACTGGCTGAGTTCGACAGGATCACGGAACGCGGCGGCGTACTGGGTGCCATGGAAAGGATGTACCAGCGCAATAAGATCCAGGAAGAAAGCCTGCATTATGAAATGCTGAAGCATACCGGTGAACTGCCGATCATTGGCGTGAATACCTTCCTCAATAAGAAAGGTTCACCCACCACCATTCCCAATGAAGTGATCAGGAGCACGAAGGAAGAGAAGGAGCAGCAGATCCAGAACCTGCATGCCTTCTGGAAGCGCAACGATGAAAAGCGTGAAGCAGCCTTGAAACGGTTGAAAGCAGTGGCTACCAATAACGGTAACCTCTTCGCGGAATTGATGGAGACGGTGAAGTATTGTTCCCTCGGCCAGATCACGCATGCGTTGTATGAGGTGGGTGGGCAGTATAGGAGGAACATGTAAGGCCCTCTGCGCTGCGCTGCGAGGGCACATGTGGAAATGTGGAAATGTGAACATGTGGAAATCTGCCTTCGCTGAAGCTACGGCAGACAAGGTGTGATTTTTACGCCAACCAGAAGGGGTGCCCAACCATTGCATATGTAACGCTTTGCCTGCCTTAGCTTTAGCATCGGCAGGTGAAGGATACGGGAAGAGCGCAAAGGGTGAACATCCTTTGCGCTCTTTTTTTATTTCAGTGGGGGACGACGGGGCTACCGTGTACCCACATCTTCACCTCAGCAGGGTCTCCCGAAGGGGACCCTGATGAATGGTTGGATGAAAATTCATTGGGGACTATTGAAGAGTACCACTATAGGGTGAAAAGATTTAACACTCCCCGTCACCCCCGTTGTGTTTTATGACCAACGGGTAGTTGGAAGATGAGCTTATCTGGTGGATGAATTAACTATTTTGCCTTTTCACCTCAGCAGGGTCTTCCGAAGGGGACCCTGATGAATGGTAGGGTTGAGATCAATCGGGGACTCTCTAAGAGAAGTCCTATGTGGTGATAATATGTAATAGCCCCCCGTCACCCCCGTTGTGTCTTCTGACCAACGGGTAGTTGGAAGATGAGCATAGCAGGTGGATGCATAAATCATTTCGCCATTTATACATCAGGGTCCCCTTCGGGAGACCCTGATGGGGTAAAGAAAAATACTGGATTCTAAATCATCAGCGTAAGAAATCATCGGTTAGGTATTATGGTTAACGTAAGAATCACTCCTCGCCCGCCGGAGCTTAAGCGCAGGCGGGTCTCCACATCTTCTCATCCTCTCCTCCCCATTTTTCCCTAGCTTCATAGCCCAAATCACATAAGGTATGAAATCCCTGATCCCTCTTTCCCTTTTGACCCTGGCGCTAACGGCCGGGGCACAACCGAAAAAAGGCCGGCAGCCGGCAGCGGCAACACCTGCCCCGGCACCTGATCATTCCCAATGGCTCAAGCCTGTTAAATGGCGCAATATCGGTCCCTTCCGTGGTGGCCGTTCCGTGGCTGTTGCCGGTGTGGTGAATGATCCCCAGACCTATTACATGGGTACCACCGGCGGTGGCGTATGGCGCACCCGCGATGCCGGTATGAGCTGGTCGAATATCTCAGACGGATTCTTCACTACAGGTTCTGTTGGCGCGATCGCCGTTGCGGAATCCGATCCCAATGTGGTGGTCGTAGGAATGGGGGAACACGCCCCGCGTGGGGTTATGACCTCCTATGGCGACGGGGTGTATAAGTCGACCGATGGCGGTGATACCTGGAAGAAGATGGGATTGGAAATGACCCGCCATATTGCTGCGATCAGGATCCATCCCAACAACCCCGATGTCATTTATGTGGCAGCACAAGGCGCCCTGCATGGACCTTCCGCTGACCGCGGTATTTACCAATCCACCGATGGCGGGCAGACCTGGAAAAAGATCTTCTATATCGATGAGAACACCGGCTGTGCCGACCTGAGCATGGATATGAATAATCCTCGTATCCTTTATGCTGCTATGTGGGACCATCGTCGTTTACCCTGGCAGGTTAAGAGTGGAGGCCCCGGCAGTGGTTTGTATAAGTCTGTAGATGGCGGCCAGACCTGGAAGCGTTTGGAAAATGGCATCCCTAAGGAACAGGGTAAGATGGCCATTGAAGTATCCAGGGCAAATTCCAAAAAAGTATATGCGCTGGTGGAGAGTGATACAGAGAAAGAGCAGGGTGGTTTATTTGTGAGCAATGATGGCGGGAATAGTTTCAATAGGATCAGCAAAGACCATCGCCTGACCCAGCGCGCCTGGTACTATATTGAGATCGCTACCGACCCGCTGAATGAGAACACTGTTTATGTGTTCAATTCACCCGGATTGAAATCGGCGGATGGGGGAAGGACATGGACCAATATCCGTGGCACCCATGGTGATTACCACCAGTTGTGGATCAATCCTAAGAACAGCAAGAACATGATCGTGGCCAATGATGGTGGCGCTGCCATCAGTTTCAATGGAGGCCAGATCTGGAGCCGCCAGGATAACCAGCCTACGGCGCAATTCTATCGCGTGAATGCGGATAACCGCTTCCCTTATTATGTGTACGGTGGGCAGCAGGATAATACTTCCGTGATGATCGCGAGCCGGAGCCTCAATGGCTATACCATTGGCGTGAATGACTGGTCCTATTCCGCCGGTGGTGAAAGTGCCTTCCTGGCATTCGACCCTGATAACCCTAAGTATGTTATGGGCGGAAGCTACCAGGGTACCATTGAATTGCTGGACCAGGAGATCAGGGAAGGCAAGGGGGTGATGGTGGCGCCCATCCAATACCAGGCACTGCAGCCCAAAGACATGAAGTACCGCTTCAACTGGAACGCGCCGATCATTTATTCGAAGCATGAACCCAATGCCTTTTACCATGCCGGTAACCGACTTTTCAAGACAACGGATATGGGCAAGAGCTGGACAGTTGTTTCGCCCGACCTGACCAGGCATGATACCAGCAAGATGGGCATCAGTGGGGTGCCTTATACCAATGAAGGCGCCGGGGGAGAGAACTATGCGACCTTATCGTATGTGGTGGAGTCGCCCCATGAAAAAGGCGTGATGTATACAGGTAGCGATGATGGCCTGGTGCATATAACGAGGGATGGTGGGGCCACCTGGGCCAATATCACCCCTGCCGGTATGCCCGAATGCCTGGTGAACAGCATTGAAGTATCGCCGCATGATAAGGCAACGGTCTATATCGCCTGTACAAAGTACAAGGAGAATGACTTTACGCCATTTATTTACCGCAGTAGCGATTATGGCAAGACCTGGACAAGGATCAATAATGGCATTCCTAACGGTGCCTATACGCGTGTGGTGAGGGAAGACGATGTGCGCAAAGGATTATTGTATGCCGGAACAGAGACAGGATTCTATATTTCCTATGACAACGGCAACCAGTGGAAGCAACTGCAGTTGAACCTGCCCGTTACCCCCATTACCGACCTGAAGGTTCATAAGGGTGACCTGGTTGCAGCTACCATGGGCCGTTCTTTCTGGATACTCGATGATCTTTACCTCTTGCGTTATGCGGATCAGTTGGCCGGTACCAAGACCCTGAAACTGATCCAGCCGGAAGATGCTTACCGGGTGAGCGGGGGAAGCCAGTTGGATGGGGAGATCGATGAGCATGGACCATCCAACCTGTTCAGTGGGATCAATGCTGCTTCAGGTTTGTCCTTGTACTACCAGTTGCCTGCATTGGCAGATAGCCAAAGGGTGCTGCTCACCATCCGCAACGAACAGGGAGAATTGGTGAGGCAGTTTGCTGATACTGCCGATAAGGATTATACAGGCTTCCCTGGTGGGCCATCACCTGAGCCAACACTTTCCCGTAAGGCAGGATTGAACCGCTTCTTCTGGGACCTTCGCTATCCTATCCTTCCGGGTGTGCCCACCGTATTCATTGAAGGAAGCTATGAAGGCCATAAGGTGCCGCCGGGAAATTATACCGTGACCATCCAGGCAGGCGGACAAAGCGAAACGGTAAACTTCAAGGTGCTGGCCGATTCAAGGATCAAAGCGACCCCGGCAGAATATGCCCAACAGCACCAGGTATTGCAGGCGGTTGAACAGGATATCCGTGAGATCCATGGATCAGTGCTGAAGATGCGCAAGGCAAAAGCACAGCTGGGTCAATTGCTTGACCTGGTGGAGAAGGATGCCAACTATACGGAAGTGTATAAGCAGGGCAAGGCTATCCTCAGGAAGATCAACAGTTGGGAAGATGATGTGGTACAGAATAAGGCGGAAAGCAATGATGATATCATCAACTTCGTCAATAAGATCAGTGCCGATTATATCTTCCTGAAAGGGGAGATGGATGTGAACATCCCCTATGTGACCGAAGGCCAAAAGGCGCAGCTGGCTGCCTTGCAGGGTCAGTGGAAGCCTTACAAGGACCGATACAACGAGATCATCAGCAAGGACCTGACCGCATTCAATGCATTATGCAGGAGCCTGAACATGGATAAGGTGTTGTTGCCTAAGTAAGCTGAAATAGAAATAGCAATGGTTTGGTGGAAGGGCAGTGGTGACAACCATCACTGCTTCTTACACCAAACCATTTTTCATTTGGGGAGGTAGCAACTTAGTGTGCTTCCCAAAAGTTTACCATCACTTCTCAAGTGTTGGTGGAAAAGTATAGTCGGTTACAAATGAATTGCTCCCGTCTTGTTTATCCCTGAGGTCAATATTGCTGTTGAAGGCTATAAAGGATCTTTTTGGCCGGTTCGGTCATTCCTGGGATAGTGTCCTGTAACCAATGCCTTTTGAAAGCAAGGATGGCCGCACTGCTGTCTTTGGTATCGAAGCCTACGATCTTCAGTGCCTGTAAATGGTCAAAGTATTCAGGTACGACCAATCCAGTGGTATCGCGGTACCAATGCCCGAAGCCTTTATCTGCCAGCTGCTTCCAGGGGAATCGCCAGTTAGGGTCGTTCTTCCTGGTGGGGGCAATATCACCATGGCCAATGAAATTGGCGGCGGGGATATTGTGGCGGACCTTCAGGGTGTCCAATAAACGCAGCAGGCTGTTGACCTGGCGTTCATCGAAGGATTCGAAGCCGTTATTGTCCAGTTCAATGCCAATGCTGGAGGAGTTGAGGTCTGTATTATTCCCCCATCTGGCCAAACCTGCATGGTGTGCCCTCAGGTAATCGTTGAGCATGTGGTGGATGGTACCATCCCTGCAGATCACGTAATGCGCACTCACCTGGGTGCGGGTGAGGGTAAAGGTCTTCAGGGTCTGTTCACAACTGTTCTGGGCAGTGTGGTGAATGACCACATAATTGGGCTTGCGCATGGAAAAATTGGTGGTGCCCACCCAATAGGCGGCATCATCCATGGAATTGGCCGGAGGCATTTCCCTCAATCTTCCCGCATAGGTTTTCGCCTGTTTGCGATAGGCTTTGTTGGTGCGGGCATAGGGGTTAGGGCTACAGGCAATAGCCACCATCGCCAGGAGGACGATGCTAACAACTATTTTTCGCATAATGGTCACTGTTGGGGTTTACCCTTTGGCTGTCCTGTCCTGTTACCGGGTTTGAAGTTCCTGCGTTTTTGCTGGCCTCCCTGACCTCCATGGCTTCCCTGGCCTTGTGGGCGCGACCTTCGCTGGGAAGGTTGGTAGGCAGGTGCAGGTCCCAATGCTTCCGGCACCGGCGCCTTTTCCACTTCTTTACCGATCAGCGCTTCAATGCGGGCAAAGCGGTTGATCTCCTTGTCGCTTACCAGGGTAATGGCCACGCCATCCTTTTCGGCCCTGGCCGTTCGGCCAATACGGTGCACATAGTCCTCACCATCATGTGGTACATCATAATTGACTACCACATCAATGGTGTCGATATCGATGCCCCTGCTGAGCACATCTGTTGCTACCAGTATGGGGATCCTGCCGCTCTTGAAGCCCAGCATGATATCTTCCCGGCCTGACTGTTCGAGGTCGGAGTGGATCTCGGATACATTCAGCTTGGCCCTTTTGAGCGACTGGGTGAGTTGTTTCACCGTTTGCTTGCGGGAGCAGAAAATGATGAGACTGCGAAAACTAAGTTCCTTCAGCAGGTTGGTCATCAGGGGAAGCTTTTGGGGTTCATATACCACATAGGCTTTCTGAACGATCTTCTCCGGCGGCTTGGAAATGGCGATATTCACTTCCACCGGCTGGTGCAGGATCTTTTTAGCCAGGGACCTGATCTTTTCCGGCATGGTGGCAGAAAAGAGGAGGGTCTGGCGTTTCTCGGGGATCTGGCGGATGATGCGCATGATATCGTCATGGAAGCCCATGTCCAGCATGCGGTCAGCCTCGTCCAACACCAGGAATTGCAGGTGCTTGAGCGATACATAGCCCATATTGAGGTGGGCGATCATCTTACCCGGCGTGCAGATCACTAAATCAACCCCATTGGTGAGGGCCTTCTTCTCGGTTACAAACGCATTGCCATCACCACCGCCATATATGGCAATGGAGCTGATAGGGGTGAAATAGGCAATGCCTTCCACGTGCTGGGCGATCTGGACGGCCAGTTCGCGGGTGGGCACAATGATGATGGCACTGATATGGCCTTCATGGCGGTGCGCGATCAGCTTGCTGAGTATGGGAAGCAGGAATGCTGCCGTCTTGCCGGTGCCGGTCTGGGCAGAGGCGATGATGTCTTTCCCCTCCAGAATGGGGGGCATTACTTGTTCCTGGATGGGGGTTAGGGTAACATATCCGGTGGCATCTATGCCTTCCATCAGTTCCGGATCAAGGTTCAATTCGCTAAACTTCACTTATCTGATTTAATTAGGAGATGGGTAAAGATAGGGAATATAGGAAAAGCGAACGATGGAATGGCAATAGAGCGGCGGTTGTGGGAGAAGTAATTTTATAAGTCTATAAAACAAATAGACTTAATAAAGGAATTCTGTAGTAGTTTTGCCCACTCAAAAGTAGAAGATGGGCAAGCAAGCGAAGCAATCTTTACTGGCACCATTACTGTTGCTGGTAACAATCGTAAATGGCTATGCGCAGAACGGCGCACTGGTCTTCCAGACAGATTTCGGGGTGAAAGAGGGGGCAGTAGCCGCCATGAAAGGGGTGGCCTATGGGGTATCCCGGGATATCAGGTTTTTTGACCTCACCCATGAGATCCCTGCCTACAATATCTGGGAAGCGGCTTACCGCCTGCAGCAGACCTTGCCCTATTGGCCGGAAGGAACGGTCTTCGTTTCCGTGGTGGACCCGGGAGTGGGTTCTGAACGAAAGTCAGTGGTAGCCAAAACCAGGTCCGGTCATTTCATTGTGACCCCTGATAATGGTACCCTCACCTTGTTGGCCGATGCCATAGGCATCGATTCCCTCCGCCGGATCGATGAGACCAGGAACCGCCTGAAAGGGTCGTCCGAATCCTACACCTTCCATGGTCGTGATGTTTATGCCTACACCGGCGCGCGGCTGGCTGCAGGGGTGATCCGTTATGATGAGGTTGGACCTGCGCTGCCACCCAATGTGGTGCGGATACCTTACCAGGCCGCACAGTACCAGAATGGCAGCTTTACCGGTAATATTCCCGTACTGGATGTGCAGTATGGAAATGTCTGGACCAATATCCCCCTTGGCCTTTTGCGGGAGAATGGCCTGCAGTATGGGGACCAGGTGGAGGTGAACATTACCGTGGACAACAAATTGGTGTATAAAGGTGTAATGCCTTTTGCTACTACTTTTTCTGCAGTAGCGCCAGGAAAACCGGTAGCCTATGTCAACAGCCTGCTCAATTTTTCCTTTGGCATCAACCAGGGAAATTTTGCTTCGCAGCATAAAGTGTCGAGTGGATCCCTGTGGAAAGTGACCGTTACAAAAAAGCCTAAACCATAATCAAGCAATCATAAAACCAACAGCATGCGACCAAGATTAATTGCCCTGGGGGCCTTGCTGGTAGCGCCTTGCGTGTTATCGGCACAGACCATCACCGTCAATGGCAGGGTGACAGATGAACGTGGTGAGCCGGTAGTAGGCGCCACCGTAACCGCCAAAACACAGAAGACTGCAACCATCACCGGTAACAATGGCCAGTTCAGCCTGCCCCTGGACATAGCACAGGGAAGGACCATTACCATTTCGGCTGTGGGTTACCGGGAGTTCGACCAGATTGTGAACCCGGAGAACCCCTTGCTGGTGATCCAGCTGGAGCGATTCAATAACCAGCTCAATGAAGTAACGGTGGTGGGTACCCGCGCGAACCGTACCAACCTCAAGACCGCCGTTCCGGTGGATGTGATCGACTTCAGGAATGCAGCCCGCATCCTTCCCCAATATGACCTGAACCAGGCCCTGACCTATATGGCGCCTTCTTTCCAGAGTAACCGCCAGTCGGCCTCCGATGGTACCGAACATATTGACCCAGCTACCCTGCGCGGACTCGGTCCCGACCAGGTGCTGGTGCTGATCAACGGTAAGCGCAGGCATACGACCTCCCTGCTCAACTACCAGGGAACAGTAGGAAATGGTAGTGTAGGTACCGACCTGAATGCCATTCCGGCGGCGGCCATTGAACGCATCGAAGTGTTGCGTGATGGTGCGGCGGCCCAGTATGGCTCCGATGCCATTGCCGGTGTGATCAACGTGGTGTTGAAGAAGAATGCCAACTGGACCAGCGTGAATGCGACCGGTGGTATCACTTCCCAGGGGGATGGCGGTACAGGACAGTTCAACCTGAACCAGGGATTCTCACTGGGTAAGAAGGGTGGTTACCTTAACCTGACCGGTGATTTCCTTTACCGTGAACAGACCAACCGTAGCCAGAACCATAACCTGGTGATCTATGACCAGAGTGCACTGGGCAATTTCTTTGCCTACGATTTTACCGAAAACCCCGACCAGGCAAGGGCCTATGATGATAGCGTGATCGCTGCACGTGGACTGAGCCGTGATGATTTCAACTTCCGTGTGGGTGATGCCGGCATCAAGAACGGTAGCCTGTTCTACAACATGGGACTTCCCTTTGGTAAGAACAGCCAGCACCAGTTCTACTCCTTTGCCGGTTTCAGCTACAGGAGGGGTAATGGTAACGGTTTCCGCCGCCTGCCCAGTGAATACAGCAATGTGGTGCTTGACCTCTACCCCAATGGCTTCCAGCCCGGTACCCAGTCTGATATCTGGGACCGTTCCATTGCAGTAGGTGTGAAGCTGCAGCTGCCCAGCAACTGGGTACTCGACCTTAGCAATACCTTTGGTAATAACCGTTTCGATTATACCGTTCTCAATACCAACAACGCTACCCTTCGCGACAAGAGCCCAAGAGTGTTCGATGCGGGTGGACATGCTTTCACCCAGAATACCATCAATGCTGACCTGAAGCGTTTCTTCCCTACCGTAGCAGCCGGGCTTAACCTGGCATTTGGTGCGGAGTACCGGATTGACAGCTATAAGATCATGGAGGGCGAAGAAGCTTCCTGGCGCAACTATGCCTATAGCTCTGATGGATCCACCATCATCGATCCTTCCCTGCTTGATTTTGCAGGCGGTTCCCAATCCTTTGTGGGTTTCTCCCCCAGGGATGCGGTAAAGGAAAGCCGTAACAACTTCTCCCTTTATGCAGATGCGGAACTGGATGTGACCAAAAAATTCCTGGTAGCCGGTGCTGCCCGTTTTGAGCAGTACAGCGATTTTGGTTCCACCCTCAATGGTAAACTGGCCCTGCGTTACCAGCTGTCAGACGCTTTTGCGCTGCGTGGTGCGGTGAGCACAGGCTTCCGTGCACCGAGCCTGCACCAGCAATTCTTCAGCTACCAGAGTACCGATATCCTGCCCAGCGGTCAGTTGGGACAGGCAGGTTTCTTCCCTGTAAATAGTGAAGTGGCCAAAGGCCTGGGTATCCCTGAGTTGAAAGAAGAAACTTCTGTCAATGCGAGTGCCGGATTCACCTGGTCACCTGTTTCCAATTTCCGCGTTACCGTTGATGGTTACCTGATCAATATCAAGGATCGTATATCCCTGACCGGTAGCTTTGGCTTCGATGCCTTCGGTAGCCCGGTGGAAGAGATCCAGGACCTGCTGGAGCCTTATGGCGTATCCTCTGCGCGTTTCTTCGTGAATGCAGCCAATACCAAGACCAAGGGTGTTGATGTGGTGATGACCTATAACCTCAAGGCGGGCAAGAGCAACTTCGATTTCACCCTGGCCGGTAACTACAACGAGAACAAGGTGGATGCCATCGTGAATGTGCCTGATGCACTGAAGGGTAGCGAGGATATCTACTTCGGACCTGTAGAGCGTTCTATCATCGAAACCTATAGCCCGCGGACCAAGGGTACCTTTAGTGTTGGTCACCGTATCGGTAAGTTTACCAATATGGTACGCTTTACCTACTTCGGCAAGGTTACCCGTAATGGTTATCCATTCGGGGAACTGCAGGAGCATAGCGGCAAAATGGTAACGGATCTCTCCATTTCCTATGCCATCAATAAGCATTTGGCTGCTACGATCGGTTCCAATAACCTGTTCAATGTGTATCCGGATAAGCAGGTTTATGCCAACAGCTATTTCGGGGTGTTCAAGTATGCGCCTGTGCAAATGGGCGTGACCGGAGCTTATTATTTCGCGAGGCTTAGCCTGACGCTGTAAGCAGATAATTTTTGGGCCACGAAGGCTCGAAGGCACGAAGTTGCACGAAGGTTATAGAAGCCTTAGTGTTCCTTAGTGCCTTCGAGCCTTTGTGGCTAAAAACTGATGCTCACCGCCCAGGTCCGGCTGAAGAGGCTGCCGGGAGCCAGTTCATTAATGCCTTCCTTTTCGGTGAGTTGCTGGTTATGGTGTACGGAGTCTGCTATACCACACCAGGGTTCCAGGCATACAAAAGGCGCATCGGGGGCGGCCCAGATCCCGAAGAAGGGAAAGTCTTCCCATTCAAATACCAACTGGTGTGCATGTTTTTTTGATCCAAGGATGATCTGGTTATCCGGAATACCCTTTAATACCAGGGCATCTTCCTTGAAAAGTTCCTTCGATAATCCCAGCCTTCCTTCCTTCAATTCAACCATTTCTTTTTGGTCGCTGATCAGGCCATCCTTTAACTTCCATCTTTCCAGGGAAGTGGATCGGTTGAATTGCAGGTAATGGTCTCCGTAAGTCGCACCGGATCGGTCATCCAATAGCGGCACGGCAAAGGCAGGATGCGCCCCAATGGAGAAATACATCGGATGGTTACCTGTGTTGAATACCTGGTAGGTACAGGATAGCTTGCTTCCTTCCAGCCGGTAATGCAGTTCCAGCCTGAAATCGAAGGGGAATACCGCATGGCTGCTGCTATCGGCTTCCAGCGTAAAGACCGCTTCTTTTTCACTTGATTTATGCGCATGGAAAGTCTTCTCCCTGGCGAAGCCATGCCTGGGTAGAGAATATTCTTTCCCGTTATAGTGATAGGTGTTGTCTTTCAGTGAGCCTACAATGGGGAACAGGACCGGGGAGAACTTACCCCAGAATTTATTATCACCACTCCACATAAAATTGGCACCCGAAGACCGGTGCACCAATAATTGCAGTTCCGCTCCCAGGGGATGGATGCCTGCCGTCAGCACTTCATTTTGCAGAACGATCATATCAAGGATTTGAAGGACAAATGTAAGGGCAATGCAGGCTATCTTACCCCATCAGATGGTGGGGCTTGGGCCACAAAGTCTCTAAGACACGGAGTAACACTAAGACGTCTTCGTGTCCCTTCGTGTCTTGGTGTCTTCGTGGCCCCACCAACTAGGGTTGTAACTGCTCTGTATGCCATACCATATCCCAGTTCCAGATGCCATCCCACCAGAAGCCGCCGGCATGCTGGAAACCGAGCTTTTGGTAGAAGCGGATAGCTGCGGGGTTTCCATCCTGCACCCCTCCCCAAAGGACAATATGCTTCCGCTGTGGTACCTGCGTTAATGCCCATTGCAGGAAGTTTTGCGCTATTCCCTTGCTCTGCCATTTTTCTGATAGGGCCGGTGCCAGGGAATACACAGATGCCTGCGGGTAATGGTGACCGTTAGCAGCCAGTCGATGGTTTTCGTTGGCGGCATAGCCTTCTTTTAACAGCAGGTACCCCTCGATGGTGTTCAGTTCAGGGTCTATGGCCACAAAACGGTTGCAGCCATCACTCCCCAGGTTGCGGCAGATATTCTCTATGGTAAAACCATCGAAGGAGTGGGGGGCAAAACGCGACCTCGACTGGTCACTCAGCTGGTAATGGTACCAGTGTTGCAAGGCATCGATATCATTGGATTGCAGTGGACGGAATTGAAGCGACATGTGCTGGAATTTGAAAAGGGTAAAATGATCTCAGGCAGTTGCGGAATGGTTCATGATCCTGTTGGCCAGGTCCAACAGGTGGGTCTCTTCGGCGACGATCCTGGTGGGCTTGCCTTCCTTCCTGCTCCATTTGACCAGCCGGATAAAGCCCCCTGCGATCTCGAGGCCGGTGATGGTGCCGTCTTCGAAACAACAACAGCCGGCATTGAAATAACTGGGTTTCATTTTGCGGAAGGAAAAATTCACATGGTCATATTCCCGCCTGCGCTTGGGGATCTCTGCATTGACCTTCCTGATCTTTTCCTCGTCCCTGTTTTCCCTGGCTTCTTCCAATTGCAGGTAGAGGCGCTCGAGGTGGGTAAGCGAGTTGAAGACCGGCTGGTGGGTATGGCCGGTGATCAATACCACATTTTCCTGGGCAGCGCTCCACTCATACATGAACTGGTTGTGCAGGGTCTTGTTCTCATTGTTGCAGGAAGGGGTATTGGTATTGATCTCCAGGAAACTTTGCAAGGGTCCCCATATCCAGCTGACAAACCATTTGCTGAAAGCGTTGCCATCGCTCTGGGCATCGCCCTGGTGGCCATGGGTGCACAATACATCGATATAGCCATTGGGTAAACTGGCCCTGAGGACGGCACCGGTATAGACCTTGATGCTCCTGCCATACATCTTTTTGAGTACGACTGGCGCGAGCGGATCATTGCCCCAGAAGAGGTCGTGGTTGCCGTAGATCTTCGCATAGGCATTCCGGTCAACAAAGCGTTTTTCCATTTCGAATGTGGCTTTGTTGTATTTGAGGACGGAAGGGAGCAGGTTCTCCCAGAGTTCTTCACTGTCGCCAAGATTGATATAGTAGAAGTTCCTGTTGTTGTAATAGTCGAGTGCCGTGAGGTAGGTCTCTTCACAGACCGCGAAATCATCAGAGCCGTCGCGACTGCCTTTGTGCATATCGGTGAAGATGATGAGGGGATGTTCATCCGGCCGGAAATCGATCAGTGGTCCCTGCTTGCCGGGTTCGGTGATGATGCTGTGGTAGAGCTCCGACAATGCTTTGTTGACGCTTTCCTGTTTGGGGGCAGAGGAGACCTTGTTGGCCAGCCAGGTAATGGGTTTGCGTAAAAAGAACTGCAAGACCGTTTGCACAAAACCCAGTATGGCGAGGAATATTCTTCTCATAAGATGGTAGGGAGGAAGATACGAAATTATTGGGGGAGGGGGGACCACGGGGTCAAGGGGCCACAAAGACACAAAGACACCAAGTAACACGAAGGCGCCTTAGTGCAACTTGGTGTCTTGGTGTCTTCGTGGCCTATACCCTACCTTACCTGAGTGCCTCAATCTTTTTTACCCCGGCAGGGTCTCCCGGAGGGGACCCTGATGTATAAAAGGCGAAATGATTTATGCATCCAATTATCCTCAGCGGGGTCTCTCGCAGAGGACCCCGATGAACTTTTATCCTGCTATTCATCAGGGTCCCCTTCGGGAGACCCTGCTGGGGTGAATTCTCTCTTTATCCTCAGCGGGGTCTCTCGCAGAGGACTCCGATGCACTTTCATCATACTATTCATCAGGGTCCCCTTTGGGAGACCCTGCTGGGGTGAGTATTTATGCATCCAATTATCCTCAGCGGGGTCTCTCGCAGAGGACCCCGATGCACTTTCATCATACTATTCATCAGGGTCCCCTTCGGGAGACCCTGCTAGGGTGGGAATAGTATATTTCGGGAGAACCTCCTGAGGTGAGGGATAGTATATTTCTGGAATCCCTGCTAATGTAAGGAGGAGAGGAAAGTGACTTTCACAGGACCATGCATAGCTCGGGATATAGTTAAAGCTAAAGTGGAAGCAAGACTGTCGTTACCAATACCTTAACAGTTGCATACTAATCATTTCGTAGATTGTTGGTTTAATTGCGTAACTTCAATGAATTGGTTTATTATTTATCAGGGTATTTCTTTCCTACCTTACTTCTTTAGCAAACCTGAATCTTAACAAAAACTGGTATTGGGTCATTTGGTTTTCCTTGGTCCAATGGGACCAGGCCGGTAGTGTTTTCTTCATCTATAAAATTGCAGCCATGGAATTTGAAGTGAATTTAGATGTAAAACGCATTCAGGGATTGACTGATGCGGTATTTGCGGTTGCTATGACCATTCTGATTATTGAGATCAGGATACCGGAAGGGTTGAATGCGGACGTGCTTTCGCGGTATTTTTTCGAAAAGATTCTTCCTGAATTGTTTGTTTATATGCTTGGTTTTGTAACCCTGGGCATATTCTGGATAGGGTCGCATTTCCATCATCACCTGATCACCAAGACCGACAGGGTGAGCAGTTGGCTCAATATCTTGTTCCTCATGTCTATTTGTATGATCCCCTTCTCCGTCGGCTTCCTGAATCATTACCGGCATGAAAAGCTGAGTGTTATTGTCTTCAGCCTGAACCTTATCCTGACAAGTGCCCTGATCTATTTAATGCTATACTATTCCTGGAAGAAGGCGTATATAAAACCCCATTACACCCTGGAACATTTTAAGTATGCGCGAAGAAGGATCATCAGGCCCATCTATTGCTACCTGGCCATCATCCTGATTTCTTTTTTATCCACTCCCATTGCATTCTATTCCCTTTTAATACCCATTATATTACACCTGATCCCGGAGAATGATAAAATGGACATCGAGGATCATATTTTCAATTATTGACCATTTACTATACATAAGGGTCCCTTTCAGGAGACCCTGCTGAGGTGAAGGGGCCACGAAGACACCAAGACACGATGTAACACGAAGTCGCCTTAGTGTAACTTAATGTCTTCTCTCCCCAGCAGGGTCTCCCGCAGGGGACCCTGATGAATAGTAGGAGAGAAATTTATCGGGACTTTAGAAGAGAACTCCTATGAGGTGGTAAGATTTACTATCCCCCGTCGACCCCGTTGAGGTTAATGCCCAAAGGGTTTCAGCTGATTGTTTGAAATTTGTAAGTTTCTGTTTTCCTGCCGTTAAAGGTCGTTGCCGGTACGACCGATCTTTGTACAAATGATGTATTGACCATCATGGATGCCTTCCTGGTAAAAAATTATTTTTTCCATTTGTCCTTTTAATCAATGCGATAATTACTTCAACTAAACAACCTTTTGTATGCCTACTTCACATCCTTCCCATCGCCGCAGTTTCCTGAAAGCAGGAACCTTGTTGGGTGCCGGCTTGCTGGCTGCACCAGTGATCCAAACTGCACAGGCAGTACAAGTTAAGGATTCAGTAACTGGGCAACCCTATAGGGGCCAGCGACGCAAGTTGGGGTCAGGAAAACAACAGATCGAAGTATCGAGTCTTGGACTGGGCTGTATGGGCATGAGCTATCACCGGAGTTTTATCCCAGACAGGAAAGTATCCATTCAACTCATTCGCAGCGCCTATGACATGGGCGTTAATTTCTTTGATACCGCAGAGGCCTATGGGCCCTTCAGGAACGAGGAATTGGTGGGTGAGGCCATCGCCCCGTTCCGGAAGAACATCATCCTCTGCTCCAAGTTTGGCTTCAATATCCAGGATGGTAAATTGTCGGGCCTGAACAGCAAGCCGGCTCATATCAGGGAGGTGGTGGAACAGTCCTTAAGAAGAATGAAGACCGATTATATTGACCTTCTTTACCAGCATCGGGTAGATCCAGCCGTACCCATGGAGGATGTTGCAGGGACCGTTAAGGATCTTATCCAGGAAGGGAAGGTGAAGTATTTTGGTTTGAGTGAAGCCGGTGCGGAATCCATCCGCAAGGCCCATGCGGTGCAACCCCTCACTGCCTTACAAAGTGAATACTCCCTCATGACCAGGGGTCCCGAAGAGGCTGTCTTGAAAGTTTGTGAAGAATTAGGAATTGGATTCGTGCCTTATAGTCCCATCAGCAGAGGTTTCCTCAGTGGTATGATCAATGAAAGGACTAAGTACAACCCAGCTAATGACAACCGGCCAACCCTTCCCCGTTACCAGCCTGATGCCATCAAGGCGAATTGGGCTATGATTGATGCGTTGGTTGAGTTTGGAAACCCCAGGGGACTCACCCCGGCACAGGTTGCCCTTGCATGGCTCTTGGCCCAGCAACCCTGGATCGTTCCAATTCCCGGGACTACTAAGCTGGCCCACCTGCAGGAGAATATGGGGGCAGCCGATTATAGTTTTACTGCTGATGAGCTGAAAGCTTTCAAAGAGATCGTTTCTAAGATCAAGATCGTTGGTGAGCGTTATACTGGAGTGCAGGCGCAGCAAACCAACAGGTAGTGGGAACATCAGGTTCTGACTCCAGCGGGTTCTATTGTATTGAACCTTGATGAGATATAAATGGGGCCACAAAGACGCCAAGACACAAAGTAACACGAAGTCGCTTTTGTGTAACTTAGTGTCTTGGTGTCTTTGTGGCCTATTCCCAACGCTACCTGAATGCCTCAATCTTTTTCTTCCATTCTTCCCCTACTACAATATTGAGTTCGCCCTTGATAATTTTTTCAAAGGCATAGGGTACCCCCACCAATCGTTCGAGGTGGGAAAGCCCGGTGGGATTGGCATGTGTGGGATAGGGCCGCTCCTTGAGTAAGCCGGGGTACAAATTGTGCAGGACCCGGATGGTCTGTACCATCGTATTGACCGGGCGGAAGGCTGTTGCATCCGTAACGATCCATTGCACCCCTTCACACCATTCCTTAGCATATAATCCCCATTCGGGCCGGAATGAATAGGGGATGCATTGGGTGCCGGGAAGTGTAAGGCCATTGATTGCATTCGCCAATTCGGTACTATTGATAAAAGGCGCCCCGATGATGCGGAAGGGTAAGGTAGTTCCCCTGCCTTCGCTGACATTGATGCCTTCAAACAAGCAGGTGCCAGGATAGAGTAATGCCGTGACCGGATCGGTGATGGCTGGCGATGGAGGGATGAAGGGCCAATTGGAAAGATCGGTCAGCGGCAGGGTATCATTGATGTTATGCGGGATGATGGTCAGGTTCAGTCCCTTCACCCTGGTCGCAGCGAAGAAGGACCCCAGTTCACCCAGTGAGCAACAATGGCGGATAGGGATGGACCATCTCCCAATGAAGGAGCTGCAGTGCTGTTCATCCAGCAAGGGGCCTTCAGCAAGGTCAAGGTCCTGGCCAATAGGATTGGGCCGGTCCAGTATCACTAATTCCTTTCTTGCAGCGGCACAGACTTCCATCACATGGGTCAGGGTCCAGAGATAGGTATAGAACCTGCTGCCCACATCGGGAATATCGAACAGGATGCCGTCAAGTTGTTCCAGTTGTTCAGGGGAAGGCGCCCATTGGTTGCCATAGAGACTGGTGACGGGCAAGCCGGTAACGGGGTCCCGGAGGTCAGGCTGTCTTTCCCCATCCGCACCCTGCGCGGTCAACCCATGCTCAGGGGAAAAAAGCAGGCTGACCTTCCAGCCAGCTGAAAGTAGCGCGGTTCGGCTAAGGATGCCAGTTATAGTGGTGGCTGCGTTGTTGGTGACCAGTCCCCAGCGGCGGTCATCGGCTTCGCGCCGCAACCATTGGTCGATCCCGAATAATGGTGTCATAGCAATCGATTAGGCAGGATAAAGCTATTGGATTCTTTGTATTCCTTCTCTTATTGGCCTGCGGTTGTAAATTGCAGTGGCCAATGCGATCAAGCTCGGCCTGTTGCTATGGAATTCGGAAAGATCGACCGTTCATTATTGGATACCGTGGATTTCAGCCTGCCTGCCAATCCCGACCTGAATCATCTTGTGCTGCCCGGCAAAAGGGCTGTCCATCCTGTCATCCATATCGGGGCAACCCGCTGGACCGCTGCTGAATGGCTGGGTAATCTTTATCCGGCAAGGGCGAAGGCGGCTGATTTCCTGAAGTATTATAGCCAGCAGTTCACGACCATTGAATTGAATGCCACGCATTACAAACTTTATTCGGCAGCAGATATGCAAAAATGGGCGGCGCTGATAGCGCAGGAGTCGTTTCGTTTCTGTCCCAAATTGTTCCAGGGCATCACCCATCGGGGTGGACTGAAGGGTAAGGAAGCCATGACCCTTGAATTCGTGGAAGGCATGATGGGACTTGGACAATACCTCGGGCCGGTCTTCCTGCAGTTGTCGGATGGCTTCGGCCCGGGCCGGCAGGTGGAATTGCTGGAGTATTTGTCGACCCTGCCTTCGCAGGTGAAATGGTTTGTAGAATTGCGGCACCCCGACTGGTTCAATAAGCCCACCATAACAGAACATTTCTTCCAGGCCCTCCATACGATGAAGATCGGGGCGGTCATAACGGACACGGCAGGCCGAAGGGATGTCTGCCATACCTATTTGCCTGTCCCTGCCACCATGATCCGCTTTGTGGCCAATGAAGGCCATCCAACGGATAAGCGTCGCTTCGATGCCTGGGTGGATAGGATCGCACAGTGGATCGACCAGGGGCTGGAAGAAGCCTATTTCTTCCTGCACATGGGCGATGACCATTATGTGCCTGATTTTGCGATCTATGCGGCAGAACAATTCAGTGCCCGGACCGGCATTACCGTAAAAGTGCCGGTATTGTTCCCGAAGGAAAACGAACAGGGTAGTTTGTTCTAGCCCTGTTCGTCCGGTTCATAAACGATGTATGACATAGGTCACCACACCCCAGATGGAAAAATCCTCACAGCCTGGATCGATATCAATGGGAGCAAGCTTAGCCGTTTCGGGTAGCAACCTTAGTTTATTGAACTGCTTCTCAAAGCGCCTGATCAGCATTTCGCCGTTGAGCAGGGCAATGACCACTTTCCCGTTCCCTGGTGCAAGGGAGCGATCCACCACCACCATATCCCCATCATGAATGCCGGCGCCGCTCATGGCTTCGCCGCGTACGCGAAGGAAATAGGTGGCAGCCTTGTTGCCCACCAATTCTTCATTAAGGTCTAATTCACGGTCATGATGCTGGCGATGCTGGAAGGCTGTCCTTGATTGATCCCCTTCACGGCCCTGCATCCTGCCGCCACCAGTCGAGGCCGTGTAATACTGTACTGGTTCCATAACACTGTTTTTTGGCGGGTTAGTAAGTGGGACAAATTTATTTGGAAATACTAAAATAATTAGTAAATTTATACTAAATATTTTGGTCGATTAAATCAGTTGGTATGGAGACAGGATACATGATGGGGAAGGCCCATGCGGGGGCAGTGAAGAATGAAGAGGGTTGGGGAGCCTATCGTTTGGTCGTTAAGCCCCGCCAGGAAGCGATGGAGGCCATGCTCAAAGCAGCCTTGGACTATGGCAGGCAGCAGTTCGGGGATTGTTTCCATGCCCTGGAAGAAGTGGAATTGGTGGTTGCGGCGTTTCATATCCGCCAGGAAATGGAGCCCACCCTGATGCGATGGTTGCACCGGGTGATCAGCCAGCAGGAACAATTCCCTATCCGCTGCAATAATTATGGCAGCAAGCGGGAAGACAGTCTCTATATCCGTTTCATGGACCATGGCCCCATCCGGAAGCTGGCGGAACAGCTCCGGCCGGTAGAGGCTTTCCTTCGTACCGATGGCCAGGCCAGGGTAGACCTGGTGGTGCATCCTAAGATGGTGATCGCCTCAGGAATGGGAGGGGAGTTGGCGCGATCGGTATTAATGGATTTTGCCAGCAGGCATTTCGATGGCGGGTTTGAAGTGGAGGCTTTGGAATTGGAGAAGCGGGAGCCAGGAAAGGACAGTAAACAATTGGTGGCCCGGTTTCCCTTATTGCCGGCGGGCTATCGTAAAGACAATAACCTTGAAATGTATTTACCATGAGCATCATGCAGGAGCAGGTAAGTTTGGCCGGTTTGCAGGCATTGCCCGGCTACCAGTTTGTGGATTACCAGTTGATCCTGGCGCCGCCGGATCATTTGCGGGAGAAAGTGAGGAAGGTGCGTGCCCAGTTGCAGGAACATTTCCAGTTGAAGGGCTATGGGCAACCGCCTATTGGCATACCCCTGGTGCGTTTCAGCCAAAGGCTTTTGTTGGAAGAGAAGATCCGCAAGGCCTTTGAGCGGACCTGCATGGCCATCAGGCCTTTCCCTGTACACCTGAAAGATTACCAGGCCTACCCGAGTCATAGTATCGTGATCCCGGTGCTGCAGCATCATCGTTTAAAGGAGTTGGGAGAAAGCATCAAGCCATTGCAATCACTCCTGAGGGCTGATAAAGAGCATGCGCCTTTCTTTTATGACCAGCCCTTTGTTTCGGTGGCCAGGGGCTTAACACCTTTCCAGTTTGAAGAAGCATGGAAGCAATATGCGCAACGGCATTTTACCGGTCAGTTCATGGCCGATGCCTGTCTATTATTAAAGAAGAGAAAGGGGGAGCGGTATTGGCAGATCGCGCAACGCTTCGAATTCCTGGACCTTCCGGTGGCAGTCAAGCAGGGCGAACTCTTTGCCATGGCGTGAGGGGGTATGAAGGTCAAATAGTTGTTTCACACAAAGACACCCACCACAATGTTGTTGGTAGATGCGCAAGGATACACAAAGACGCAGGCTTGCTTTTGAGGTTTTTTCAAGGCTTCAGCGTTTTGGCTTCTCAAAAGGTTTCTTGTTTTAAGAATAAAGAAATGGCCAAGAAGGATGAGATTAAATTGGCGAAGCCAATGCGTTGCGATCTTAAAATCTTCTCAAAAGCAGTTCGTTCCTAGCCTACCCCTAGTGTATTGTTGTAGGAGCCTTTGCGCCTCCGCGTTTCCTTGCGCCTTTGCGTGAGAAATATCCTAGGCATCTCAATTTAAAATAGTACCAAAACGAATTTTCGATCAAACACTATCCTGCATGAACAATGAATCCATCATAAAAGGCCGCGGCGCACAATTCAATACCAGCAACCGCTTCGAACAGCAGGTGTATGGTCGCGACCATGTTGAAGCGATCGATGAATGGGAGCTGCCCGACCAACCTACCCAATACATTGAGCAGGAGGCTAAGTCGCTGGTCAATAAAGTGGACAGTCCGGATGTGGGCATGTTCTACAGCATGAATCCCTACCAGGGTTGTGAACATGGCTGCGTATATTGCTATGCCCGCAACTCCCATGAATACTGGGGCTACAGTGCCGGATTGGATTTCGAACGCAAGGTGGTGGTGAAGAGGAATGCGGCTGAACTATTGCGTAAGTTCCTGATGAAAAAGGATTGGGAATGCAAGCCGCTATCCCTGAGTGGGAATACCGACTGCTACCAACCTGCAGAACAACGGTTCCGGTTAACGCGGCGATTGCTGGAGGTTTGCAATGAATTCAACCAACCCGTGGGCATCATCACCAAGAATGCCTATGTCCTGAAGGATAGGGACCTGCTCACCAAGATGGCATCCCGTAACCTGGTAAGTGTATTGGTGTCGGTCACTTCTTTTGATGAGGACCTGCGGAGGGTCATGGAACCCAGGACCACCACTGCCTCGCAGCGGATCAGGATCATAAGGGATTTATCGGATGCGGGTGTCCGGACGGGTGTGATGCTGGGACCCATGATCCCCGGATTGAATGACCATGAGTTGCCTTCTATTCTTGAAGCAGCAGCCGATGCCGGTGCGAAATTTTCTGCCTATACCTTCATCCGCTTGAATGGGGCGGTAAAGCTTTTGTTCCATGATTGGTTGTATAAACATTTTCCTGATAAAGGGGATAAGGTCTGGCACTTGATCGAGGATGGCCATGGTGGACAGGTGAATGACAGTCGTTTTGGGGTAAGGATGCGGGGTGAGGGACCCATGGCGGAGATGATCCGGCAGCAGTTCAAGAAATTCAGTGCGATCTATGGACTGAATGAAGAAAGATGGGAGTTGGATACCACGCAATTCAGGCATCCGGGACAACAGTTGAAGTTGTTTTAGGGGTAAAGAATTGTAGTTGTTGGGTTATTGCATCGGGGTCCCCTACGGGAGACCCCGCTGAGGTATAATGTTTTACCCCAGCAGGGTCTCCCGTAGGGGACCCTGATGAATAGTGGGATGTAGGTTCATCGGGGTCCTCTTCGAGAGACCCCGCTGAGGTATAAAATACTAGGACCCCGCTGAGGTATAAAGTATAGGGGTCCTCTTCGACCGCGCCCGCTGAGGTATTACGGAATGGGAATTTCAACAACCGCATTTCCTTATCTTTAGCAAAACCCGATTGCGATGTCATTATTTTCCATTGACCCTAATATAGCCAGGGCCAAAACCCTTGCAACCGACTTCTATACCGACCCGAAATATTATGAACTGGCTAAGGAAAAGATCTTCGCCCCTTCCTGGCAATTCATTGGCGATACCGATAAGGTGAAGCAACCAGGTGACTGCTATCCTTTTACCTTACTGGAGGGTTACCTGGATGAACCCTTGTTGCTTACCCGTGATAAATCAGATACCATCCACTGCCTGTCGAATGTATGTACCCATCGGGGCAACCTGATGGTATATGAACCCTGTACCTCCAATCACCTCCGTTGTAAATACCATGGACGCATGTTCCAGCTGGACGGAAAATTCATGTCCATGCCCGAGTTCAAGGAAGTAGAGAACTTCCCCACCGAAGCAGATAACCTCAAAAGATTGCCGCTCTTCCAATGGGGGAAGCTCTTGTTCACTACCCTGGGATCTTCTGTGCCGGCTGAAGCATATTTCCATGAAATGATCAACCGGGTAGGTTGGTTGCCGATGGATAAGCTGGAGTTTCGCCCCGACCTCTCTAAAGACTATATTGTAAAAGCCAATTGGGCCCTCTATTGCGAGAACTACCTGGAAGGTTTCCATATTCCCTTCGTGCATGCCGGCCTCAATGCCGTGCTTGATTTTGGGGAATACACCACGGAAGTTTTCAGATTCTGTAACCTGCAGTTGGGTATCGGCAAGAAAGGGGATTCCTGTTTCGACCTTCCCAAAGATTCACCCGATTATGGCAAACATGTGGCTGCTTATTATTTCTGGGCCTTCCCCAACATGATGTTCAATTTCTACCCATGGGGATTGTCCTTGAACCTGGTGCAACCGATTGGTGTCAGTGAATGCAAAGTGTCCTTCCTGGCCTATGTGTATGATGAAAGCAAACTGGATGAAGGGGCCGGAAGCGGATTGGATACTGTTGAGATGGAAGATGAAGAGGTAGTGCAGTATGTGCAAAAAGGCGTTCGTTCCAGGTTCTATACCCATGGGCGTTATTCCGTGAAACACGAAAAAGGAACCCACCATTTCCATTCACTGATCGCTGAAATGATGTAGGTCAAATAAACTATGGATAGAGGGGTAGTAATGGGAATGATGAGCTTTATTGTTGAAAGCAATGCCTGTCTGATGCTCTAGGGTCGGTCACGTTTTTAGTAGTCCTGTCAGGCAACATCTCCCGTTTCATAAAATTTATCCATCATCTTGTGCTGTTCATTACATCTGAAAACAAATAGCCGTCATTCATTAACCCAGACCCATGCCGCAACTTTCCAGGAGCATCAATATCCGTACTACCATCGCGATCGTGGTCGGTGGCATCATTGGGTCCGGCGTGTTCATGAAGCCTTCCCTGATGTTGAGTCAGTTGGGCAGTCCATGGGCCCTGGTGTCGGTCTGGGTGTTGGCGGGTTTCATCACCCTATTCGGTGCGCTGTCCAATGCCGAGATCGCGGCCATGTACCCTGAGACAGGTGGACCGGTCGTGTTTTTCCAGAAGATCTATGGTGATGCCTTCTCCTTCCTCTATGGCTGGGCAGCATTTGCAGTTTTCAATACAGCAGGCAATGCATCGATCGCCTATGTTTTCGCCGAGTACAGCAATTATTTTTTCCACCTGCCCCGGTTCTCCCCTGCCACTGAACGGTTGATCGAATTGTATATCCCTTTTATCGGTAAGATCTATCCGCTTGCCAATATTGGGGTGAAACTACTGACTATTTTTATCCTGGCTTTACTCACCTGGGTAAACTACCGCAGTGTGCAGATGGGTGGTGCCCTGCAGCGTATCCTCACGGCCTTGAAAGCTGTGGCCATCGCGCTGCTGATCGGTGGGGTGTTGACCAGCGGGAAAGGTGATTGGGGCCATTTCGGGGAAACGGTCGCCACCAATAATTCCATGGGTTGGCTGGGTGCCTATATCGCCGCGCTCTCCGGCGCCTTCTGGGGTTATGATGGCTGGAACAATATCAATTTCATTGCTGGGGAAGTGAAGGATCCGCAGCGTACCATCCCGCGTAGCCTGCTGCTGGGATTGATGGCTTGTATCATTATTTATGCGCTGGTGAACGTAGCTTATGTATATGCTATGCCTGTTGCCCAGATGGCGGGTTCAACTTTTGTGGCGGCTGATGCGGCTACCATGGTCTGGGGTGGTATTGGCGGGAGCCTTATCACACTGCTGGTGATGTTGTCCACCTTTGGTTCGGCCAATGCCTGTGTGTTTTCCACCGCCCGTGTCACCTATGCCATGGGAAAGGACAATGCCTGGTTCGCCTGGATGGGTAAGGCGCATCCTCGTTATAATACACCGGGCAATGCGCTGGTGATTAACGGTATCTGGAGTGCGTTGATGGTGTTCACGGCCTCTTTCGATATGCTGACGGATATGCTGGTCTTTGTGAGCTGGTTCTTTTACGGGATGAGTGCTTTGGGGGTGTTCATCCTGCGTTTCCGTTTTCCCAATAAGGAAAGGATCTATAAGGTGCCGGGCTATCCCTGGGTGCCCCTGGTCTTCGTGATCTTTACCTTCTTTTTTCTCTGCCTGACTTTGTACCAGGATATCATCAATTACCAATCGGGTAAATCGCCTTTGGTGAACTCGCTATTCGGCTTGCTCATTACTTGTATTGGTATTCCGATTTTTTATGCTTCGAGAAAGTCGGGGGAAGGAAAGGGGCCACAAAGGCTCGAAGACACGAAGGTACACTAAGACGTCTTAGTGCCTCTTCGTGTCTTGGTGCCTTCGTGGCAAAAAATCAATTCTGCCAATTCTTTGCTTCCTGTTCCCTGTGAAGTAGGTTGATTCGGACACCGAATTTGTTCTTCAAATGCCTCGCCAACGCATCCGCTGCATACACACTCCTGTGTTGCCCGCCCGTACAGCCGAAGTTGACCATCAGGCTGCTGAATCCGCGTTTGATATAATCAGTTACCGTCATATCCACGATATCGAATACACTGTTCAGGAAATCAGGCATGGATGTGCGCTGCTCCAGGAAATCCTTCACGGATTTATCCCTTCCCGTCAGTGGTTTGTATTCCTCAAAACGGCCGGGGTTCAGGATGCCGCGGCAATCAAACACAAAGCCGCCGCCGTTATCGCTGGGATCACCGGGGATGCCTTTCTTGAAGGAGAAGCTATGGATGGTCACCACCAATGGTGTTTCCTCAGTGGCGCGCAGGGGTTCGAAACGATCGATCACTTCAGTGCTCACGCAGAACTGCAGGCACTTGTCGAATTCCGGAACGGCAATGCCCATCCGGCGGTTATCGATGAACCATTTGAGGTTCTTCAAGGCAAGCGGGATGCTGGTGAGGAAGTGTGCCTTTCTTTCAAAGAGTCCACGGAAACCATAGGCGCCCAAAACCTGCAATAAACGGATCAGCACATAGCCATTGTATTGCGCCGTGAAGAGGTAGCTGTCCGGCTTTTGCGACAGGTGCTTGCCGGCTTCTTCGATATAGAAATCCAGCAGGCTGTTCTTCCAGTCGTCCGGCAGTTCGGCCTTGGCCTGCCAGAGCAGGGAGGCTACATCGTATTGCAGGGCGCCGCGCATGCCACCCTGGTAATCGATGAAATGCACTTCCTCGTCACGGATCATGATGTTCCGGCTCTGGAAATCGCGGAACATGAAATGCTTGTTATCAGTATGGGTGAGGTAGGTGCTCAGCGCCTCGAAATCATCGATCAGCTTCTGCTTGTCGTAAGGATACTTCAGGGTATCCAGGAAATAGTATTTGAAATAGAGCAGGTCGGAGAGGATGGCCTGCTTGCCGAATTCCCTGGCGGTAAGGCAAAGGTCGTAGTTGATGTTCTGCCCGCCCACGATCTGCAGGTGGGCCAGTTTGGCCAGGCTCTTCTGGAAAAGCGAATAGACATAATCGTTATGTCCGTGGGCTTCCAGTTTGTTCAGGAGCGATACGTCTCCAAAATCTTCCTGCAGGTAGGTCTTGCCGCTTTCATCTACGCAATACACATTGGCAACGGGGCAGCCTTTCTCGCGCAGGGAGCGGGAGAAGTCGAGGAAGGTGTCGTTCTCGCGGATGTTCTCGTTGTAGGTGGCAATAAAGGTGCCGCCATCAGGGCCGAATACCCTGAAGTACATGCGGTCGCTGCCCGACTGCGGGAGCTTGACGATTTCCTGGGGTGCCGTTCCGGCATGCTGGCGATAGAGTTCGCTGATCTGGTTGAGTATGTTTTCCATTGAAGCAGCGAAAATAAGGAAGAGAAGGGAGGATTTGGAGATCCGCCTGCGCTGAAGCTTCGGCGGACATGGTGTGGTTTAATTGCCTCAGCGGGGGCCTAGTATTTTATACCTCAGCGGGGTCTCCCGAAGGGGAACCCGATGTCCTCGTCCTGTGATTCATCAGGGTCCCCTGCGGGAGACCCTGCTGGGGAGAGGTGGGAGGAGACCCTGCTGGGGAGAGATGGGGCAGGCACTGCTGTGGTGGGAGACGTATAATTATTTACCTCAGCGGGGTCTCTCGTAGAGGACCCCGATGTGCCTTCAGTCTGTTTTTCATCAGGGTCCCCTGCGGGAGACCCTGCTGAGGAGAGGTGGGGGGAGACCCTGCTGGGGAGATGGGGGGAGACCCTGATGGGGGAGATGGGGCAGGCACTGCTGTGGTGGGAGACGTATAATTATTTACCTCAGCGGGGTCTCTCGTAGAGGACCCCGATGTGCCTTCAGTCTGTTATTCATCAGGGTCCCCTTCGGGAGACCCTGCTGAGGAGAGATGGGGGGAGACCCTGCTGGGGAGAGGTGGGGGGAGACCCTGCTGGGGTAAAGGTGGGGGGAAACCCTGCTGGGGTAAAGGTGGGGGGAAACCTGCTGAGGAGAGATGGGGGGAGACCCTGATGGGGTAAAAGAAGAGGGGAAGGGTGAAGAGACCGGTTACGTCCCAATATGGTATCACCTTATTATGGTCTTTTAGCATGTCGATGTTGACTTGTAAATGCAAAAAGAGGTCGCTATGGACCTCTTTTGCATTTCCTCATGAATGTGCTGCTTCTGATAATGATTGCGATTGGTAGTTATTCGTTAAGCAACTCCTGGATGATCTGGTCAAATTCCTTTTTGAATTCCCTGTGATGCTCACCGGTAGCCGGACCATTGAACCCGCTGTGGATCTTCCTGATATTGCCTTTCTTGTCGATGAAGATCGTAGTAGGGAAGGCCGCGATCTTATCGATCTCCGGCAGGGTCTTTTGTGCTTTTAATGAATCGTTTGCCGCTACCCCTGTCAGTAAGATTGGATATTGAATATTGAATCGACGGACAAGTGGCTGCACCGACTTGATTGACTGCGCAATGTCTGTGCTTCGCTCATAGGCCAAACCAACAATTTCTATTTGTCGGTTACGTGCAGGGTCATTGTAATAGTCACTCAGGAATTTCGTTTCGTCTATACAGTTCGGGCACCAGGAGCCGAGGATCTGCAGGATCACTACTTTGCCGGTGAATCTTTTATCCGACAAGGATAGCCATTGACCATCTGTGGTTTGAAAACGAAAACCAGGGTTACTAGATAAGCCGGTAAGCTTGGAAACGGCATAAGCATCAGGAAGCACCGCCTTTTCGTTCCTTACGGCATGCCAATCTTGAACTCCAAGGGGGCCCGAGTAGAACTTTCCTGATTGGATATTGTTGGCGTCTTGGATGTAGGCCGTGAATAGGAATGCATGACTACCATCAAATCCGGATAGCTTCAGGCTGTCCCCTGACACTACTCCTTGCAGGAAACGGTAATCCCCAGTGGGAGTTAAAAAAGTACCGGTAAGTAAATTACCGACCTGCTTAAATTCCCCAATCGCTTCTGCAATGGATCCGTTTTTCTGCTTGAAATAGGCCGTCCACCTGCCACCTATCTTTTTCGCTGTGGCCTTTACCTCATTGAAGCGCTGGTCCTGGTTAGGGCTGGCACTGAAGGCCAATGGCTGTGCCCTCGCCCCAGTTCCTTTTACCCACCATCCCTGTAGATGGCCTTTTTGATCCAATCGGGCCCTAAAGGCGGATTCGAAGAAAGGTAACTGGATAAAGACAGAATCGTTAGCCATGCTGATGCTGTCCACCAGTAACCGTTCCTCACCATTGATGACATACAAGATCTTCCTGTTAAGGCTGTCCTTCACCTCAAAATTGAATGCGATCTCCTGACCATCCGGGCGGGTCAACTGGCCGCGCCAAATGCCATTCTGTAAGGTCGGTGGTATATTCTTCCAAAACAGGAAGGGCACAACCAGACCAGCCGTCAGGAAAATGCGGAGCAAACTGCGTATCTGCTTATTGTACATCGAACCAGATTTTAGTAGTTAAAAGATCCTGGCCTTGTCTTGAAACGGCCGCCTGGTAATTGGTGCCATTCAATGCCTGTTCGTTGCCGGGGTATATGAATCTTTTAGGGATATCGCCATTCAAGACACCGGCAACGGCGGGTGGCAGCTGCGGGTAATCCAGCCTTCTCCATTCCGCGAATGCTTCCAGCCCCTGGCCAAATAAAGCGATCCATTTCTGTTCTCCAATCGACTTTTTGTAATTGGCCGGGTCGAATTGCACCAATGGCTGATTCAGGTAGGTGTCAGCTTCTGTTAACGGAATGCCGTATTGGATGAATGAAGCTTTGATGGCAGACTGATAGAGAACTTCCGCGTTTTCTGTGGTGAAACCACGTGCAGCTGCTTCTGCCAGGTCAAATAATAGTTCTGCGTAGCTGAAAATAACTGCGGGTGCATTCGCTGCCTGGAAATAGGCACCAGGCTTCGATGTCTTTGCAAACCCAAGATTGCTCGCATCTGCAGTGGTCAATCCATTAGGGACACCAACATAGCCAGCCGGTGTTTCAGTCTGGGTCCTGTTGGCGAATATGGGTAACCTGGGGTCTTTTAAGGTGGTCAATCTATCAACGATGGATTTGCTGACCCTGTAATCATCCCTTGTTTCGAATAAGGCATTGACCGGATTTTGATTGGGTGAAGACAGGTAGGTCAGTTTTGCAGTTTCTGACTGCGCGCTGATCAATGGATCGTTGGCAGCTGCAATTTCCTCGAAGACCTGCCTGGCCAGTTCTGGTTCACGGTCTGCGAGTCGCAGTGCAATTCTTACCCGTAATGAGTTCGCCAGCTTCATCCAATTGTTGATATTTCCATTGTAGATAGGGTCGCCTCCAATTGTTTTCCCTGAAGGGTTCAATAAGCTTTTAGCTTCCTTGAGATCGGCAAGCAGTCCCAGGTATACCTCTTTTTGCGGATCATATACCGGGGTGATGTATTTTTTGATATCACCTGCCTGGCTATAGGGGATATCCCCATAGGTATCTGTCAAAAGAAGGAAGGCCCATGAACGTACCACCAGTGCAACTCCTTTATAGTTGGGGTTGGATTGCTGGTCGGCCAGTTTAATGATCTGGTTCAGGTTGGTAATGCTTTGGGAATAAAGCGTTGACCAAAGACTGGTAAAACTGCTATTCGAGAAGATGTATCGGTCTTCCTCTGTATACTGGATCTTTGCCCAATGCTGGATAAACAGCAGGCTGGAGTTCATGTTGTTGGCCGTTCCCCAATAGGTATCTACAGCTGTTTTGATGGCCGATGTCAAAAGGTAGTCCGCCTGGGCATTTTCTGTTGCGTTGGGATTGATATTCGCCTCATCAAGTTTCTTGCTGCACGAAAGCGTTGCAATGGAAAGTATGGTAATGAGTAAGTAGCTCTTAGTATTTTTCATAAACGATTATTTAGAATTGAAGGGAAAGGTTGAAGCCATAGCTTCTAACGGTAGGCAGGGACAAGCTTTCCAGTCCCTGGGCATTGCCAGTATTAAAAGCTGTTTCCGGATCTATATGGGGAACCGCTTTGTAAATGATCCAAAGATTCCGTCCTACCGCAGAAACGGTTGCGTTGTGAAGTCTGAGTTTGCTGATCCATGATTTGGGAAGGCTATAAGAAACCCTTACTTCCCGCAGTTTCACAAATGATGCATCAAAAATATTGGCCTCATCTATTGTCCGGAATGACTTGTAATACTGTTGTGCCGGAAGGACCTTGGTGTTGGGCTTGCCATCCGAAGTGACACCATTAAAAATTATTCCATCATCATATATGGTCTCCCCATTAGGTGCTGTGGCGCCACCGGGCAGTTGGACTGTTCCATTTGATTTCTTATTATCCGGATAATAGTAGTAAAGTCCGCCATTTTCTGCGCCACGTCCTGGTAAGGTGGTGGAGAGTACTCCGGTATAGGTGCCTGTTGCATAGGTGCCACTATAGAGTTGGCCTCCAAAACTTCCGTCTATGAGTACGGAAAGGTTGATTCCCTTGTAGGTGAAACTGTTGGTTACACCGCCAAACCAATCTGGGGTATACTTGCCCAAAACCCTTTTGGTGGGATCGATCCGCGGTGCCCCATCTGCATTTACCAGGATCTGCCCCTGATCATTTCGTAAGTAGGCATTGCCAAACAGGGTTCCATAAGGCTGGCCAACGGTAGCGATTACCTGTGCAGAGTTTGTTCCAATCACATAGTTCTTAAGACGACCTTCTTCGTCCAATTTGATGACCTTACTCCTGTTCTGGGCATAGTTCAAGGAAACATCCCAGGTTAGTGGTCCTTTTACAGGGGTTAATCCCAGCTGGATCTCCAGGCCTTTGTTGTTGATCTTCCCGGCATTCAGCAGTTTCTGGCGATAGCCAGTTGAAGGACTCACATCCACGCTCAGGATCTGGTTGTAACTATTGGTATTGTAGACACTGATATCCAGCCTGACCTTGTTGTCAATAAAGGCCAGTTCAGCGCCCAATTCTTCAGAGGTTGTGGTCTCCGGTTTGAGGTTCTGATTGAGGTCTATACCGGAAGCTGTTAACTGGGGATAGGAGCCGAATGGTGCTGAGAACAGGAAGGTGTTGCGCAGCTGGTAGGGATCTGCGTCCTTACCTACCTTGGACCATCCCGCCCTGAGTTTGGCATAACTTAACCAATCGCTTTTGATATTAAATGCTTCGGTTAATATCAGGCTACCGTTGATGGATGGGTAGAAGTAAGAACGGTTTTGGGTGGGAAGGGTACTTGACCAATCGTTCCTGGCGGTCAGGTTAAGAAAGGCGAAATCCTTATAACCGATCTGGGCTGCCCCAAACAAACTGTATACCAGCAGCTTACTGTAATAGTTGGAAGAGATCAATGGATCCCTTGAATTGGCAAGGGAATACAATCCTGCTACAGCCAGCCTCGGCGCTTGCTGGATGTTTTCTTCATAGAACTTGGAACGGATGTTTCCGCCTGCCACCAAGTCAATGCTCAGGTCCTTGGGCAATGATTTTTTGTAATTAAGGGTGGCTTCTGTATTGGTTTCATTAACCGTATAGCCGTCTTCCTGGTAGGAACCAAATGGTGTACCATTGGTGCCATACGCCACTTTTAGTTTCCTGCGGTCATTGTAATAGTCGGTGCCGGTGAAGAAGTTCAATTGAAGGCCTTCAATGATCTTATAATTGAAGCCAGCCTTACCTATGAACCGGTTCCTTCTTTGCTCTACTGTGTTCTCATAGGCAATGAAGAAAGGGTTGCTGTAATAGCTGTTGTTCCAGTTGAAGGTGCTTCCGTCCGGATTCCGGTAGTTTTTGAGACGATTGATATCTACCTGCCTTCCAAACCAGGTGAATTGCAACATTGTACTGGTCGCCCTTCTGCCACCTGCACCGGGAAGGTTATCGGCCCTGTTCTGGTAGTAGTTGGCGTCGGCAATGAAACTGAGTTTGGGTGTTAAGCGTAAGGTGGTATTCAAGCTTACCGTATTGCGGCCCTGGCTGGAATTGGGCACCACGCCTTCCTGTTTGAAATTGTTAAAGGAGATTCGGTAATCCACTTTTTCTGTTGCATCGGCAATGGATATCCCGTTATTCAGGATGTAGCCATTGCGGAAAAAATCCTTTACATTATTCGGGTGGGGGACAAAGGGCACCGGCTCCCCGTTGGAATAGAACTGGGGAATCAGCCTGCCGTCCATTCTCGGCCCCCAGCTTTCGTCTACCCCATCGTTGATGCCGCCGCCTCTTCCATCGACATAGCTGAATTTGCCGTCAGATCCCTGGCCAAAGGTATTTTGGTAGGAGGGGAGTGTGAGCAATTGTTCAATTGAAAAGCCGGTATTGAAGGTTATGCCAATCCCTTTTTTTGATTTCCCTGATTTTGTCTTGATGAGGATGACACCCGCTGCTGCGCGTGAGCCATAAAGTGCAGCTGCATTAGGTCCTTTTAGCACGCTGATGCTTTCAATATCATCAGGGTTGATATCAGCGATGGCATTGGCGTAATCCCTGGAACCGCCTACGCCCAATTGCGAATTGTCAACCGGAACACCATTTAGGATGAATAATGGCTGGTTGTTGCCTGCGATGGAGGTCTCTCCCCTGATGATGATCCTGGATGATCCCATATCGCCCTGGCTATTGGTAATGCGTACGCCCGCTAATTTGCCTTCAAGGGCACTGACAATATTGGGTTCCCGCGCTTCAGCGAAATCTTTTGACTTGAGTTCCTGAACGGCATAGCCTACGGACTTTCTCTTCCGGGAAATGCCAAGTGCAGTTACGACCACTTCATTGAGAGAGCTTTCACCCCTTTCGAGGTCGACCAGGCTGTTCTCGTTCAGTGCACTTACAGGGATTTCTAAAGGCTTGAATCCGACATGCGTCAGTATCAATGTGTCATTGGGGTGGGCGCTGATCTCGAAGCCGCCGTTCCCTTGTGTTACGGAAGAGGATACGCCGTTCTTGGTGCGAATGGTTACACCGTTGAGTAATTGTTGGTTCTCTTTCGTTCTGACCGTGCCCTTGATGATCTTTTGTTGGGCATAGATGGATGCCGACAGTAGCAGGAATAGTAAACTGCCAGCCAGTTTTGTAGATATATGCATAATTACGGGTTTGTTTGCGTTTGGATAATAAGGGTCCCTTCCCATGCCCATCGGGAGTTGGGCATAGGCGTAGCAAGGGCCGTCCCTGAGTCCGCTAAGCGATCAGGGCAGGCGTGGAAACGAACTGTTTAGTGGGAGAAGTTCCTTACCTACAACAACAGCAGCAGGGAAGCTGTGATAGACAAATAGCGTTGGGGAAGCGGTTGTTTGAGAGGGTCTGTTCCATTTCTTTCATTTTAATGGTGATTAAACATGTAATCACTTATCAGCACCAGACAAGCTTAGTTCTGCACTAAGTATAAGATACCTGGCCTATCTCTCCCCACGGGGGATGGATTTGGCACCTTGTCTTTTTGCGAGACGGTTGCCAAGGCTTCATCGGGCCATGTCCCTCAGCCATTCTTGATAAGCAATGCAAGGCAAAATTAGGAGGCAAATATTATTCTACCAAAATAGTAGACTAATATTTTGCGGTAGATTTAGTAGGATTTTTGCAGTGAGGGGGTTTTGTGCGCCTGTGGGGGGAGACCTTTTTAACCTCTTAACCTCAGCGGGCGCGGTCGAAGAGGACCCCGATGTACAAAAGACGAAATGATTTATGCATCCAACAGCTAATCTCATCTTCCAACTACCCGTTGGTCATAAGACACAACGGGGGCGGGTATACGTAATCTGCGCTGTTGATGGTAGCGATGCAATTCTTTTAACCTCAGCGGGGTCTCTCGTAGAGGACCCCGATGTGCCTCCTACCGCTATTCATCAGGGTCCCCTTCGGGAGACCCTGCTGGGGAGAGGGTTTCCTTCTTCCAACTACCCGTTGGTCATAAGACACAACAGGGGCGGGTATACGTAATCTGCGCCGTTGATGGTAGCGATGCAATTCTTTTAACCTCAGCGGGGTCTCTCGTAGAGGACCCCGATGTACCTTCTACTGCTATTCATCAGGGTCCCCTTTGGGAGACCCTGCTGGGGAGAGGTGGGGGGAGACCCTGCTGAGGAGAGGTTTTCCTTCTTCCAACTACCCGTTGGTCATAAGACACAACGGGGGCGGGTATACGTAATCTGCGCCGTTGATGGTAGCGATGCAATTCTTTTAACCTCAGCGGGGTCTCTCGTAGAGGACCCCGATGTCCTCATCCTGTTATTCAGCAGGGTCCCCTTCGGGAGACCCTGCTGGGTAGACGGGAAGGAGACCCTGCTGGGTAGACGGGAAGGAGACCCTGCTGGGGTAAAGAAGATCACATTTCCACATCTTCCTCCCTCATCCCTCTCCCCAATCTACACAAACCAATAATTCCTTATATTAGGGAAAACCAAACTAACCAATATGAGATCCGCAAAACTGTTTATGCTCTTGCTGGGCATGTTGGGCTGTACCCTATTGTATGCCCAACGAACAGCCATCACAGGAAAGATCACCGACAAGACCGGTAATCCGCTCTCCGGTGCCTCCGTGAGGGTGAAAGCCACCAAGGCCGGTACCACTACCAACGAAGCCGGCCAGTTCTCCGTCCAGGCCGCTAAAGGCGATGTGCTCGAGATCACCATGGTAGGCTACCAGCCTGCCTCCGTTACCGTTGGGGAAAGCACCGATATCAGCGTCACCATGGAATCTGCCGTGACCGACCTCAGCGGGGTGGTATTGGTGGGTACGCGTCGAGCCGGCCGCGTGAAGATCGAGACCCCTGTGCCGGTGGATGTGGTGAATGTTGGACAGGTAGCCCTGCCGACTGCCAGGATGGACCTGACCTCTATCATCAACTATTCTGCTCCTTCCTTCAACTATAACAAACAAAGTGGTAGCGATGGTGCCGACCATATCGACCTGGCTACCCTGCGCGGTCTGGGTCCCGACCAAACCCTGGTGCTGGTGAATGGCAAGCGCCGCCACCAGACCTCCTTTGTTGCAGTATTCGGTACCCGTGGTCGTGGTGCTTCCGGAACCGACCTCAGTGCCCTTCCAGTTGGCGCCATTGAGAAGGTGGAGATCCTGCGCGATGGTGCTTCTGCCCAGTACGGTTCAGACGCGATCGCCGGGGTGATCAACCTGGTCCTGAAGAAGAGTGTGGGCAAGCTGGATGCGAATATCGGCTGGTCCGGCTACTATGATAAGGAGTTCAACCCTGCCTTCAAGCCCGAACTCGGCCAGTATGTATATGGCAACAAGGTTGACGGTAGTACTTTCAGTGCCAACCTGAATTATGGTGTGGGTATCGGTAAGAACGGTGGTTTCATCAATTTCACCGGTAACTATATCACCCAGGGCAAGACCTACCGCCAGGTACTGGAGACCGATGAGGCCAGCGACAAATGGCTGCCCACCAATATTTACCGTCGCGCCCATGGCGATGGCTCACTGGATGCAGGGGGTATTTTCATGAATATGGAACTGCCCTTCGCCAATAGCAAGACCACCTTCTATGCCTTTGGCGGGTACAATTCCAAGAAATCAGATGCCTATGCCTTCACCCGTAACTGGTCCGCCCGTCCCGAGCGCTTCCCAACCGATGCGAATGGCGATCTGATCGAAGTGCCGGGCATCATCTTCACCACCTCAGACGGTGAACAGTATTATAACCCCCATATCCAAACGAAGATCAAGGATTATTCCATCTCTGCCGGATTGCGTGGAAAGATGGGTGCCGCCTGGGATTGGGACCTGAGCAATACGCTGGGTAGTAATGATTTCCATTTCTATGGCGACAAGACCTTCAATGCCTCACTGGGACCCAACCAAACCCACTTCGATGATGGTGGGTTCAACTTCCTGCAGAACACCGTTAACCTGAACTTCTCCCGCGGCTTCGACAATATTGCCGAAGGCTTCAGCCTTGCACTGGGAGCAGAGTTCCGCAGTGAGCGGTACAAGATCACTGCCGGTGAGGAAGCTTCCTACAAGAACTATGATCCCAATGGTGATAAGGCCGGAGGTTCCCAGGGCTTCCCCGGTTACCAGCCCGATGATGAGGTGAATGCCACCCGCAGCGTGTTGGGTGTGTATGCCGATGCAGAACTGGATATCACCAAGCGCTGGCTGGTGAGTGGAGCGGTTCGCTTCGAGAACTACAGCGATTTCGGGGCTACCTTCAACGGTAAGTTCGCTACCCGTTACAAGATCACCGATAATTTCAACCTGCGTGGATCGGTGAGCACCGGTTTCCGTGCGCCTTCCCTCATGCAGATCAACTTCAGCTCTACCTTCACTACAGTGCAGGGCGGTAATATCTCTGAAGTGAAGATCGCGCCAAACTATAGTCCCATTACCCGTGCAGCCGGTATCCCCGAGCTGACACAGGAGAAATCCCTAAACGCCAGCCTGGGCTTCAGTACCAAGCTGAGCAGCGCACTGACCCTTACCGTGGATGGTTACCTGGTGAAGGTGAAGGACAGGGTGGTATTGAGCGGACAGTTCAGTGCCGATGACCCGGACATCGATCCCGTTCTCGCAGCGGAAATGAATCGCCTGAATGTCGGACTGGCGCAGTTCTTCGCCAATGCGGTGAACACCACCAACAAGGGGATTGACCTGGTACTTGAGTACAACAAAAGCTTTGGTTCGAAGAATTTCCGGGCCTTGTTCACCGGTAACTTTCAGGATATGACCATTGATGATATCAATGTTCCAGAAAAACTTGATGCTACGGATGACCTGCGTGCCACTTTCTTCACCGAGCGTGAGCAGGCCTTCCTGCTGGCTTCTGCGCCCAAGTCGAAGTTTGGTTTGAACCTGGAATATAATTGGAAGAAGTTTGGCATCGGTACCCGCCTGACCTATTTTGGTAAGGTGCGATTGCTGGGTTATGGTGATGGTACGGAAGATGATTTCACGCCTCCGTTCAGCCGTGGTGACCTCTATGCCTATGTTCCTGCAGATGATGATGGTCGTCCCGTGAAGGATGAGTACAACTATGGCGGCAAGCTGGTGACCGACCTTTATGCCAGCTGGCACCTGACCAAGGCCGTTAGCTTGTATTTTGGTGCCGATAACCTCTTCAATGTTCACCCCGACCTGAGCGTGGTGAAAGAAGCCAGGTGGTGGGCCTTTAACAACGAAACCGGTGGTCCCTGGGATGCCGTGCAGATGGGTGGTAATGGTTTGCGGTTGTTCGCGAGGGTAGGTATCAGGTTGTAAGGAGAAGAGATTTTTTATAACGCAAAGTTCGCCAAGGACACGCAAAGTTCGCAAAGGGTTGGTTCACGTAAGGGTTTCCAATGCTTTGCGTTCTCTGCGTGTCCTTGGCGAACTTTGCGTTACTGCCTTTCCTTTAAACTTAAATTTCTCATCACTCTTCTTGCTTTCACTGGTTAGCGTAAACCTCAGCTCTTTTCTGCCGTAGCTTTAGCGAAGGCAGGTTTCCTCATTTTCTTTTTCCCTAATTTGCCGCTTCCAAATACAGCATGATGGTATCAAAAGGAATGATCTTCAGCGCGGGATTAGGCACCCGGTTCAAGCCCTGGACCGACCAACACCCCAAGGCATTGGCCATAGTGAATGGCAAGAGTTTGCTGCAACGAAACATTGAGTACTTCCAACAATTTGGAATCAACGAAGTGGTGGTGAATGTGCATCATTTCGCCGACCAGATCATTGCTGCGGTAGAGCAGCACCATGGCTGGGGCAGCAAGGTGTTCATCAGCGATGAAACCGATGAGGTGCTGGAGACCGGTGGTGGACTGCTGAAAGCCCGGCCTTTTCTGGAAGGGAAGGATCCTTTCGTGACCATCAATGCGGATATCCTGACGGACCTCGACCTCGATAAACTAATTCGCTTTCACCAGGAGCAGCAGGCTTTGATCAGCTTTGGCATCACTGACAGGAAGACCTCGCGCTATTTCCTTTTTGATGAAGATAACCGGCTCTGCGGGTGGACCAATACCAAGACGGGTGAAAGAAGGATATCTATAGATAAGCCTGGTCTAAGGCCTATGGCTTACAGTTGTGTGGTGGTCTTCCAGCCGGAAGTGTTCGGGCTGATCCGTCAAAGGGGAAAGTTTTCACTGGTGGATACCTACCTCGACCTGGCGGCGGAGCATAGGATCATGGGCTATGACCATAGTGGTGATAGGCTGGTGGATGTGGGTAAACCCGAGAGTGTAGCGGTAGCGGAGGGTTGTTTTAAATAAGGGGCCACCAAGACACCCGCAACAATGCTGTTGGGGCAGGCTGAGACTCGAAGATGCACAAAGGCGAAAGGGGGCCGCAACGACGCGAAGGGAAGGGCTTCATTAGAGGTGCTATATGACGCAACGCATTGGCTGTGCCAATGTAGATTTAGCCGGTTTAACTACATAAATAAGTATGCTTTAATTTCACTCTGAGCCGCTGTTGTGTGTTATCACCAACAGCTTTCAATGCAAGCCTTTATTAGCGTTATTATTTGTTGAATATTTTTTAAACCTCAGCGGGGTCTCCCGAAGGGGACCCCGATGTATAAAAGGCGAAATATGTATGCATCCAACCGCTAAGCTCATCTTCCAACTACCCGTTGGTCATAAGATACAACGGGGGCGACGGGGGGTAAATCTTTTCGTCCCATAGTGGTACTCTTCAAGAGTCCCCGATGAATTTTCATGCCACTATTCATCAGGGTCCCCTGCGGGAGACCCTGATGGGGTAGCAATAGTATTTTGCAGTAGACCATGATGTTGTATTAATAAATATTAAGTTCAACTAAGTTCCATGAGCCTCATTATGCCCGGTTGGATAATAAATGTAGAAGAACATTCAAATGGTTGCTTCAGATCCGCCGCAACTGATAGCGAGGGTAGGCTTAATGAATTCAAGGGCCCTACAGCAGAAGAGGCGATGTCCAATGCCGGGGAATATGTCTTTGCTGTGGAAAGAAGAAGCTTCCTTACATGGAACAAGTTCCTGTATGATTTTTTCATTTTGAACCTTGGTGAAGATAGGGTCCTGTCCAGGCAATATGATGATGCGGTGTTTGGCTCATGGTGGTTGGAATTGCCGGGTCTAAGGTTGGTGTATGACGGCAAGGATTCCATATTGGCAAGGCAGTCCTTGCAAGCTGGCCAATGGATGGATGAAATAGTGTTGAATGAGTCGGCCATTAATTTTGATTCATGCCTGGGTCTGCTGGTTGTTTGAGCAGTTTGGGTGTTTATCATCCATCAGGATGCTCTATTGGGTGAGGAATGGATTGGTTGTTACTGAGGCCACGAAGGCGCTAAGACGCTAAGGAGCACAAAGGCGTCTAGCCTCAGCGGGCGCCGTCGTAGAGGACCCCGATGGACTTTCATCCGGCTATTCATCAGGGTCCCCTTCGGGAGACCCTGCTGAGGTAGGGAGGGTCATCAGGGGCCCCCTTCGGGAGATCCTGCTGGGGGGAAAAGTAGACCCTGATGAGGTGAAAGGTTTTTACCCTGCCGATATTTTGATAAATCGCTCAGGGTCTGGCATATGGCAGCCGCACCATTGCGAAAGTGGAATGATAACTGTCCAATCCGCTGCAGGTAATGGTACCCGCTTTTTCCAAATCAATAAAACCATCATGGCCTATGCAATCATCCGGGATAGTGGCATGGATGATCTTGCCAATGATGAAGTTAGTGTCGTTCAGGTCTATTTTCACGCGTTGGACGAGTTCGCAGGCCATTTGGATGGGACTTTCCTTTACAAATGGCGCAGGGATATGGGGCAGATAGGCAGGGGTTAATCCCACCTGTTCGAATTCGCTTACCCCTTCTGCGTATTTGGCGCTGGTTTGATGCGCTTTTTCTACAAAGCCTGCGGTGACATGATTAATGGTATAGCTGCCTGTGCGGATGATGTTGCCAAGGGTATTCTGGCCTTCTCGGTTAGGTCTTACTATGATCCCACATAAAGCAGGGTCGGCGCCAATATGGACAAGGCTGCTGAACAGTGAAAGGTTTTCATTGCCTTCGCGGCTTCTGGTGCCTACCAGCACCAATGATTTAAATCCGCCGATGGAGTTGATCAGGTTGGCCCGGTACCTTCTTTCCAGGCCGATTATAGCTTCTTGGGTGAATTGCATCTTTTTTTAAGCCAGGTTTAGGCTGCCTGTCTATAAACAGTTGATGGAGGAAATGGTTGGGTTGTTTTGGGGTCAGGAAGGCGTCCGCAGCCATGCTGTTGAGGCAGCTAAGGTACAAAGGGGTACGAAAGCAGTTAGCTGGGTGTTCAATTGAATCATCAGGGGTGGTAATATTTACCGATTTCGGGTAATTTAAGGTGTTATCCTATACTCATCCTTCGCTCATCCTATAGTCATCCTATAGTCATCCTATAATCATTGAATGCTCGGCGCTATCCAGGAGTTTCACGCCGTGCAGGGCAAGGTGATCAGCAGGCTATATGTTGAACAGAATGATTGCCTTTCATTTCTAGACCACTCCCAGGCTCCTGGCCTGACTGATACAGGAAGCCAATAAGTGCATTCTTCCAATCTTCAGTTCATTACCCATTTGCATAGAAGGTTTCCTGAGTTATGCAAATCCATCATTATGGGATCATGCCAATTGTTGAATGGCTATCACCGGGATTTTCCCCCTTGCAATATTGCCGGCCGCTTATTATTTTAAGCGGGCTTTTGAACTTAGCCTTATGGCAGTGAGGAGGCGACGCTTAGGTTGATGATGGGTTTCGGGATTGGTTTATGATTAATGGGAATTCCTGATCGAGGCAAGGTGCAATTTCTTACCCCGCTTCAGGTATAAGCCTGGTTATTTTTGGTCTATTGGGGTCGGATTTGTGTAACGATTTATGCCTCTTTTAAAGGTGTAATGCATGTGGGAGAATTTTGGGAGGAGTGTATATTGTCAGCTCATTCCGAAAAATTTATACTTTTTAATTGGTTTGTATCTGCTTGGCAGGTGCGTTTTGAATAATCCTATCAATCTGATTTTAAATCTCCATTTTTAACCAGACCCTAACGCTTAATTACATAAATAAACATGATATGAAGCACTTACTTTTTTCAATTTTACTTTTTTTTACCGCGAACAAGGTTTTTTCTCAAGGTCTTCCAAAGTATGACGAAATCAAGTTAGAGAATAAAGAAGATTTTAATGACGCAGCTAACAACGCTGCGCTACAAGCAGCCAATTATTTACTTTCAACACCAATGGATAGTAAAAGTATTGACAGACTTACATCATTGCAATACATTATCAAGTGGATGTCAGGATCACCAGACTTTAGCTTTACATTAGACGAGCAGGCTACAAAATTTGCCAAAAATAATGAAGACTTACTAGGACTTTATATGGCTGCAATGACTAAATATGTCTTAGAAAATAAAACAGAATCAAAGGACCAAAACAAAATCAAGCTAAATGCAGTCAGGTTGATTATACAGTATTCAAAAGACACAAGTAATAATGTAAAAATAAATAAGGAGATAAAGAAAGCAATTGAGGCAGAGGAGAATGGCAAATTGGAAGAATATTTGAAAATATAAAGCCTGCATATACTATTGGTCTTGCCAATAGAGGGGAATTACATTAGAGTAATCTGTAGCGGGAAGTTTTTAACCTCAGGGGGCTCCTTTCGGGGACCCCGATGTCTCCGCCTAATCAAAAAGCCAGGCAGTAATTCCAGGCGGATGAATATTGAAGTCGCCACCATCTACTATGCCTGCTCCTAAGGCAATATTCTAAGTCAACGGATGATTTAAAAATTGAATATTTAACAATTACGAAAATTTAGAAATGAGAAAGAAAAGTATTTATTTCATGATTGGTATTGGGGTTATTGTCCTTGGATTTGCAGGATGTACAAAAGAAGGCCCTGCAGGCAGAGATGGACTAAATAGTTTAATAAAAACATCAGAAGAAAGTGCCGGATCTAATTGTGCAAAAGGGGGACTAAAAGTTCAAACAGGATTAGATATAAACAATAATAATATTTTAGATGAATCTGAAATAAAGACTACTGACTATTTGTGTATCAAGAGTCAGGATCCAGCTGTTTATTCAGCTATTATTAGTCAATCTGGGACAAATGCACCTGAAGCTACAATTGTAAAGAATGATATTGGGCTAAGTATTACATGGATTAGAACAGCTCAAGGAAAATTTAAGGGTACAATAGGTACAAGCCTTGATTTAGGCAAAACCATTATTCTTTGCAACAACATTCAAGTTGTTTGCAGACTATCAAGTCCCAACGAGATTATTTTGGAAAATACCTGTGGGGTGAATGCTTGGTGTGATGGTTTTAATAACCTATCAGTAGAAATAAAAGTCTACGAATAGTACGTTTCCTAGCTGCTGTTAAGTTTGAATCGGACAGATTTTGCGAAGCGTAATTTTTCTACCATGGGAATTTAATTGTCGGCCGGGATAAAGATGGCGCTGTCTTCATTCCGGCCGCCAATTTAGCAGCAGGCGTTATATGCCGGCCAAATTCACCAACCTGTTTTGGCGATTGTCTTAACCCTCTATAAACTGAACAGATTATTCAAAATGGTTTGCTGCTGAGTCCTACAAAATGTGGTATGCTGCCATATCACTTATGATTAATCTTACCAATTTATAATATATGTAATATGAGTCAGAATATTTTTGAAATATGGGATAGTATCGGGAGAAGAACACCCTTCGCAGTAAGAAGGGATAACTGGAATAAGGAATATTATACTATTGTTGATAAAGTGGATTGTGCAAAACTGCCTTATGGGAAAGCCTTTGGTGGCCAAGCTGAGTTTACTATTCATCAGGGTCCCCTTCGGGAGACCGTGCTGGGGAAAGAAAAAGATGGAGACCCTGCTAGGGAAAGAAATGGAGGAGACCCTGCTAGGGTGAAAGTCTTACCCTTTGGCACTAATATGCCAGTCCCTTTCTTTGTTGTATTTTGATTTGTAGGCTAACGGCGACAAGCCTGTAACCCGGTTGAAAACCTCCCTAAATGCTTTCGGGTCATTGTAACCAACCTCATACATCACCTCATTGACGGTTTTGCGGGAATTTTCAAATAGTTTTTTTGCGGCTTCGATCCTTATTCTTTGTAAGTAGTCAAGTGGAGAAATGCCTGTTGCTTTGCTAAACCTTCTGTCAAAATTCCTTCTTCCTATATTGTATTTTTTGGCCAATTTCTCAATGGTGATTTTGTCTGTATAGTTCGCCTCAAAATAGTTTTGTGACTGTAAGACAATTTCATCAGTATGCTTCTTGTGACCGTTGAAAATAGAGAATTCGGCTTGAAGGTTCCTGTTAAGGTCTATTTGAAATACTTTTGCACAATACACGGCTGTTTCCCTGTCAAAATATTTTTCGACGAGATAAATGATCAGGTGCAGGAATGAATAGGCTCCTCCATTGGTGTAAATTCCCTTTTCATCAGTGATTAACCTGTCAGTTTGCAAATTGATATTGGGGAATTGTAAATTGAATTGTTCTGAAACTGACCAGTGAGTAGAGCAGGATCTCTTTTCCAATAAACCTGTAGATGCCAGCATAAAAATGCCGGTACACATACTGGCTACTTCCGCCCCTTTTTTATACTGCTCTTCAATCCAATTTATCAGCAGCTTGTTGTTGTTGGAAGCATTTTCATAATTGCGTACCAGGGAAGCGGGAATAATGATGAGATCGGTTTTGTCAACATCGTTTATGGAGCAATGTTGATTCAATTGGAACAGGTTGTTTTTGAGGATTTTCTTTTTAGAAGCGCCAACCAATTCAATTTTGCAGTTCCCTTTATTGCCCTGATTTCTCCAATAAGTATTGGCTTCATTAAAGATTTCAAATGAACCTGCCATGCAAGCAACTGTGCTCAGGTTGCTTTGTTCCTGGATGGCTAATATTGAAATATGCATGGTTCCTTTTGAAGTAAAGGTATAACATCTGCCTGTCCTGATCAACCCGTCATAATGTCTAAATTGCACACTTGGTAGGGGTATTTTAGACAGTACATTTGATCAATGAAAATTAAACACTTATTATATGAAAAATGATTATTCAGCAGTTATTGAAGTGGCCAATACTTCCAACGAGGTCTACAATGCCATAAACAACGTGCCGCTATGGTGGACGGAAAATTTTGAAGGCAGTTCGAAAAAATTGAATGATGAGTTCATGGTGACCTTTGGGGAAACCTTTATTAAACTGAAAGTTGCTGAACTCGTAAACAATTATAAAGTAGTCTGGGAGGTTACAGACAGCTTTAAACATTTTTTAAAGAACAAGAAGGAGTGGGTGGGCACGAAAATTTGTTTTGATATTGTAAATGATGATAACCAAAAGAGCATACTTAGGTTTACCCATATGGGGCTCGTTAACTCATTGGAATGCTATGACATTTGTTCTGATGCATGGAATGGTTATCTCCAGGGTAGCCTGAAGAGCTTGATTGTTACAGGTAAGGGTACTCCGGATAAGAGTGCCTAGAATTTCCTGATTGCACCCACTTGCTGGATCATTCGGATAGTTTTCATGAAGGCCTGAGCGGGAGGTGGCCGGATAGAGGGCCACTAAGGCTCCCGCAACAATGCTGTTGGGGCAGGCTAAGACAGGAAGTTGCACGAAGGCGGCTTAGTGCTCCATTGTGTCTAAACCCCAGCAGGGTCTCCCGAAGGGGACCCTGATGAATAGTAGGTTGGTATTTCATCGGGGTCCTCTGCGAGAGACCCCGCTGAGGTAATAGGAGTAGTATATTCAAACCCCATCAGAGTCACCTGTGTGAGATCCAATGGCGCAAGGGAAGGGGTCTTGAATGTGAAGAGAGGATAGTATTCATGAATCCCTTAAAGGATACTATAATCAACCAGCTGTTAGGTATTCTTGCTCCAGGAATGATTTATTCTTCAGTTAAGGGTTTCGGATTGTATTTTTTGGGGGGGGTAATTTATAGTAGAAGTATAGGGCAAGCATTATATCTATTGTTATACAAAATATATCATATCCCGATGGGGAAATAGGACTAACGTGGGGAAAGAAGATATCCCATAGCCCATGTAGTGCAAGTCCTATAACGGTAAACAGATAGCTCTTTTTATACCCTGCATAGGCAAAAAGTAGAAATAGTATTGCCGCCGGTACAGTAAGTAAAAGTGCCCCGGGTTGAATGGAAAACCCAATGTAGATAAATGGAATTACCGCAAGGTTTAATGATGCGTAAAACTTAAGGTCCAATTTTTTAAACATCTCCGCAATAGCGATTATGGTAGCTGCAGTGGCAAAACCTATAAGAAATCCAATCATATTATGGCTGTTAAATTGTAATGATGACGTTTCCCCTTTTGTGCCCCTTTTCAACATAGGCATGGGCTTCAGCAATGTTGTCTAGTTCGTAGGTGCGATCAATTACAGGTTTGAATCTGCTTGTTTCAACAAGTTCCTTTAAAAAATTAAGGTCGGACGCATTGTGTTTGACTATGCCAGTTATTGCCTTTTTGTTGCTTTTTATGTTTAACCATATCCCTGACAGCATTTCATACATTCCTGCGGCGCTTAGTATGATTATTCCATTTTCAGTGAGTGACCTTGAAGCTTTTAAGACTGATATTGAGTTAACTGTATCAAATATCAAATCGTAGCTTTCGCCGTTTTTGGTAAAATCCTCCTTTGTGTAATCAATTACCTGATTGGCGCCAATGGATTTGACCAAATCTTTATTGTTTGTGCTGCACACTCCAGTTACGTTAGCCCCATACGATTTTGCCAATTGAACAGCGGCACTTCCTACTGCTCCCGATGCGCCGATTACAAGGATTTTTTGTTTTTCCCTGATCAGGGCTTTCTTGATAAAATGCAAGGCGGTAACGCCACCAAAAGGAATAGCAGCTGCCTCTTCGTGGGAAAGAGCAGCAGGTTTTAAGGAAAGTGATCCATCTTCCGGCATACATATATATTCTGCGTAGGCGCCGAATTTCATATCGGTGTGACCAAATACCTGTTCTCCGGCTTTGAACTTTGTAACATTGCTACCTATCCTTTCGATTTCGCCGGAAAAAACGCTGCCCAGGATATTAATCTTGGGTTTCAATATGCCAAATACGAACCGGACTGCAAAGGGGTCAGCCTTTCGCAAGCGCACATCGCCTGAATTGACAGCAGTGGAATGTATTCGTACAAGTATTTCATTTTCTTTTAGATTGGGGTCTGCAACTTCCCTGATCTGGAAGACATCCGGAGTTCCATATTGTGTATATACTGCTGCTTTCATTGCTAATGAATTGAATGATGATTACAAGTAGCCATTGGCAGATTTTCAGGGGTGCAGCATAAACAGCTTTCGGGCTTAATTCTTCAATATCCTTTTTAATTGCCTGGATGATTTAAATCCACATCTGGAGGCGACATATTCAATAGTGTATTCCGGGTTATTGAGCATGGTGCTGGCGAATTCTTTTCTCAGCAGGGTTAAATATTCCAGCACCGTGGATCCTGTTTTTTCCTTGAACACCCTGCTCAGGTTTCTTGGACTCATTCCCACCATTTCTGCAAGGGATTCAATGTCGTTTTCTTTCGAGAGGTTTTCGATCATGTAATCCTGAACCTCATGTATTTGGGGGTGGATATGATTTCTATAGTCCAGGTAAACACTTTGTTGATTGTGGGTGCCGCTTCGCCTGTGATATACCACAAGGCCCCTTGCTACCTTATGTGTAAACAATGCCCCTTTCAGTTCTTCTAGAATGGCCAGGGCAAGGTCAATGCCTGCACTGATGCCGGCACTTGTGTACACGTTGTTGCTCTTTACATACAGAATATCAGCTTTTACCCTTGCCTGGGGAAATTGTTTCTGTAAAGCTTCCACCCTTCTCCAGTGGGTGGTGCATTCAGTGTCTTTCAATAAGCCCGCATGTCCCAATGCAAAAGCGCCTGTGCAAATGGAACACACCGTGATGCCCCGGTCTGAACATTCTTTTAGCCAATTGAAAAATGACCTTTCGGCTTTGAAGGCAATACTGTTGACATATTCATTATCCATGCCCGGTACAAATATGAAATCACCCTCTTTTAAGATGGCGGTTTTAAAGTTGGCTATCTGTCCGAATCCGATACCAGCGGTACTAACCGGATCATCGCTATAGCTAAAGAACTGGATGTTAATGTCCATTCCATGAACTTTTGCCTCTGTGAATACCTGGGCGGGTCCTGCGAGGTCAAGTAGTTCTACAGTTGGAGGTATGATAAATGCTACTGTTTTCATTGTCTGTATATTATCAGGTTATTTAGGTAAAGGTAGGTTGAAGATCAGGTAGAAATCGGCCAGTTAAAGGTCAATTCAGGCCATATTAAACCGTCCCGAATGGGTTGGTAGGTGAACCTAAAAAGCAATTGCTTTATTGCAACTCCAGGACATGCATTTTTTATCGAAGCCCCACGCTTTGCCTATGCAATTTTGTTTGTAATCTGCGTTGTCTTCGTTGGTACTCTGTACCTGAAGTTTTGGTATTTAATGTTATTGTTTAGTTTAAACTATTAGGTATTGAAATTTGACGATAGTTTTCTCCCTTCAACGGTTTTTAAAATAGAATTCTAGGCCCTTGATGATATTGGGTTCCCTTGAACCCATGTGCGCCTGGTTCCTTTCTATATTTTTTTCCAGTTTTACATTAGGATAATTATTAAGAAGGGTATGGTAGAAGGTTTCAAATGGAGCCAGCATCCTGTCACCCTCTTCATTTCCTCCAATTCCCATGAATATTAATTGCTTTCTATTCCTGTTACCAAGCCTGTGATCCTTTTCCATTTTAAAGGTAACCTGATTGTCGAACCAGAAGGAAGGGCTTAACAGAAGATAGTTGCCAAATATCTTGTTCTTAACACAGAAGGCATAGGCGCCAAATAAGCCTCCATAGGAATGGCCGAGTATCATCCTGCTTTCCCTGGAAGGACTTGCGTGGAACTCACTTTCTATTTTAGGTATCAGCTGATTTTCGATGAAGCTTAAGAATTGGGGTGCCCCTCCAGTAATAGAACTGACTTTGGTGGGCGTATAATCTATGCTGCGATCCTTTCCGTAGCTAATACCCACCACCAACACATTCTTTACCCCGAGTTTATCCGAGATCTCCCTGCACCTGTTGGCAACATAGCCAAAGATTTCCTTGCCATCCAGTACATAGATCGTTTCATAGGTGTCTGTTGGATTGTAGTTGTAGGGCAATCCAACCTGGATCTGGTAGGATGCGCCGTTGGTATTGGATAGCAGCCTGAATTCCCTGGTTGTACCGGAGGTGAATAATTCCTTTGTGCAAGAGTTCAGCAATATCAAAACCAATGCTAATCCTATGAAGGTTTGGATTCTTTTGAATGTAACATTTTGCTTTTTCATGTTCTTTAAGTTTTGTAATACAAAAGTATCCCGGCCTTTATGGTTAATAGGGACAGGTTGTTGTCAGAATCGGCCATTCAATTCAAGAGAGTATGCTTTCAGGAATAAGCTACTGATGGCGTGGCAATTGGGTTGTATTATAACCTCAGCGGGGGCTCCCGAAGGGGACCCCGATGCCTTTGCCTATAACCTCAGCGAGCGCGGTCCTTTTGAAGACCCAATTAAATTCCATCCCACCATTCAGCAGGGTCCCCTTCGGGAGACCCTGCTGGGGTAGTAAAGTTGTATGTGAGACCCTGCTGGGGTAGTAAAGTTGTATGTGAGAACCTGATGGGGTAGTAAGTTGGTTGTATTATAACCTCAGCGGGGTCTCCCGAAGGGGACCCCGATGCCTTTACCTATAACCTCAGCGAGCGCGGTCCTTTTGAAGACCCAATTAAATTCCATCCCACCATTCAGCAGGGTCCCCTTCGGGAGACCCTGCTGGGGTAGTAAAGTTGTATGTGAGACCCTGCTGGGGTAGTAAAGTTGTATGTGAGAACCTGCTGGGGTAGTAAGTTGGTTGTATTATAACCTCAGCGGGGTCTCCCGAAGGGGACCCCGATGCCTTTGCCTATAACCTCAGCGAGCGCGGTCCTTTTGAAGACCCAATTAAATTCCATCCCACCATTCAGCAGGGTCCCCTTCGAGAGACCCTGCTGGGGTAGTAAAGTTGTATGTGAGACCCTGCTGGGGTAGTAAAGTTGTATGTGAGAACCTGCTGGGGTAGTAAAGTTGTATGTGAGAACCTGATGGGGTAGTAATGTTGTATGTGATACCCTGCTGGGGTTGTAAGGTAGTACGGCAGACCCTTACAGGTTGGTATGGCAGATCCTGTTAGGTTAGTAATGAAGGGTATAATATTGTGAAGGAAATAGTTGGAAGATCATGTATCGTTAAGTAGATATCTTTGCATTGGAATCGGGAATTGTTCTTTAACCTCGTAGGTAATGCCCGTTGCGCCCAACAATGATGCTCCTTCTTCCAAAAGCGAAGTCCTCCATAAGCGGTATTGGTTATGGTCCTTTCTACTCTTTGTCGCGGTCTTTGCTTTTGTCCTCTATTATTTCGCTGAGATCAAAAAGGAGTTTGTTCTCCTGGAAAAGATCAATCCCGGTTGGTTATTCCTGGCATTGGTGGGACAGTTGCTGACCTATTGCTTTACCGCCCTGATCTATCTTGTTTTGTTGAGATGCTATAAGGAGCAGCAATTGCCCGGTCTGTGGCAACTTGTTAAGGCATCCATTGTTTCCCTCTTTTTCAACCAGACGGTACCCAGTGCCGGGATCAGTGGGAATGCCTATTTCTTCAGGTTTTTGTCGGGGTACAAAATGTCTACGCAACATATCATGTCCCTGATCATCACGGAGTTGGTTATTTTTTATGCCGCCATGGAATTACTATTGCTGCTGTTGCTTGCCGGAAGTCTGTATCTATCCGGTACGCCCCATGTGTTTAAAGTAGTATTGATCGCAGGCATGCTGATCTACCTGTTGTTTGGGGTAGCCATAGGATTCGCCGGCAGGAATAATTGGATTGGCCGCTTGTTTAAAAGATTTGCAAGCAAGCATCGACTTGCGGATCAGCTGTCCACCAGTGAGCTGCAATTGGGAGCCTTCCTGCGCCAGCATCAGCGGTCTGTATTAAAAGCTTTATTGATTCAGTTATTGGTTGTGGCTGCAGATGGTTTTACTTTATATGCCCTGTTTGTAGGATTAGGTATTTCCCTCTCGGTGTTTCATATCGTTATCTGCCTGGTTGCCACGAAGATTGTTTCAGTTCTCCCCTTTCTGCCAGGGGGGCTTATCCTTTATGAAAGCAGTATGACTTACTTTTTTGTGACTTTAGGCGTGCCGCTGGCGAGTGCCGTTATTATTACCCTTGTATATCGGTTATTGTCATTTTGGATCCCTATTCCGTTAGGATTTGTGTTCAACAAAAGGTGGCATAAAGTCGCAGCAGGATAGGGTTCCGATAATTGCCATAGTGGGCAATTCCCGATGTGATTTTTTTCTCCCGTTGGGGATCTATAACCTCAGTGGAGTCTCCCACAGGGGATCCTGATGGGGTAAAAGTTTTTGGGAGCCACGAAGACGCGGAGACACAAAGTTGCACGAAGACGTCTTTGTGTGTCTTCGTACCTTAGCCTGCCCCAACAGCATTGTTGGGGGTGCCTTTGTGGCCCATAATCTACCACCATTTGTTCTTTCCGCATTGACGTATATTTTTGTCTTTCTATATATCCCGATGGTATTTACACCTTCATCTATGAAAAGAATAGCCCTCCTCTGCTGCGCCTGCCTGATGGCCATTGCAGGACTTGCCCAGACGGCATCCGACTATTACCAAAGCCCTATTGATACTTCCATTGCCTCGAGGTTCCTGGGGGAGCAGCGGGGTGTAACCGTCATCCTCCCCCGAAGTTTCAGCAAGGCCAAGGCCTCGCGTTATCCCGTGATCGTGGTATTTGACCGACAGAACAAGAGGATCTTCCGGCAGACTTTCGAATCCATCAATTACCTGTACTCTTTCGATGAGCTGCCTGAAGCAGTGATCATTGGTGTGGCTTCCGAGAACAACCAGAAAAGGTTCCTGGAAACCTCCTTACGGCCCTCTACAGAGCAGGCAAGAGGCGAGCAGATGGTGCGCTTCCTGTATGAAGAACTGCTGCCCTGGGCGGAGAAGGAATGGAATGTCGGTCGTGCGCGGTTCTTCATCGGTCATTCCAGGTTCGGGTATTTCAGCAGTTATTTATTGTCGAGCAAACTTCCTGATTTGTCAGGGGTCATATCCCTCAGCCCTTTTTATGTGCAACCCAAGGTGAACCTGGTGGATAGCCTGAGCAACAAACTGACTCCTACTCAGCTGGACCATACCGTTTATTACCGTTTTGTAACGGGTGATTCCCTCACGGATACCAGGGATTATGATCTGATGCAAGCTTTTCTTACCAAAACAAAACCTTCAAAGGAGTTTAATTGGAAGGGCATGGCCTTCTACAATGCCAGGCATATGGCCGTACCGGGACTGGGGTTAATGCCTTCGCTGGTGGAGATCTTTGACTATTGGTCGGAAGCAATGTTGCAGTTGTTGCAGAGCCAGGAGCCTTTTTCTGAAGAAGTGTATAATGGCTTCAAACAGCAGATGAAGCGGCACTATGGTGAGGAGATCGGACTGGGCTTGTCGGTGCTGAATGGGATCGGGTATAAGTTCTATAACCAGGGGCAATATGCGCATGCCCGGGCAGCGTGGATGATCGTGCTGCAGGAGTATCCCATGTTTACGGAGGCGAATATCAGTATTGCCAATGCTTATTTGAAGGAAGGCGACCAAAAGGCCGCAGCGGAATTTTTCAATAAGGCCAAGCAAGGACTTATCGGCAATGGCTTCTATAGCCGGGAAGAAGTAAAGGAATTAGAAAAAGAGATTGAGGAAGGGGTTGGGGCCACAAAGACTCAAAGACACTAAGTTGCACAAAGACGCCTTAGTGCTCCTTGGTGTCTTGGAGCCTTTGTGGCGAAAAAAACTACACCTTCACATAGATCTTCTTCTTATCCATCCACCAGGCGATGGCCCAGTAGCCGATGATCAGCAGCACTGCATACAACAGCGATCCATTCTCCGGCACATCACTCACCGGTTTGCAGATGTTCTCATAGAACCATCCCAGCGGACTCAGGTATTTCGGTTGTCCCTCATCGTTGAACCCATTCGGGATGCGGATCAGTCCAAGCGTTTTGGGCAATAAACCACTCAATACGAAAATGAACAGGGGGTTCTTGCCAAAAACATCGAAGAACCTGCTCCATCTTCCCTTCCAGCCCCTGAATTCGATCAATTGGATCATGGTCGCCAGGATGAGCAAGGCCAATCCTGTTGTGTACAACACATAAGATGATGTCCAGATCTTCTTGTTGATTGGAAAGACCAGTCCCCAGGCCATGCCAGCCAGCCACAATACTACGCCGGCCACGAAAAGATTGGCGACCATATCGGTGTTCTTGCCTTTTTGCTGGATATAATCCCCTACCAGGTAGCCGAAGATCACTTGCGCAATGGCAGGGAAGGTGCTGACAATGCCCTCGGGGTCGAAGGGGACACCTTCCCCTTTATAGAGGTGGTCATTGCCCAGCAGGTAACGGTCGATATGTGTGCCCCAGAAATTCTCCAGGCTATAGGGATCGTCGGGATGGCCCATCTGTGCGGTGAGCACCCAGTAACCCAAAAGAATGACGATGGCGGAAAAGAATGCCCCGCGCACCTTCCAGAAATAGGCGATCAGGGCGGCGAAGGTATAGGCCAGCGCTATCCTTTGCAGCACCCCGAAGATCCGGAGGGTGGAAAAGAGTTTGAATACCAGTTCCTGTCCTTCCCACCTCACAAAGGGAAACCAGTTGAGCAGCAGCCCAATGATGAAGATCAATGCCCCGCGCTTCAGGATCTTGGTGAGGGCGGCGGCTCTCTCCATCTGCTGCATCTTGGGCATCACGAAGGCCAGGGCATTGCCCACGGCAAAGAGAAAAAAAGGAAAGACGAGATCAGTTGGGGTGCAGCCATGCCAGTCGGCATGCTTCAGCGGGCCGTAGATATGGCTCCAGGTGCCCGGGTTGTTCACCAGGATCATCAGGGCAACCGTTGCCCCCCGGAAAACGTCGAGGGAGTAAAAGCGTTGGTTCATGGGGATATATTATGGTTTGGGATCGGTAATGTTGATCTTCGTTTGTGGATAAGGGTTAGTGGTGCACCGGTATCAGGGGATAGGCTTAATAAATGCGGAGGGAAGTTAGAAAGTTTTGGGAATAGTTGGTTGGATTAAGGGTTAGTGCTTAGTTGGTCACCCTAAACATTTTGAACCTCAGCGGGCGCGGCCGAAGGGGACCCCGATGTATAAAAGACGGAATATTTATGCGGCCACCAACTAAGCTCATCTTCCAACTGCCCGTTGGTCATCAGACACAACGGGGGTGACGGGGGATAGTGCATCTCATCATACCAGCGGGCGTGGTTGTAAAGGACTACCGATGAAATTCTCTCCTACTATTCATCAGGGTCCCCTTCGGGAGACCCTGCTGGGGAAATGAAAGTAAAGGAGACCCTGCTGGGGAAATGAAAGTAAAGGAGACCCTGCTGGGGATGAAGTAAAGGAGACCCTTCTGGGAAAAAAAGAAGCTGCTGATTTGGCGCAGCAAGGCTTTGCGTTCTTAGCCTGCCGATGCGAAAGCTAAGGCCGGCGATGCGCACTTTGCGTTACCCAAAACAACTCCGTACCTTTGTATTCCAAACACCCCTCCCATGCTATCACCTACAGCCTTTATCCATCCCAGCAGTATAGTAGACACCGGTGCCGTGGTGGGTGAGGGAACCAGGATCTGGCATTACTGCCACCTGATGCCCGGGGCTGTGGTGGGATCCAATTGCACCATTGGCCAGAATGTTTACATCGACAACAATGTAATAATTGGCAATGGGGTAAAGGTCCAGAACAATGTCTCCCTTTATAATAGCGTGAGCCTGGCCGATGAAGTGTTTATTGGCCCGTCGGTGGTCTTCACCAATGTGATCAATCCCAGGGCTTTTATTGAACGCAAGCAGGAGTTCCGTCCTACCCTGGTAGGCAGGGGCGCTTCCATTGGGGCCAATGCCACTATCATCTGCGGGGTAAGTATTGGGGAATACGCCATGGTGGGCGCTGGCGCTGTGGTGACCAGGGATGTTCCGCCCTACGCGCTGGTAATGGGTAACCCCGCTAGGGTGGTGGGGAAGGTGGACAGGGAGGGGAATACTGTGAGGGAGTAATACCCCCTCACGAGTAGTGCAGTTATTTCTTTTCCTTTTTATTCATTTTGTACACCCCTATCCGGTACTTGGACAGGTCTTTGATGGAGGGACTGATATAATCCACAGTGACATTCGGACCATTCACTTCCGTTACCATGCCCTGGCCCCTGTAATCCCAGTCATCCACAGCCATGAAAACGATAAAGTCTCCCTTTTCTACAGTGCCGATAAATGGCTTATGATTGATCTTGAGTTGGATTTTATGGTTTTCCACCTTCCTGGTGTCTTGGGGGAAGGGGGTATGAATCCTGAATCCCTTCATGTTCGTGGTGTCCCATCCATAACGGTTATTAATGTTGGGAACATAGAAACTGCCTTGGTTAGTTTCCGTGAAATACATCAATAAGGGCATGGACAACCTGCCCAGGTACCGGATGGTGCAATTGTTGATCTTCAGGCCGAAGGACTTCAACTGGAAATCGGGCAGGAAGCCCAGTTCCTCCGGATACCTGAAATGGATCAGGGAATTGCTGAGGACGTCTCCGCTATTGCCGTCCCATAGACCAATTGAAAGTATGGACTCCGCATACACATTGGACATATATAATGGGGCAAAACCTCCGCTGTAGCGGTGGATGATATTCACCACTGACCCGGCAATATTCACCCCATTGATGATATAGTGGCCAGGTTGGCTGGCACCGTACTTATTGAACACGAAAACAGTATGGATATTCTCCCAGGCCATCACATTGGAGATCTGGTTCAGTCTTTCCTGTCCCTGGCAGCCAACGAAGCCTGCCTTACAATTCTTGAAACGGATATTCCTGAACTCCAGCATTTCCCCGTTCTGGGTATAGCCATTGGGTGAAACAATTACCCCAATGGTAACATTCCCAAAGGTGCAGTCTTCCACCCTGATGCCGGTGCAGCCACCCCTGGTCTTCGGTCCCCGGTACCATTCCTTCAACCCGGGGTAGCCCCCATCTGCCGGAGGGGCACTCGTAAAAGGGTCCAGGCAAAGGGCCGCATAGGGGGAAAACCAACTGTCTCGGCAACTGGGGTCGCCGTATTTGTCGAAGTCGGATTTGTAGAAATCGGCCGTGGAGAGTGCGGGGGGCGTATAGGCACCTCTGAAATTGATCCCCCTGATGATACAGCCCACCCCTTTCTGGATCGACAAGATGGGCGCATCCTTGAAGGTGGCACGGATCTGGCTCACCCTTTCATTGTCTGAATAAGTTGCATTGCCGATGATCTTGATCGAGACCTGTTTGTATTCACTGCCATTCCAGTTATGGACGATCAGGGGTTTGTCGATGGTATAATTCCTTTCGATATACACAGTGCCATTGACCTTGGCTGCGGAATCCAGTTTGGATTGCAGTTCTTTCCAGTCCTTGTTCTGGGCCGCCAGTCCAAACGGGGCCAGGGAAAGCAAAAGCAGGAGTTTTTTCATTTTATCGGCTTGGATTTTGATTTTATGGGAGATCACCCGGTGGAAGGTAGGGGCCTTGAACCAATAGGTGATAATTCAACCCCTAATTAACTGATAAAATTGAAGATATTCAGCTGAAAGCTTTTGAATTATGATTTTTCCAGATATTTTTAAGTCCAGCGGGTAGATTACGCCTATCCTTATTGCAATCAATCCCAAGGACCTCCCTGAATCCATATCCTGTCTTAACCGTTTTACTTCGTAAACGAAAAGTTGCAGATGGCCGAAGCAGGAAAAGGTGTCACAGTCGTGATTTGCTGCTTCAATAGTGCTGCCCGCTTGGGCAGGACCATTGAACATCTGGCGGAGCAAAAACTGCGCCCTGGCTTTCCCATGGAGGTCATTGTCGTGAACAACGCTTCAGAGGATACCACTTTCTCCCTTGCCAAGGAATTACTCGCCATCTATTTCCCTTCCGGTAATTGTAAAGTTGTGGAAGAGCCAACTCCGGGCCTGAGCTTTGCCCGTAAGAAAGGCATCGATGCCGCTGCCTATGACTATGTGCTGTTCTGCGATGATGATAACTGGCTGGAGGAAAACTATGTACAAAGGTCCTTTGATTTCATGGAATCCCGGCTGGATGTGGCTATACTGGGCGGCAGGTCTATAGGGGTCTATGAATCCGATCCCCCTGAATGGTTCGAGAAGGTCAAGGTATCCTATGCTATCGGGGAACAGGCGCAAAAGGAAGGGGCGATGGAAGCGGTTTGGGGTGCTGGCATGACCGTGCGCAAGCAGGTTTACCAGCAGCTCTTTGCCATGGGATTCACCCACCTGAACTCTGACCGCTACAAGGATAAGTTGTTCTGCGGCGGGGATACCGAGATCTGTTATGCCATCGCCCGGATGGGTTACCTGGTCTGGTACCATCCAGGCCTGGTATTGAGGCATTATATTCCCCGGGTCCGTTTACAGCATCGGTATGCCCGTCGTTTATTTTTCTATATTGGCTATGCCTCCCCTTCCATTGCGGTTTACCTGCGGGAGACCGGTGATTTTAAGGAAGGCAGTTACAAAGGAAGCTGGGTCAAGGCCTTGACCAAATCGATGGCCAGGTTAGTCATCACCCTCCTCAGTTCAGGGGAAAGGGTGCAGAACAGGGTTGGATATTCCAAGGACTTCATGCTGGAAGTGGAGAAGGGCAGGATCCTCAGGCTCTTGCAATTGAAAGGGAAATACATTGCCCTGCGGCGGAAAGTGCTGGAAGCCCAATGGAATGGTGCCCGGCCCACCCCGCAAAAAGCTACTCCGCCGGTCATCAACTATGCAGAGATCATTTGATGGGTATTCCCTGGTGGGGTCCTTATAAAAATTACCGGCAAGATTTTTCCCGCTTGTCTGTAAGCCCGTGCACTTACTGCCCCAAGAGGGTCATTGTCATGGATTTATGTTCCTCCTGCCTTTTGCTAACTATTCAATTGTCAATCCCTTATATTTGCGCAATATTGGAAAGGGGTATCCTTTCCGGAACCAACTGGACCCTGAATTGGTTGGCTTAAGAATATGATCCGATCGCTACATAAGGTTATTTGATCTTCAACAAAGGCATAAGGGGGGAGCTGTCCCGTCTATGCCTTTGTCGCATATAACAGGGGTCCGGCTTTGTTTTTTAACCAGGTTAACCGGCAATCTTCCGGGAGGCAGATTAGTTTAAGCAGTAAAAAAAATAGTAACATTGCTTGCTTGGCAATTCGTTCAATATTTGATTTAAATGGTTGAAAATCAATTTATGCGAATTGTTTGGCATGATTGTAGTTGAGAGTGGCCCGTTCCAAAGGCCCGGGTGATCCTTTTGCCTGAAAATGCTTGGTCAGAGTCGTCGACTGTGACTGAGGTGGCGAAGCCCTGCCCGGGCGCATGGTTGTACGGTGAATTTGGTTAACTTAAGGCCTTTAAACAGTGAGTTCAGGAAATTGCGCTTATGGAAAAAAGATCCTGGTATGCCCTGTATACCAAGCCAAGGTGGGAAAAAAAGGTGAATGAACTCTTGCATAAAAAAGGGTTTGAAAGCTATTGTCCCTTAAATAAAGTACGGCGGAAATGGAGTGACCGGTATAAAGTGATCGAGGAACCGCTGTTCAAAAGTTATGTATTCGTTTGCCTCTCTGACAAGGAGAAGACCGATGTCCGCATGCTGGATGGGGTGGTGAACTTTGTGTATTGGCTGGGCAAGCCTGCCAGGGTAAAGCAGGAGGAGATCGAGAAGATCAAGCGTTTCCTTGGCGAACATTCCCATGTTGAAGTAGAGCAACTGCCGGCATTGGAACCCGGCGTGAAAGTGGTGATCAATGCCGGTGTTTTCATGGACCATGAAGCAAGGGTGATCACGGAGGGGAAAAAGGATGTAGAGCTCCTGATCGAAAGCCTGGGCCTGAAACTGGTCGCCAGGATCGGCAAGGACAAAGTGAGCATTCAATCTTGACCCGGATATATTATTAATGGTTTCAACTAATTATTGTTACCCCACAACTACTGTATGCTGAATAAGCTGATGCCTGGTGCAGTGCTCTTGTCTGCACTTTTTTTATTGGTTGGCTGTATGGCCAGTAAGAAGAACCATGAACAGCGCCTCTACCTGCAGGGAATCGATTCCCTCAAGTATAAGGAACTGGCCGTACCGGTACCGGTGATCAAAAAAGGTGACCTGCTGACCATACTGGTGTATAGTGACAGCAAGGATGCCACCGAACTCTTCAACCAGCCGCAAGGCGGAAGTACCGGTGGCGCAATGGGTGGAAACTCCAGTAACCTTTCTTCCACCGGCCGTGGCTACCAGGTGGATGAGAATGGCCAGATCTATTTTCATTCCCTTGGCCTGCTCAAGGTAGAAGGTATGACCAAATCTGAACTGGCTGTATTGCTGCGGGATAAGCTCAAAGTGTATTTACAGAACCCCTATGTCACGGTCCGGTATACCAATGCCAGGGTAACCGTATTGGGGGAAGTGGCCAAGCCCGGGGTGATCGAATTGCCTGACCAGAAAGTATCCATTTTGGATGTGCTCGGTTGGTCGGGTGACCTTACTCCCTTTGGCCGGCGGGATAATATTTTAGTGGTAAGGGAAATAGATGGCCAGCGGGTCACCGGCAGGCTGGATATCCGCAGTTCGGATATTTATGGATCGCCTTTCTTCTACCTGCAGCAGAACGACATGGTCTATATTGAACCCAACCGTCGCAAGCCGACAGGGAACGAGCAGGTGTTGACCCGCAATATTGCCATTGGTACCAGTGTATTGTCAGTGATCGCTATCATAGCCTCCCTGATCGCCCGATAACATCCCATTCAATCTACTATGGATCAATCCAGTGAAAGCTTTGCAATAAAGAAACCGGATTTCACCCCCATGGAACTGGTGTTCCGTTACATCAAGTACCTGCCCTGGGTGGTGCTGAGCCTGGTGGTCTTTTTTATCCTGGCCTATATCAACCTGCGCTATACCCCCAATGTGTATAGCGCGAGGGGGCAGATGATCATCAAAAGCGAATCTCCCTATTCTACCGGGGACGAAAAATTCAATAGCCTCTTCCTGATGGATCAGGGTCCCAACCTGAACAATGAGATGGTGATCCTTCGCTCCACCAACCTGGTGCAGCGGGTAGTGAGGGACCTCGGCCTCCAGACCGAATATACCGGTGTAGGAAAAGTGAGGTCGACCCTATTGTACAAGACCAGCCCCATCAAACTGGAGATCCTGAAGAAGAAGGACTCTTCCGCCGTCTATTTCAAGGTGATCCTCATCGATAACAAACGTTATAAACTGGAAGGGGAAGAGCAGGAAAAACTTTCCGGCCAGCCCTTTGAGACCCCCCAGGGCCTGTTTCGGATCACCATCCAGGATATGCCTTTTATCGAATTCGATACAAAGGAGTTTGAAGTTGCTTATTACCCCGTTGATATTGCGGCGGAGCGCATGATCCCGGCCATAAATGTTAAGCAGGTGAATGAACAGGCCAATATCCTGGACATCTCCTTCCAAAGCACCGATATGCAGCTGGCCGCTGATTTTGTGAATTCCCTGATGGAGGAGTATGCCCAGCTGACCATCGAGGACAAGAATACCATTGCCCAAAATACCATCCGCTTTATTGACGACCGTCTTGACTCACTCAAGTCAGAATTGTCCGGGGTGGAAAATACCATCCAGCGTTTCCAGGAGACCAACCAGGGCATTGCGCTGGAGTCGCAGTCGGAACTTTATGTGAGCAGTATGAGTGAGATGGACAAGAAGACAAATGAGGTATTGGTAAGGAAGAAGGTATTGGAATGGCTGCGATCCTACCTGGCCAGCAAGGAGAATGACAACAATACGGTTCCCGTTAACCTTGGGGTGGAAGAGACTTCTATTATCCCTCTGATCGGTGCTTACAATGATTTACAGGTCAAGAAATCTGCCTTGTTGAAATCCACCACTGCCCAAAACCCAAAGGTAGTGGAGATGAGTACCAGCCTGGATAAACTCCGCCAGGACCTGGTAGAGGCCCTGAACAGTGTGGAGCGGGCCTATGATATTGAATTGGGGCAATTGCAGCAACGCTATAATCTGATCCAGCAAAAAGCCGTAAGCATCCCGGGTAAAGCCCGCCAATTGCTGAATGTGGAGCGCCAGCAAAAGATCAAGGAAGAACTCTATTTGTTGCTGCTTTCCAAGAAAGAAGAAGTGGCCATCGGAGCCGCTTCGGTATTGCCCAATTCTTCGGTACTGGAGAAGGCTACCAACCGCGGCAGCCTGGTAGCGCCGATCCGGAAATCAGTGTTCATGAAATTCCTGCTAATGGGGCTTGCCCTGCCGGTATTGATCATCGCGCTGATCGAATTCCTCAACGATAAGGTGACCATCCGGAGTGATATTGAAAAACAAACAGGGGCGCCTATTGCCGGTGAGATCGGCCGTTCCGAGGATCCCAGTCCCCTGCTGGTGACCCAGCAGAACAGGAGTTTCATCACCGAACAATTCCGGGCCATCCGCAGCAATATGGCCTACCTGGCCAGCAACGCGAAGAAGCCCACCATCCTGGTGACCTCCTCGATGAGTGGGGAAGGAAAATCCTTTATCAGTACCAATGTAGGTGCAGCCTATGCGTTGGCTGGTAAGAAGACCCTGATCCTGGAATTTGATATCCGCAAACCCAAGGTGGCTTCCAATCTGGGTGTGAGTACCCGAAAAGGGTTGTCGAGCTACCTGGTGACCAATGACGATCCCGAAGACCTGATCACCAAGGTACCTAATGTGGATGGGCTGTATATCTTCCCTTGCGGCGTGATACCGCCCAACCCGGCAGAAATGCTGCTCTTCCCCAAGATGGATGAATTGTTCGCCTGGGCCAAGCGCAATTTTGATGTGGTGATCATTGACTCGGCCCCGGTAGGTGTCGTGAGCGATGCCCTGACCCTGGGCAAATATGCCGATGCCACACTTTTCATTGTAAGGCAGGGCTATACCCATAAGAAGATGATCGAGATGGTGGAGAAGATCTACCAGCAGAACAGGTTGCCCGGATTGTCCCTGGTGATCAATGACGTGAAAGCGCAGCCCGGCTATGGCTATGGCTATGGTTACGGCTATGGTTATGGTTATGGCAAGAAAGGCTATATGGGGGATTATTTTGATAGTACAGGTAAATCCAAAACCTCTTTCCTGAAAAGCCTGTTCTCTAAAGACAAATGATGTGATCCTGATTGTTGGGATAATTAGAAATGTTGATCCTATTCCATTAATTAAATTATGCAATGCCATTCGAAGAAGAATTAGTTATAGAAGCGGGCCAGTCGGAAAGAAATTATTGGCGCGACTTGTGGAGGTTCAGGGAATTGTTCTATATCCTCAGCTGGAGGGATATCAAGGTCAGGTATAAACAAACTGTAATTGGTGCGGCATGGAGTATCCTCCGTCCCCTGCTGACCACCCTGATCTTTGCGTTCATTTTTGGCCGTGTGGCCAAGCTGGAAAACCCTGGATCCGCGCCTTACCTGCTGATGGTGTTCGCGGGGATGCTGCCCTGGCAATTCTTTGCCAATGCCATGTCGGATGCCAGCAATAGTTTGGTGGGCAATGCCAACCTGATCACCAAGGTTTATTTCCCGAGGATGATCGTACCGGCCAGTTCCATCATTACCAGTTTCGTTGATTTTGCCATCTCTTTTGGCTTGCTGGTATTGATCATGGCGTGGTACCAATTCCTGCCACCCATCCAAGTGTTGCTATTGCCAGTATTTATCCTAATTACCTTCCTTTGCGCATTGGGCATTGGATTGTTCCTCACGGCTTTGAATGTGAAGTATCGCGATTTCCGGTATATCGTTCCCTTTATCGTTCAGTTTGGTTTGTATATCACTCCTGTTGGATTTAATAGTAGCGTGATCCCCGATAAATGGCGAATGATCTATATCCTTAACCCCATGGTTGGGGTGATCGACGGGTTCCGCTGGTGCCTGCTGGATGATCCCTTCCGGATGGATTCCTTCCTTGCCAGTATCGTGCTCATGGTAGTGATGATGGCGGTCGGGATAGGCTATTTCAGGAAGGTGGAAAAGACCTTTGCAGATACGGTTTAATTAAGTGTAGTTGTAAATTTTGAATAAGCATTTCATGGGTGATTATATCATAGAGATCTCCAATGTTTCCAAGAGCTATACCCTTGCACATGAGGGGAAGGAGAAGTATACGACCCTGAGGGAGGAGATCACCAGGAAGGCGAAGTCCTTTGGTGCCTTCCGTAAGCCAAAGGCCAATCCTGAACTTTCTTCAACAGAAGAATTCTGGGCATTGAATGATGTTTCCTTCAATTTGAAACAGGGGGATAGGGTGGGGATCCTGGGCAGGAATGGCGCGGGTAAGAGTACCTTGCTGAAAGTGTTGAGCAGGATCACCGAGCCCACCAGGGGAACCATCAGGATCAGGGGCCGCGTGGCTAGCTTACTGGAAGTAGGAACGGGTTTCCATCCTGAATTGACCGGAAGGGAAAACATCTTCCTGAATGGTGCCATTCTCGGCATGAGCAGGAACGATGTGCGGAAGAAGTTTGACGAGATTGTAGAGTTTTCAGAAGTGGAGAAGTTCCTGGATACCCCTGTAAAGCGCTACAGTAGCGGAATGTATGTTCGCCTGGCCTTTGCGGTGGCTGCCCACCTGGAGCCGGAGATACTGATCGTGGATGAGGTGTTGGCAGTTGGGGATGCACAGTTCCAGCGGAAATGCCTGGGTAAGATGGAAGATGTGAGCAAGGGAGAGGGCAGGACCTTATTGTTCGTGAGCCATAATATGGCCAGTATCCAGAAACTCTGTAACGATGCCGTGTTGATGGAAAAGGGACAGGTGCTCTTTCATGGAGGTACCCAGGAGGCCGTAACCATGTACCTGAACAAGAACAGGCAGGGCGAAGGCAATTGGGGGCACAGGCATGGCAACGGCCATGTGAAACTCCTGGCCATTGGCCTTGAGTCCAATGAAGGCCGTGCACGGAATGAGTTCATCATGGGTGAAGATGTGTATTTCCGCTTGCGCATCCAGTTCGAGCGGGATGTGCAACACCTCGATATTGGCATGAACTTCAAGAACCTTATGGATGAGACCATTACCCATATTACCAACCTGGATTCCGGTTATGAATTGTCGGGTAGGGAAGGGGAAGTGAAGGATATCCTGGTCAAGGCTACCAATATCTGGTTTACACCGGGGCAATACAATATTGATATTGGGATCGTTGGCCAGGATAAGGAATTCGATATCATTGAGAATGTTGCCGACTTCCAGATGATCCAAAGCAAGGACATCCACCGGCCGGGGATCTTCCCTTCCCATGTAAAAGTATTTACCAAGTCAATTTGGGAGGCCAGCTGATGAATCCCGGGAAATTACCTATCTCAGCCATTGTGGTCGGGAAGAATGATGGTGACCTGTTGCCGAACTGTTTATCCCGCCTGGGGTTTTGTGATGAATTGATCTATGTGGACCTGGGATCCACTGACGGATCTGTTGCACTTGCCGCCGGTTTGGGAGCTACCGTTATCCATCACGAACCGGTTCCGATCGTAGAGATCGTGCATGCCGGGTTATACCAACAGACCAGGCATCCTGCAATCCTGGTGACCGATCCGGATGAAGTATTGGATGAAAATCTGGTAGCTCAGATGCCAAGGTTCCTTGAAAAAATTACAAACGAAAAGGATAATTATGCGGCAATCTATGCGCCAATGGTAAACTATTTTCAAGGATATAGGCTAAGAGGGACAATTTGGGGAGGTGATTATTTGGGTAGGATTATTCTGGTTAACAGGGATAGGTTTGTTTTTGCCCCTTATGTACACAATGGACGGTTACCCAAAGATGGATTTAATGTATTGAATATACAGTTTCAAGGAAATAATGTTGTTCATCACTTTTGGGCTAGATCAAGAAAGCAGCTAATTGAAAAGCATAGGAGATATATTCCTAAGGAAGGAGAATCCCAATATAATAAGGGCTTAAGAACCAATTTAGTTAAAGTAATCCAAACGCCTTTTTTTGCATTTTATGAGTGCTTCATTAAGCATAAAGGTTATAAGGATTCCTTTCAAGGCCTCTGGCTTTCCTGTTTCTGGGCCTGGTACAAATACAATAGCCAGGTACAATTACTAAGATACCAGAGATCGGCCTGAGCGGACCGGTTCACTAGTCATCCATCAACCCATCCTATCGCATATGTCAATCATTTCAAGGTTAAAAAACCTTTTGACAAAGGACACTATTCAGATTGAAGAACTGAAGAAAAGTTTTGTCCCTTACTTGCCTGCTAATCCCAGTATCCTGGAAGCGGGTGCCTGCGACGGTAATGACACCCAGGAATTGGCGCGCTTATGGCCCAAGGGCAAAGTATATTCCTTTGAGCCGGTACCGGAAATGTACAAAAAGGCCGCAGAAAGGAATAGGCAGGAGAAGAATGTAAAGCTCTATCCCTTTGCCCTGAATGATTCAACAGGCAAGGTGACCATCAATATCAGTTCGGGAAGGTCCAATGCGTCCAGCTCGATCCTGAAGCCAAAAGGCCACCTGGACGTGCATCCTGATGTCTTGTTCTCCGAATCGATCGATGTGCCTTCCTTTACCATTGACGATTGGGCCTGCAATGAAGGCGTTACCCATATCGACCTCATGTGGCTGGATATGCAGGGCGCTGAATACAAAGTATTGAAAGCCGCACCAAGGATCCTGCAGACCGTTAAGTTGATCTATTCAGAAGTGAGTTTGATCGAAACCTATGAAGGGGTGGTCTTGTATCCCCAATACAGGGACTGGCTGGCGATGCAGGGATTCAAAGTGATCCGGGAAGACCTGCCTTATGAGGATATGGGGAATGTGTTGTTTGGCAGGGTATAGAAGAAGGAAGAAGAACTATGAGTAATTCGCTTGAGCAGCCGCTGGTTTCTATTGTATTACCAGTAAAGGATCACCTGCGCTTCATTGATGCCCGGCTGGATTCCATCCTGTACCAGGATTATGCAAATTGGACCTGTCATGTGATAGACGGTTGTTCAACCGATGGTACCTGGCAGCGTATCGTGGAGCGGGTAGGAAAGGATCCCCGGTTCCAATTGGAACAGCGGGAACCCCGCGGGATCTATGATGCCTGGAACTATGGCATCCGTAGTGCTAAAGGCCAATACCTCTACATCGCCACCAGTGATGATACCATGGAGCCGAATGGCATCAGCAGCTTTGTAGCGCACCTGGAGCAATACCCGGCATGCGGAATGGCGCATTGCAATCTCCGGATCATTGATGAGCATGGACAGAATGTAGAACCCAATCCCTGGGACAAATACCTTCCCCAGCAATTCTACGGAAGCAAGATGAAGGAATTGCATATCCGGAAGGCTCCTGTAGATGGCCTGTTGCATTCAGTATTGTTCACCATCTATACTTCCGTTACCCAATTGTTTTTCAGGCGGTCTGTCTTTGATGAGGTGGGCCTCTTTTCCCTGCAGTTTGGGGCAAAAGCGGATTTCGAATGGGGAATGCGTGCAAGTTTAATTGTGGACGTATTACATGTGCCTGAGTATTTAGCTACGTGGAGGACCCATCAGGAACAAGTTACAGCAAAAGAATCTCGTTCAAAATCTTCTGTTTATAAGGAGTTGGCCTTGATGGTTGAATCCGCTTCAGTTAGCGGCATATTTAGCTCTAAATATTTGTCTAGATATTATCGTAGTAGGATAGTTGAAATTGGCTGCATTGAACGACCAAAGCGCTTCCAAAGACTTATATTCATAATGATGCAGTTTTTTAAAGATCCCTTGGCTGTAATTGAATATTTTAAATGCAAAGGAGTCAATCCTCTTCAGGTTGCTTCCATTAAACTTGCAGAATCTGGATTCAATAACAAGCCTTGATTTGTGGGACGCCTTGCAAACTAGTCGATGAAAAAAGTATTGATCATTACCCCCACCCCTACCCATCCGGATACTGCGGGTAACCGTAAGATGGTAAAATACCTGGCTTCCTTCTTCAAGGAAAGGGGGTATGAGGTGCATTGTTTATACCTGGCTTTTGAACAATACGATAAGGCCGCAATGAAGGCTTTTTTTAATGGCCATCTTTTTGAAATAGCCAAGGATGATCTTTACAGGACCAGCTTTAATCTCCATCAGCTATCCTTACGGTTGAGGTTGAAATGGTTCAGGGTAGCTGTTAGGTTAAAGAAGTGGTTGGGGCTGATCGGCCAGGATGATTTCCTGTATAATTCCCATCTTGACCAGCATATTGGTATCAATGCACTGGACGCAGCAAGAAAACTGATCGATCCGAAAGCCTATGACATTGTTGTCTGTGAGTATGTTTGGATGTCCTCCCTCTTGTCATTGTTCGGGTCAAAAACCTTTAAGATCATTGATACCCACGATAAGTTTTCCGACAGGTATAAGGTGTTCCAGGAACTTGGGAAGAAACCGGAATGGATCAGTCTTTATCCTGGTGAGGAAAAGCGAGGATTGAAAAGAGCTGACTTGATCCTGGCTTTAAATGAGAACGAGAGGAATTATTTTTCACATCTGACAGGACATAAGACGATTTTGTTTGGATGCTTACCAGGTTATTCACCTTTGCCTAGGAAAAGTTTTGAGAAGCATCTATTGTATATTGCCTCTGCCAATGAATTGAATTTGTTGAGTATAAATTGGTTTATTAAAGAGGTTTTTCCCTTAGTGCAAGAAAGTGATCCAATGGTTAAATTGATCATCGGTGGCAGGATAAGCTCCAAGGTTCATTCTGATAACCCAAGTATTGAGATGATAGGAGAGATTGAAAGCGCTTTGGATTTTTATAAATCGGGTGACATTGTAATTAACCCTGAATTGGGTGGTACTGGCCTAAAAATTAAAACACTAGAAGCCTTATCCATTGGAATGCCTATAGTTGCTACTACCAGTGGTGCTGCTGGAGTGATGCAGCCAAATAAGGACCATATATTAATTGGTAATACTTCAGTGGATCTTGCTGGATGCATCATTCGTCTTTTGAAAGATGAAAGACTGCGAGTTCAAGTTAGCGAAAATGCGATTCAGTGGTTTAAGGATTATAAGTTGTCAATTGAGAAAGGGCTTTTAGACGCAGTTGGGGTAGTTTGATTGGCGCAGGTTATTTTTCAGTATACTATAGTGGTTTATGTTGTAAAATTCCTTAGAGAGAATTGTTCGGCACTTACTTAATCCTCGTCTTTATCTAGAATGAGAGTTGCAATAATTACTCGCGATCAGAATCGCAGCCCTAAGATTTTGGCAATAGGCCTTCAGGATATGCTAAAGAAAATTGGCATAGAGTCTAAGATTTTCTTTGAATCCACAGGGTATTTGCAACGAATATCTTCGGTTTTTCGTAGAACACGCTATCCTATTAGCTTTCACTATAGGTTAAGGAGAAAACTGAAACATCTTACTATTGATTGGCAGATTACTAAGGAGTTAAGGCAGTTTGATATAATTGTAGTCTCAGAATGCACCCCGAATGCCTTTTGGAAGGGTTATATGGATATTGAAAAGCTAAGGGAGAAAACAGGAAAACCAATAGCGCTTTATGAAGTTTATTATTTAGGAAATTCTGAAACGCACACGAAGGGGTTAAAAGAAAACGGAGATTATGGTATTGAAAGATATGATTGGCACTTCTCTGTTTCAGATACTACAGAGGTTAAGTCATCTCCTTTAAATGCAATTAAATGGTCTGTTATTGGGTTGAATTTGGATGTTTTTAAGATTGAAGTTAAGAGGCGCTCAGGTTTTATGACTTGTTTTGATTTTCCTCAATTTGGGTATGAGAAGATACGTAGTGAACAAATGGAAGTCGTTGCTGATCTAGGTATTAACAAAGTTATTTTGGAAGGCGAATATGAAATGGAAGAGATCAGAGAAGTGTATTCAATGTCCTCAGTGTTATTTGTTCAATTTCCAGAGGCATTTGGCTTGCCTATTGCCGAATGTTTGGCATCTGGATGTAAGATATATGTACCTAATATTTATTGGGCTATGTCCTGGCGTCTGCAGGATGAAAATGGAAATTGGTTTTTACCTGAAGAGTGCTTTACTATCTATAAAGATGCTCAAGACCTTAAGAGTAAATTGTCATATTTCTACAGCAGCTATGATGTTGATAATACACCAAAGCTAATCAGGGATGCTTTCTTAAAGTATTATCCTGATTTCTATATTGGTGATGCTAAATCTCTTGAAGTGGGGTTGAGTAATTTAGTTGGTTAGTTCAATCCAGCAGCTAGAAGGTTGTCGATTTATGAAGTAAATAAAAATTCTTTTTTAACCCCTTCCATTATTTGTAATCAGCTATTTACTTCAAAATACATTTTGATTAATTCCGATGTCTTTCTTGTGATTAAATTTGAAGCCACGGCATGAGTGATAACATTAAGGTTTTACATTTGGTCCCATATCATCATTTATTACCCCCAATGAATGGGGGTGGATTGCGTTGTTATCACCTGTTGAAGGAAATGAGTGAGCAGTTCGAGGTAGATGCAGTGGTATTGCAGCGACTTTCAGGACCGGTCCAGCCACTTTGCCCTTACGCTTCATTTATATATCCAACTTCCGGCGAATTTGAGCGGTTTAAAAAGGCGGGTTTGCTTAAAAGGATTTGCCGTTCCCTGGTGTACAAATGGAACACCGGTTTTTATCGCCTGGGGGCTGACTTTAATTATTTGCTCATGCGGCATTTGCTGGGGTCGAAGCCATTGGCCCATGATTATGATGTAATTGTTTTCGAGCATTACCAGAGTATGCTACTGGCTCCTTTGTTGCGGAAAAAGTATCCCAATAGTTTGTTTGTTTTGGATGCCCATAATGTGGACCATCGGTTGTTGTTGGAAGAGCAGGAGAAAAAGCCGACTGCCAATTTTGACATTCTGTATAAATATGTTCATAGGCTGGAAAGTGAATTGGGGAAATATGTTGACCAGGTTTGGGTTTGCAGCCAGTATGATGCAGAGATCCTGGCGGAACTTAATAAAGGGGCAGTTAGGATGGTGGTGGTCCCTAATGGGGTGGATACAGATGAAAAACTTCCTGTTCATTGCAGTAAGCCCATAACTGAACCCATCTTGCTTTTCTGTGGCGACTTGAATACTGTAGCCAATAGTGGCGGTTTGGTTTGGTTTCTTGATCAGGTTTACCCTCAACTGAAGGAGCGGTTCAAAGGGATTAATTTGCTTATTGCAGGAAGTGGAAATGATAACCCCATTTTCAATCAGTATAAGGAGGATCCTTCCGTAACTTTCATGGGAAGGGTTGATGATCTCAGGGAATTTTATTCCCTTGGGCATATCTCCATTGCGCCATTATTGGTAGGTAGTGGTACCCGCCTGAAAATCCTTGAGGCGTTAAGTTTCGGTATTCCAATGGTTGCTACAGGCAAGGGCGCTGAAGGTGTTGATTATATCAATGGAAAGCATTTGAAGATAGCAGATGCTCCCAACGAGTTTGGACAGGCCATTGCGGAATTGATAAATGATGGCGAACTGAGAAGGACATTGGCTACCAACGGGCGTGAGTTTGTTGTAAATAATTTTGATTGGGGGGTGATCGGCAGAACAGCAATTAATAGTTTAACCAGAATCTGAGAATGGAAAGGCCTTTAGTAAGTGTATTGATGACTTCCTATAACAGGGAGAAATATATAGCGGATGCCATTGAAAGCGTATTGGCCTCTACTTGGAAGGAACTTGAATTGATCATCTGTGATGATGGCTCCAAAGATAAGACTGTAGAAATTGCGCGTGCATACGCCGAAAAAGATACCCGCGTGAAGGTATTCATTAATGAAAGGAACCTGGGTGATTATCCCAACCGGAATAAGGCAGCTTCCCATGCGCAGGGTAAATACCTGAAATATGTGGATGCAGACGACCTGATCTACCCATGGGGACTTGCGCATTTGGTGGAATGTATGGAAGCCAATCCAGTGGCAGGATGGGGTTTATGTTCACTAAACCAGGACAAGGAGCGGATATTTCCTTTTGTGCTGAAGCCTGAGCAGGCCTATCTTTATCACTATAAGGGCCCCGGTCTTTTTCATAAAGCTCCACTTTCTGCCATCATCAGGAAAGATGTTTTTAATGCCGTAGGTGGATTTTCCAATATGCGGATGGTTGGGGATTTTGAAATGTGGCATCGCTTGGGTCAACGATACCCGGTATTGTTGATGCCGCATGGCATGGTTTGGTACCGTGTGCATGGAGAACAGGAAATGAATAGTTTTAAGAATTTTGAAGGCGCATATGATTCCATTATGGTTAAATATCTGACTTCAAATGCCAGTCCATTGAGTTTAAAAGATCGCAGGGATTGTATTAATTCGATTAAGAGAGTTCTCCAAAGGAAGATGGCAAAAGCTATAATTAAACTTGATAAGAATAGCTATGTAGTATTCAATGATTTGATTAAAGAGTTAAATAATATTTAAATGCTTTTTGCCAAGAAGGTTTTTAATTTTTTTTCAAATTTGATTAGAGGCTTTTATTGGATTCTATATTCGTGGAAATATGATATAGGTCAAAGAGCTTCAGTTGATTGGAGTTCAAGAATTGAAGGAAGGGGAAATGTTGTATCAGGAAGTGACTTTAGAATGGAGGGGAATTCAAAATTGATTTTGGCTAAAGGATCAAATTTAACTGTAGGTGATTATTGTTATATAGGAAAAAATACTTCAATTGTTTTAAGTGAGAATTCTGAGTTTACAATTGCGAATAGATCTGGAATCGAGTCATCTTCATTTATAATTGTTCATAGTAAATGGGAGTTTGGAGAGGGTAGTTCGATAGCATCGTTTTGTCAGATTTTTTCAAGAGAGCACGGCATTTCTGGGAAGTTTATCGTTGGTAATGGTAGTCGAGTTGGAGATTATTCAATTATTGATGTTAGCGGTGATATCTATATAGGGAATAATGTTGCAATTGGTCCACGAGCAACAATATATACACATGACCATGATTATAGGAATAGTCGGGCTATACCATGGAAAGGTAAAGCATTGACCAAAGCAATATCAATTGAGGATGGTGTTTGGATTGGTTCCAATGTTACTATTTTGCCTGGCGTAACAATTGGAAAAGGTGCTATAGTGGCCGCTGGTTCTGTAGTAAACAAAAGCATTGAGCCGTTTTCTCTCTATGGAGGAATTCCTGCAAAGAAGATTAAAGAACTTTGATATTTTCAATTTTCCATTCAAGTTAATGACTGGAATTGTGAATTCCTGTTAATTCACAACTGCGGAATTTTGTCAGAATTCAAAGTTGTATTCAGTTTCGTTGACAATAAGTTGTTTTCGGCTTTTAAAAAAATAAAATAAATAAATTCAAAAAAGAAATGAGTGCTTCTGTAAAAATTGGCATTATAGGATGTGGTAGGATTGCTCAAAGACATGCAGAGCATATTAATAATAAGGCTTTGTTGGTTGCAGTATGTGATATTGATCCTGGAAAGGCAGATGCTCTTGCAGTAAAGTATAATGCTAATCCATATTACTCAGTAGAAGACATGTTAGCTTCTGAAACTCAAATGGACGTTGTAGCAATTTGTTCTCCAAATGGACTGCATGCCGAACATGCCATCAAGGCCTTGAATAAAGGATATCATGTATTATGTGAAAAGCCTATGGCACTGACTGCAGTAGATTGTGGTGAAATGATTAAAGCTGCTGAACGGGCTAATAGGCGTTTGTTTGCAATCAAACAGAATCGGTTCAATCCGCCAGTCGAAGCTGTAAAGCGCATTTTAGAAGAAGGTCGTTTAGGTAAGGTTCTTAGTATTCAACTAAGCTGTTTTTGGAATAGGAATCCAGATTATTACCATAACTCCTGGAAAGGCACACTAAAGTTAGATGGTGGTACTTTATACACTCAGTTTAGTCATTTTATTGATCTTTTATACTGGATGATTGGTGATGTTAAACATGTGCAAGCTTTTATGGGTAATCTTGCTCATCAAGGAATTATTGAGTTTGAAGATACTGGGGTAGTTATTTTGGAGTTTAATAATGGAGCAATTGGAACCATAAATTACACCGTAAATAGTTACAATAAAAATATGGAGGGGTCCCTTACAATTTTTGGTGAAAAGGGGACAGTTAAAATAGGAGGTCAGTATCTTAATGAACTAGAGTATCAGCAGATTGAAGGTTATGTTATTGACGATTTGCCAGAAGGTAATAAAGCAAATAATTACGGAAATTATCAGGGTTCAATGAGTAATCATGATAAGGTATATGATAATTTGATTGAGGTTCTCTGTAATAATGCTACAATTTCAACTAGTTCATTTGAGGGTTTGAAAACTGTTGAGATTATTGAAAGGATCTATCGTGCGGCGGTTAAATTGTAAAGATTTAATGAATAAATTTTATTCGAATGTTCCATCCACAGATATTTGAGTGTAAAGTTCGCGAGGATGTTAAATTTGGTGAAAATGTGCGTATTGTTATGCCTTCTAATCTTTACGGCTGTACAATAGGAGAAGATTCTTTTGTAGGACCATTTGTTGAAATTCAGAAAGATGTCATAATAGGCAAAAGGACAAAAGTTCAATCACACTCGTTTATTTGTGAGTTGGTTACTATAGGAAATGATTGCTTTATTGGTCATGGAGTGATGTTTATTAATGATCTTTTTTCAAGTGGTGGACCTGCGCGAGGTAATAAGAGTTTATGGAAGTCAACAGTTGTAGGCAACAATGTTTCAATTGGTTCAAATGCCACTATTCTTCCCGTTCAAATCTGTGACAATGTAGTTATTGGTGCTGGTGCAGTAGTTACGAAGGATATTTTGTTACCTGGGATTTATGCGGGAAATCCTGCCAGAATAATTAGGTCTATTAAATAAAAGAATACATGAAAGTTCCATTTGTTGATCTAAAAGCTCAATATTTAAGCATCAAAGGCGAGATTGATGTAGCAATTAGATCTGTTATCGAAGAAACTGCATTTATTGGCGGGAAATATGTTGATAGCTTTGAACGTGATTTTGGAAATCTTTATGGGGTTGATCATGTTGTGTCTTGTGCTAATGGCACTGATTCTCTATATATAATTATGAAGATGCTTGGAATTGGTTCTGGTGATGAAGTTATTACTGTTGCTAATAGTTGGATTTCAAGTTCTGAAACTATTAGTCAAACTGGTGCAACTCCTGTATTTGTTGATATTGATCCCAATTTTTATAGTATCGATGAGCTGTTGTTAGAAGGTGCTATAACCTCTCGGACTAGAGCTGTAATAGCAGTTCATCTTCATGGACAGATGTGCGAAATAGAGCTGATTAAGGGTATTTGCGATAAGCATGGGCTTTATCTTATTGAGGATTGCGCTCAATCTCATTTTTCTGAGTTTAAGGGAAAGAGAGCGGGGTTATTTGGAATTGCGGGCTCATTTAGTTTCTATCCTGGTAAGAATTTGGGTGCTTATGGAGATGCCGGGTGTATAATTTCGAATAATAGCTCCTTTGCTGATAAATGCAGGATGTTTTCTAGACATGGCGCATTAAAAAAGCATCAACACCAAATAGAAGGAATTAACAGTCGCTTGGATGGAATTCAGGCAGCAATTTTGAGTGCTAAATTACCGCACATACTAAATTGGACTTCAATGCGCATTTATAATGCAAGTTTATATAATAAATATTTATCTGATATTCCTCAGGTATTGATCCCTCGTTGTAGACCAGATTCAGTTCACACCTATCATTTGTATGTAATTAGAGTAAAAAAACGTGATGAGCTGATGGAATTTTTGACAAAAAGTGGTATTGAGACTTCTATTCATTACCCAACTGCTTTACCTAATTTGCCAGCTTATAAATATCTAGGAAAGAATCCAGATGATTATCCTGTTGCTTCATCAATGCAGTCAGAGATCCTTTCTCTTCCTATGTACCCGGAGTTAACTGAAGATCAAATTCAGTATGTAGCCCGTACTATTCAAGAGTTCTATGCCTGAAGTTCCTGACTTTAAATTGACAGGTAAAGTTATATTGGTCATATCTCCACAAGAGTGGGGTAAAATGTTTGTGTCTAAACACCATTATGCGATAGAGCTGGCAGGTCGTGGAAATGACGTTTATTTCTTAAATCCTCCTTCTTCAAGTGTTGGTTTTGATGTATCATTTACCCAGCTTAAAGAATACCCAGGTTTAACTATAATTGATCATCAATTATGGTTCCCAGTTAATTTAAAGTTCCATGCAATAAGTGTATTTCATTTTTTAATGAGCTTTCATATTAGAAGGGTTCTAAAAAATCTTCCTAAGAAGCCTGATATAATATGGTCATTTGATTTAGGTAACTTCTATCCATTTAATCTTTTCCCCAATAAATCTTTAAGAATATTTCATCCAGTTGATGAGCCACTTAATAAGACAGCATTTGATTCTGGCGAGGGGGCAGATTTGGTGTTATCGGTAACAAATGAAATATTGAGTAAGTATGCTTTTATAAACTGCCCTAAGTTTTTCATTCAACATGGTGTAAGTGCATCGTTTTTAGATGTAAAAGTGAAATCTTCAGTAGGAAAGCCTATCAGGGTTGGATTCTCAGGTAATTTATTAAGGCGCGATATTGATAGGTTAACATTGTTGCGATTAATTAAGGAGAATAGTGATCTCGTGTTTGATTTTTGGGGAAGTGTTAAAGTTTCTTTTTCAAACTTGGGGGGTGATATGGGTAAAGAAACTAGAATGTTTATTGAAGAATTGCAAAATCAGCCTAACGTAGTTCTGCATGGACCTGTATCAGCAAAAGAATTAGAGCTTGGGCTTGCAAGTGTGGATATGTTGTTAATTTGTTATGATATTAGCAAAGATCAATCTGGAGGTACTAATTATCATAAAGTAATGGAGTATTTAGCAATCGGGAAAGTGATAGTTTCAAATAATATTACAACCTATGCTGGAAGAGATGATTTAATTACTATGTGTAAGAGTAGAAAGAATAATGATGAATTACCAGGGTTGTTTAAAAAGGTAGTTAATAGTCTTGAATATTATAACTCTACCTTAATGGTTGAAGGAAGACGGTCCTACGCTGCTGAGAATACATATAGAAAGCAAGTTCAGCGCATAGAAGAATTATTGGGAAATATTAAAATTAGAATATAGTTTTCTCATTGATATTGATTCGATTACTTGATTTATTGAATGATTCCTTGGTAATTTTATAATGTATATTTCTTGTTTCTTTTGCTTCTTTGAATGATTTGTGATTTTAATTCAATAGTGTTTTTTTGGCGGTTAATTCAAGTTTCTTGAATCATGGAGTGTTGTGTAAATAATCGGATAAATTATTAGATGTCGAATCTTAGCATTTCTTACTTCATCAGCCACCCTATACAGTATTTCGCTCCTTTGTTCAAGGCACTTGCCAGGGAGGTAGATCTAAAAGTGTATTATTTTTCCGACGCAAGTATCAAAGGGGACCTGGATAAGGAATTTGGGACAAAGATAAAATGGGATATCCCATTACTTGAAGGGTATGCTTCAGAGTTTTTGCCCAACTATGCGGGCTCCGGAAGTTTGGACAATCATCTTTTCGATGTTTTCAATCCCGGGGTGATCAGCAGGATCATGAAGGATGGACGGGATATCGTCATTGTCAATGGGTGGTCCTATAGCTCAACCTTACTGGCCATTGTTGCCGGCAAGCTGGCCGGCAAACAAGTATGGTTAAGGGCTGAATCGCCACTGAACCAGGAGCTCCGCAAGGCTTCCTGGAAACTGACCCTGAAAAAGACCTTCCTGAAGTATTTCCTGTTCAAACCCTTTATAGATAAGTTCCTCTACATAGGTTCCCAAAACAAGGCTTTCTATCAATATTTCGGTGTGCCCGAACACCGGCTCATTTTTACCCCCTATGCGGTGGATAATGATTTTTTCCAGGCAGCCCATGTTTCCATGAAGGGGAAGGAGGAGGAGATAAAGCGGCAACTGCAACTGCCGGCCGGAAAGAAAGTCCTTCTCTTTTCAGGAAAGTATATTGAAAAGAAGCGGCCGATGGACCTGCTTAAGGCCTTCCATCTCTTGAACCGGGATGACCTTGCCCTGGTGTTTGTTGGCGAGGGGGAACTCAGGCGCCAAATGGAGCAATATATACGTGAATACCATTTGAACAACGTGTTCCTTACCGGATTTGTCAACCAGTTGGATATTCCCAGGTACTACCAGGTTGCAGACATCTTTATCATGTGCTCCGGTATCGGCGAAACCTGGGGCTTGTCGGTGAATGAGGCCATGAATTTTGAAAAGCCCGTGATCGTATCCAGGACCTGTGGCTCCAGCTATGACCTGGTAAAGGATGGCGTGAATGGCTATACTGTGGAAGAAGGGGATGTGGATGGTTTAGCCGATGCCATCCGGAAGATCATAGAGGTGGAAGGGTTCGCTGAAAAGGCAGGGAAGGCTTCAGGTGAGATCATCCGGGATTTTTCTATAGGCCAGATCGTAGCGCAAATTGCCAATAATGTCAAGAAAGGGTAGGATGAATATTCAAAGGATTTTGATCGTTGGTTCGGATAATATTTGGTCGATCGAAAGGATCTATGCCAGACACCTTAAAGAGTTAGGTGTAGCAGTAGAGATCTTCCCGGCCCAGAATCTTTTTCTGGCTTCCTATAACAAGTCCTTGGTCAATAAACTATTGTATAAGGCTGGATTATCGAGGATACTTCATGGTGTCAATCAAAGCCTCCGCCAACATATCGAAAAAAAACGCCCCGATGCTGTTTGGGTTTTCAAGGGGATGGAGGTTTTCCCTTCTACCATACAATGGATCCATTCCCTTCGGGTACCCGTAGTGAATTACAATCCCGACAATCCTTTCATCTTTACGGGCTCTGGAAGCGGTAATAAGAATGTTACCAGGTCCATCCGTGCATTCGACCTGCATTTCACTTATAGCCTGGCGATCAAATCCCAATTGGAAAAGATAGGTTGTAAGGTTGCCCTCTTGCCTTTTGGTTTTGACCTGGCAGATAAGGACCTGGAGGCAGCTGCGGCTGCCCCTGAAATACTGAAGCTCTGTTTCCTGGGGAACCCTGATAAGGACAGGGCCTCCTTCATCCGGCAACTGGCTGATGGCGGAATACAGATCGATCTTTTCGGGAACAATTGGGGTGCATTTATCAGCCATCCCAATATCGGGATATTCGACGCCGTTTATGCAGGCGATTTCTGGATCAAACTCAGGCAATACAGGGTTCAACTCAACCTCATGAGGGTGCATAACCTGGATTCCCATAACATGCGCAGTTTTGAAGTGCCTGGCATCGGCGGCATCATGCTTGCACCCGATACGCCGGAACACCGACTGTTTTTTAAGGATGGCGAAGAGGCCTTCCTGTTTACTGATGCGACTTCCTGTATGGAGAAGGCCAATCAACTCCTGCGGCTGGATAAAGCCGGCGCCGACAGGATCCGTGAGAATGCGCGAAAAAGGTCCCTGGCATCTGGCTATAGTTATAAAGACCGTTCTGCAGACGTATTAAAGGTCTTAGCATCCCTATGAGCAAGCTGGTTGTATTACATTTCAACCCTTTGGAGCTTTACCCCCCTGCCATGAATTTTATCAATACCCTGGCAGCCGGGCATCCAGGCATGAAAACAAGGGTCATTACCACGGCCCCAGCCCCTGGTATCAGGCATTATGCTTCGCCTTCCCCTGCCATTACCCTGACCAGGAGGGGAAGTGCCCATGGAAATTCAATCAATCGATACCTGGCCTATTTGCGGTTCAATATCGGGGCCTTGTTGATATTGCTTTTCCACCGACCGGATTCGGTTTTCTATTATGAATCCATTTCTGCCTTCCCGGCTATCCTCTATAAAAAGTTCATCCGACCCGGGGCAAAATTGTTTATTCATTACCACGAATACGTCAGCCCACAGGAGTATGCGAATGGGATGGTGTTGGTAAAACGCTTTCATCAATGGGAAAGAGGCATTTACCCAACAGCCGACTGGATATCCCACACCAATAAGGACCGTTTATCCCTATTTCAGAAGGATAATGGTTTGGTGCCGGATCAAAAGCATAGGATCATGCCCAATTACCCGCCCGCCAGCTGGCATCCCAAAACCATCGCGATTGCAGATGGCGGCCCTGTTCGCCTTGTCTATGTGGGCGCACTGGGATGGAAAACTACCTATGCCAAAGAAGTCTTTGATTGGGTGAGTTCACAAGAGGGCAGGTATACACTTGACCTTTTTTCCAATAATATTGAGGGGGAAGTGAAGGATTATTTGCAGGCACTTGGTTGCCAATGGATACAGTTGAAGGATAGGGTGGATTATTATGACTTGCCGGGTATCTTACACCAATACCAGGTGGGCCTGATCCTTTACAAGGGGCATATCCCCAATTATGTGTATAACGCACCAAATAAACTCTTTGAATACCATACCTGTGGCTTGCATGTATTGTATCCAGAGCACATGATCGGTTGCCAGCCTTTTGAGAAAACAGATAGCAACCCCCAGGTAAGGGGTGTGGATTTTTCGCGGCTGGCAGAATTGGTTATCCCAAGCCTATTTTCTCAGGGAAATAAGACCATCCATTATTGGGATTATTCCTGCGAAACGGTTTATAGCAATATTTTAGGTAAGTTGTAGTAAAGCTTTACCAACAGTTTTTAGTTTTTCATTTTGATCAGGAAGGTTTTCTCCATATGTATTGCGCTGGTTGCCGGCCTATCGCTGGTATCGGATAGTTATGAAGTGCTGGTCTTGTCGCTTCTGGCTGTTGTTTTATTGCAACTGCTGGATAAACTAGGAAAGGGAATTGTGCTCAGGGAAGCGACAGCGCTGATCTATGTACTCACCTGCCTGGTGATGCCATTGGTAGGGTATGAATATTACCCTGTAACCAATAAGCTATCTCTTATTTGGCTAAAGTATATGGTAGTTGACCGTCAAACCTATTTTAGTTATGCTTTGCCCGCCATATCACTATTTTCATTTGGTTTGACTTTGCCTATAAAGGGAGGAGTAGACGAAGGAGCACACTTAGATCATATTCTGGGTAGAATAAGAAACATATTGCAAACAAGGAAAGAAGTGGGATTGCAAATTTTGATGGTAGGTTTGCTTCTTTCATTTTTCACCAGATTCCTTCCTTTAGGTATTCAATTCTTTATTCAGCTATTTTTCTTCTCAAGTTTTGCAGGTATTTTATATATCTATTATACTCCTGCATTCAAGAATAAACTTATTGTTCTAATAGTTTTTGCAATTTTCCTTCTTAACAATGCCCTTAATACAGGAATGTTTACCGTAGTTGCCTATATGGGTATCACCATTTTTTCATTTTTCTATTTTGGAGCAAAAGTGTCTTTGTTAAGAAAAGTTCTTGTTGTTTTTCTAGCACTTATTGGTTTGTTGGTTTTACAAAACACTAAAAGAACTTATAGGCAATATACTTGGCTGCTTGGCTATCAAGGAAACAAGGTGACTCTATTTGCTGATTTGTTTATTGAGAATTTACAGAAAGGCAATGCATTGATAGAGAACGAAGTTTTTTTTCCAACATATATAAGGCTTAATCAAGGGTATAATGTTGCGCTGGTAATGAAGCGAATCCCAAATTCAAAAGACTTTGATAATGGTGATCGATTGAGGACAGTATTTTTATCTGCCTTCGTGCCAAGGTTTCTTTGGCCTGATAAGCCGGAGGCAGGTGGAAAGTTCAACATGGATTATTATGCCGGCTTTAAACTGCGGGGTTTTTCTACCAATGTGGGTCCCTTAGGAGAAGCATATGGGAGTTTTGGTGTAAAAGGTGGGATCCTTTATATGTTCCTTTTGGGGCTGTTTTTACGATGGGCCTATGGCCTTATTTTCACCAGGACAAAGCGCATCCCCTTATTGTTGTGCTGGATCCCGGTGATCTTTTATAACGTGACCTATTCAGCGGAAACAGATACGTTGAGTATCATCAATTCACTGGTGAAGACAATATTCTTCATGTGGTTGGTGGCAAAGGCCTTGCCTTCCTGGTTCGGCCAGAATGTGCCCTCTAAAAGAATTCGAACAGTGGGACAAAGCCCCCATTTCACTAATCCGTAATGACAAGTTTTCCAATGACGGCTTTATTGGTGGCATTCCGTAAAGAGAACCCAAGATTTTATAGTATCGAAAGGGTCTTTAAGAATGTTTACGAGCGTTTGGCTACCAAATATCAGGATGATTTTGCGGTGGAATGTTTGCATGCGCCACATCATAGCAGCTTTTCTACCCTTTGGGTCAACCTCTCCTTTTTCCGGAAGCACCAACAGCCGATCAACCATATTACGGGGGATATCCATTATGTATTGTTGGGTTTAAACAGCAGGAATGTGAATGTGCTCACGATCCATGATTGTGTACTGCTGAACCAGCTCCCCAAATGGCACCCAAAGTTTTGGGTCATCTGGTTATTGTGGTACAAGCTTCCCATCAGGAAGGCTTCCCTGATCACCGTGATCTCGGAGCAGACCTATCGCGAAGTGGCCCAACTCTTCCCCGAAGCTGCCGGGAAGATGAGGGTGATCCCCAATTTTGTGGACCCGATTTTCCAGCCCAGCCCCCGGCCCTTTAATAACAACTGCCCAAGGTTGCTCTTTATCGGCACCACGCCGAACAAGAACCTGGAAAGGGTGGCTGAAGCGCTGAAAGGTTTATCGGTTGAGCTCAGGGTCATCGGTAACCTGGATGCTGGCCAGGAGGCTATCCTGGCTGTCAATGACATTAGATATTCGCAGGCATCAGGACTCAGTAATGAAGCATTGGTGGAAGAATATATCCAGTGCGATGCCCTATTGTTCCCTACCCTGTATGAGGGATTTGGCTTGCCCATCCTGGAAGCCCAGGCCATAGGCCGTCCGGTCATTACCAGCCGGCTCCAGCCCATGGCTTCCGTTGCCGGCCAGGCCGCTTGCCTGGTTGATCCTTATTCCCCCGCTGCCATTCGTGAAGGGGTGGAGCAACTGGTCAGGGACAATAGTTACCGGTCCGGGCTCGTTGAAAAAGGGTACCAAAATGTGCAGGGCTATGAATTGGATAAAGTAGTGGACCAGTATGCCGTGCTTTTCCGGGAATTATGGCAGGCCAAACAGCAAATAAAATTGAGGAAAGGTTGAATAAAACATGAGTAGTAAGAAAGCATTCTGGGTCAATCTTTTCCGCCGGACCATCTCCGCCGGAGCCTATTTCCCTGAAATAGATGGCCTGCGTTTCCTGGCCATCGGGCTGGTATTGGTCTTCCATGCCTATGGCTATTTCCTGCATTATAGTCCGGTTGCCAGTGAAGGCGGTGAAGCGGCTGCGCCCTTCCTGCATGCCTTATTGAGGGATTTTGACAAGGGGGTACCCCTGTTCTTTGTATTGAGTGGTTTTATCCTGGCTGTTCCGTTTGCCCGGCATTATTTCCTTGACGCCAGGCCCGTTAGCCTGTCCAAATTTTATATCCGGCGGCTGACCAGGCTGGAACCGCCTTATATCATTTCACTTCTCTTGCTCTTTACCCTGCAGCTGGCCATGCATGTTTACCCTTTTGATCAACTGTTTCCCAGCCTGATGGCTTCGCTGTTCTATAGCCATAATGTATTGTTAGGGCCACCACTTGTATCCATTGTCACCTGGTCCCTTGAGATAGAAGTACAGTTCTACATTCTGGTACCGGTCTTCATGCTTATCTATAAACTCAACCCGGTGGCGAGGCGAAGCTTGCTCTTAGCCATCGCGCTGTTCCTGCCACTGGTCCGTGAATACGCGGCCATGCCGGTGAAGTCCCTCTATGATTATTTTGAGTTCTTTTGTTGTGGCATCTTACTGGCCGACCTCTATACGAATAAAACAAGTGTTGCGGGTATCATGAAAAATGAGACCTTGGTTGGGCTGGCCGGCCTGGGACTCTTCCTGATGGTGGTCCTGGTGGACCATGACCAGGAATTGATTAACCGCATGCTCTACCCGCTATTGGTTGGGGGATTCTACCTGGTCGTATTACTGAACCAGGGATGGAAGAAGATCTTTAGTTTCAGTCCGGTGGCCCTGATCGGTGGAATGTGTTATTCCATTTACCTGCTGCATTTTGCCATTATTTCAATGGCAGGAAGGTTTACCATCCATTGGCAGTTGGGTAATGGTTATATCGTAAATTTGGTCCTGCAATTATTCTTGTTGGCCATTCCTGTATTGGTGGTATCGGCAGTGTATTATTTGCTGATCGAGAAACCCTGTATGAATCCTAACTGGCCGTCCCAATTAAAAGCATTTTTGAAACGTCAACAAGGGAAGAAATACTATGCCTAAGCGTATCATGTTTTTTGTTGACTGGTTTGACCCGGCTTATAAAGCCGGTGGCCCCATCACCTCCACCGTGAATTTTGTGCGGAACCTGGGCAACGACTATGCTATCAATGTTTTTACCTCCAACTACGATATTGATGGCGTGGCCTGCATGACTGCCCAACAGCAAGATGCCTGGATCGATTACAAAGGCAAGGCCAGGGTTTGGTATGCCTCCGGCAAGGAGAATAAGTGGCAGCAGATCAGGCAAGCCATCCAGGAACAGGAGCCCGATGTGCTGTATTGCAACAGCATGTTCTCTGTTACCAGCACCATCATCCCGCTGCTGTTGAAAAAGCTGGGATTTTATAAGGGTAAGGTCATCCTGGCGCCCAACGGTATGTTAAGGCCCAGTGCCCTACAGTTCAAGCCGGCTAAGAAGAAAGCCTTTCTCAAGGCTTTCCGGTTGCTGGGACTCCATCGGTTGGTATGTTTCCATGCTACCGACCAGGAAGAAAAGAAGAATATTGAATCCTGGTTTGGCAAGGCTACTATCAAGGTATTGCCAAATTTTCCTGCGGACCCTGGTGAGGAAACCAGTCCCTTACCGAAAACAAAGGGCCAAGCTTCCTTGCTGTTCGTAGGCAGGATCCATCCCATCAAGCAGGTGGATTATTTATTGGATTGCCTGAAAGGAATAGAGGGCGAGGTTGACCTGGGCATTATTGGGCCACTTGAGGATCCGCAATACTGGAAGGCCTGTGAAGGGAAGATCGCGGGATTGGATAAGAATATCAAGGTTACCTATCTCGGTGAAATGCCGCCTGGCAAACTGAAGGAGACCATGCAACGCTATCACTACTTTGTGCTGCCTACCAGGGGCGAGAACTTTGGCCATGTGATCTTTGAAGCGCTGGTGCTCGGAAAACCAGCCTTGATCAGTGACCAAACCCCATGGACTGACCTTGACGCACATGAGGCCGGATGGGTATTGCCGCTGGCGAATAAGGGCGGCTTCCAACAGGCAATCCAAAATTGTGTTGCCATGACCGGTGAAGTGTATGCCCACTACAGCGGGACTGCCAGGGCTTATGCCTTGGATTTCCTTCGTCAATCCTCCCTTAAAGAACAGTACCATAGCCTATTATCATGAGCAAGAAAGTTGCCTTAGATCAATACAATAATGACTGGTATGCCCGTGAGATCGGGGCTGGGAAACTGAAACAGGTCTTATGGTATTTCGCCAATGCGATTTTTTTCAAAGCAGCCTGGAATCCGTCTTCGGGTTTAAAGGTATTCCTGTTGAAGTGCTTTGGCGCCAGAATGGGCAAAGGCGTTGTCATTAAACCTGCGGTCAACATCAAATATCCCTGGTTACTCACCATTGGTGACCATAGCTGGATCGGCGAGGAAGTTTGGATCGATAATTTGGCCCCTGTTTCAATTGGTAGCCATGTTTGCCTCTCACAGGGCGCCATGCTGCTTACCGGTAACCACAATTATGCTACTGAAACCTTTGACCTCATGGTCAAGGGTATTGCCATAGAGGATGGCGCCTGGGTGGGCGCCAGGGCCCTGGTTTGTCCGGGTGTGACCTGCCGAACCCATGCTGTGTTGACCGCCATGTCGGTGGCAACCTCCGACCTGCAACCCTATACCATTTACCAGGGAAACCCTGCCCAACCTGTCCGGGAGAGGGTGGTCTCCTAGGATATTTTCCAGACAATTGCATTATGTACCCCAGGATTTCCATTATTACTGCCACTTATAACAGTGCCAGGACCCTTAAGGATACCCTTGATAGTGTTGCCGCCCAAAGCTGGCCGGATATAGAACATATCATTGTGGACGGCGCTTCCTCCGATGACACCCTGGCCATTGCCCGTTCCTATCCCCATGTCAGCAAGATCCATTCCGGCAAGGACAATGGGATCTATGACGCCATGAACAAAGGAATATCCATGGCGACTGGCGATATTATTGGTATCCTGAATTCTGATGATCTCTATACCAATGACCAGGTATTGGCCAAGGTGGCCAGGCTGTTCCAGGACCCCAAGGTCCAGGCGGTCTATGCCGACCTGCTGTATGTGGATGCCAGGGATACTTCCAGGGTCATCAGGTATTGGCAGTCGGGAGGGTATAGTTCCCAGAAATTCTTCTATGGCTGGATGCCGCCCCATCCTACTTTCTTCGTCCGTCGCGAGTTATACGAGCAGTACGGGGTGTTCAATACCAGTTTCCGTTCGGCTGCGGACTATGAGCTGATGCTGCGGTTTCTGGTGAAATATGATGTTCCGGCAACATATTTGCCCGAAGTGACCGTTAAAATGCGCACCGGTGGCATGAGCAATGCTTCCCTGACCAACCGCTGGCGGGCCAACCGCGAGGACAGGCGGGCCTGGGACGTGAATGGGCTCACACCTTATTTTTTTACCATATTTTTGAAACCTTTTAGGAAAATATCGCAGTTCCTTATCAAATATTGAATATGTCCAAAGTTGCATTAGTTACCGGTATCACCGGCCAGGATGGCGCCTATCTCGCCGAGTTGCTGTTGTCGAAGGGTTATATGGTGCATGGCATCAAACGCCGCTCCTCGCTCTTCAATACCGACCGTATTGACCATTTGTACCAGGATCCCCATGAAAAGAATGTTCGGCTGAAATTGCATTATGGTGACCTGACCGATAGCACCAACCTGATCCGTATCATCCAGGAAACCCAGCCGGATGAGATCTATAACCTGGCAGCCATGAGCCATGTACATGTGAGCTTCGAGACCCCTGAATATACCGCCAATGCCGATGGTATTGGTACCCTGCGGATCCTGGAAGCCGTGAGGCTGCTGGGCCTGACCCATAAGACCAAGGTCTACCAGGCTTCTACCTCAGAGCTTTACGGCCTGGTGCAGGAAGTGCCCCAGAGTGAGCGCACTCCCTTCTATCCCCGTTCCCCCTATGCCGTAGCCAAAATGTATGCGTACTGGATCACGGTGAATTACCGTGAGGCCTACAATATGTTCGCGGTGAACGGTATCCTGTTCAACCACGAATCCCCCCTCCGCGGTGAGACTTTCGTGACCCGCAAGATCACCCGTGGCGTGGCCAAGATCGCCCTGGGACTGCAGGACAAGATCTACCTGGGTAACCTGAATGCGCAGCGCGACTGGGGTCATGCCAAGGATTATGTAGAGGCCATGTGGCTGATCTTGCAACAGGAAAAGCCCGAGGATTTCGTGATCGCTACCGGCGTGACCACCCCGGTAAGGGAATTCGTTCGGATGGCCTTTGCAGAAGTGGGTATCGAAGTAGCATTCAAAGGCGAGAACGAGCAGGAAGTAGGTGTGGTGGTAAGCTGCAGCAACCCTGATTTCCAGCTGGAGACCGGCAAGGAAGTGATAGCGGTAGATCCAAAATATTTCCGTCCTACCGAAGTGGACCTGCTGATCGGTGACCCTACTAAGGCACAGACCCAACTGGGCTGGAAACCCAAGTACGACCTGCCTGCATTGGTGAAAGAAATGGTTGCCGCTGATGTGGATAGCTTCCGTAAGGAAAAGCTCCTGAAAGAAAGCGGGTATTACGTTAAGAATCAGTACGAGTAAGGTTTTTATTTGCCACTAAGGCACGAAGTCACTAAGGTTTCACAAAGGGCTTAAAGCCTTCGTGTTCTTTCGTGTCTTTGAGCCTTGGTGGCCCAAACAATATGTAATGGAAAAGAGTGCAAGAATATACATCGCCGGGCACCGCGGAATGGTTGGTTCGGCTATTCATCGCAAACTGTTAAGCGAAGGATTCACCAACATCATCACCCGCACCTCATCGGAGCTGGACCTTCGCAACCAGCAGGCCGTGAAGGATTTCTTCGCTGCCGAAAAACCCGACTACGTTTTCCTGGCTGCGGCCAAGGTGGGCGGTATCCTCGCCAATAACACCTATCGCGGGGAATTCCTCTATGATAACCTGATGATCCAGAACAATATCATCCATTCCGCTTATGAGAATGGGGTGAAGAAACTCCTGTTCCTGGGATCCTCCTGTATCTATCCCAAGCTGGCGCCCCAGCCTTTGAAGGAAGAATACCTGCTGACCGGTGAACTGGAGCCCACCAATGAGCCCTATGCCATCGCCAAGATCGCGGGGATCAAACTCTGTGATGCCTACCGTTCCCAGTACGGTTGCGATTTCATTTCGGTGATGCCGACCAATTTGTATGGCCCGAACGATAACTACGACCTCAATAAATCCCATGTATTGCCTGCATTGATCCGGAAATTCCACGAGGCGAAGAAGAACAATGCCCCCAGCGTGGTGATGTGGGGTACGGGTACCCCCCGCCGTGAGTTCCTGCATGCAGACGACCTGGCGGATGCCTGCTACTTCTTGATGCAGCATTATAGCGAACCCGGTCTGGTGAATATTGGTGTTGGGGATGATATTCCCATCAAGGACCTGGCCCTGCTGGTGAAAAAGATCGTGGGCTATGAAGGGGAGATCGAGCATGACCTTAGCAAGCCTGATGGTACGCCCCGCAAACTGATGGATGTGAGCAAACTTCATTCACTTGGCTGGAAACACCGGATCTCACTGGAAGAAGGGATCAGGGCTGTGTATGAAGAGGTGAAAGGAAAATTATAATATAAACAGATCATTGATCGATAAATGAAAAAAGGAGCTCATGCTCCTTTTTTCATTTTCAGCCAACTGTTATGATCCAGGTGGAAGCCATTAATCCGGCTTATATTCCACAGCCCCAATATCCCTTATTCCCCTGATCGGGGTGCCATAGAAGTCTGTTGAAGGTAGTCCTTTGATCTCTTCTGCCGCATCAATGGCTTTTGATCCTGCTAAGGGAAAGAATTGATCGCCTAGCTTGACAATCCCAGATAAGTTATTGGACGCGCTGGTGCTGAGTGCCGATTGTTCCGGTGCCGAAAGGATATTGTTCCGGATGTCCAATAATCCCTTCACTTCATACCCGATGCGGGTAATAGCTTTTCCTTCCGGTTTGACTATAGTGTTATTGTATAGGTATAGGTTTTCCTGTGCCACCTGGCCGCCATAGGTAATCCCCCCATATTGCTTGTTCTTACGGGCATCATTGTACGATATATTATACCTGATGGCATTGTTCTTCATGCCATTGGGATCGCCAAATTCATAGGCCAGGAAACCTGCGCCATCGTTCTCATAGGCGAGATTATATTGCATCACGCAATTGCTGGTACCTCCGTCGATGTCAAAACCATCTCCATCTGCACTGGATTTTGACTGGTTGCGGAAGGCAATGGAGCGCTGGATGGTAATGTTATCGGATGTATAGGTCCAGATACCCACATTTGCATGCCCGTATTCCCAGCCATTGTAACTGGCGGTGCAGGAATCGATAAGGCCATTACTGGTATTGGTGATGATGATGCCGTTTCCGGTATGGGGCTGCATACCTTTGATGCCCCTGTTATAACTGGCTATTGTATTCTTGATGACGATATTGCGATTCTGTTTGCCCGGCCAGGAACCGCCAATCTGGATGCCCGTAAAACCATTGCTATCGGTTACACAACGGTTGACGGTCAGGTTGTCGAAGCCTCCGGGATAAGCCATCGAAGCTGCTTCGCTCTCCCATTTTGTGTTGGGTGACATAGCCAGTTCGGAATAGATGCCTGCTAAACCAAAACCTTTTACCACTACTTCGTCAATAGTGATATTACCATGTCGTTGGCGGTCATCGGAGAGCAGGTAAATGCCTGCATCGGTGGGATTGCTGTTGAACTGGCCGCTACCCCGGATTTGTAAATTCCGGACAATGATATGATCGCAATTATATAGGACCAGGCCATGACCGGATTTATTGGTAATCGTTCCCCCCTTGATGGTAATAGGTTGGTTGGCACTGCCCGATTCGTTAAGGGTAAGGGTGCCTTCCACCTGTTCAATAATTTCTATGATGTCGCCTGGTTGGAAAGTATAGCGGTTGGCGGTGGCAAGGTCCCATGGTTTTTCAGGGCTATGTCCATGGTTAAGGCTATCGCCAGTTGCACTAATAAAAAAAATGTGTTCATCCAGGACCTCCACCGGATGCTTGGTCTCTGGCGGCACAGCCCCGCTTGGGGTGTTCAGGGTTTTGGTACAGGATACTACAAAAAGGCTTACCAACATTGGCAAGGTCCAAGGCTTCATAAGAATGGATTTCAGGATTTTCTGCACTAATAATAACCTGCTCTTTAACGGGAACGCAATGGTTTGATTGTGAAGCCGCTGTAAAAAATTTCCGCATCAGGGCTTCCACTTATGATAGGGGTTGGGGAGATACACCACCATTGTAAGATGCCGGCAAGGTCCTGTTCAAGTTACTTACAGTGTTGGCAGGAACAGCTGAAAGCTATACCGGGCAATGGAAATAGTAGTAAGATGCGGTATGGGGGCGATATGGGAGGTGAAATGCCTGGTGCATTGGATGAGCATTCCTATTTGTGTAATGGCATCGGATAGGACTCAGATCCAAAAGCGTTTGGATTCGAGGTAGGCAATGGGTTTGGCTAACACGAACCTGAAGAATCGTTCCCATAGACCAGCCATTCTTTTCTCCACTAATTTATGCACCAGGAATGCCAGGGCAATGATGCAGGCGATCACCAGGAGGTAAACAAACCATTTATTGCTGTCGGTGGCCCAGTGGTTGAGTAGGATAACACCAATTTCATTGTGTAGTAAATAGATAGGATACGAGAGGGCTCCCAGGAGGCCTGCCAAGGGGAGGTCTTTTTGTTGCCATCCGGGTGAGTTGAGAAAATGAAAGAACACGAAAAATAGGGTGATGATGGCGATGATCACCATATTGCCTGGCAGTAACCATTTTTCTGTATCGATCCATTGGGGTTGGCCGAGTGCGAACCAGCAGCAACAATAGAAGGCGAGGCATAAACTCAATAAATTGAGATTATTTTTTTCTTCTTTTCTTATGGCAAATAATGCACCTGCCGCAAAATAGCTATAGTATCCTGTCAATACCGGGACCTCCCATTGATCCAACCATGAAACCAACAAGATGGCCAATGGCCAAAAAGTAATAATGGTTGGTAATTTTCTTTGCAAGCCCACAAGAAGGATCAGCGTGATGCATGCATAAAAAGCCAACTCGTAGTGTAAGGTCCAGTAGACAACATCGATATGTTCAATGCCTAACCTGCTCTGGAGCATGGTCAGGTTTCCAAGGAATTGGCGCCAGGTAACGGTTTGTGACGGCTCACCCCAACTAAGAATGACTACTGTGGTCAGGATCAATGCCGACCAATAGGCAGGATAAAGCCTTTTAGCCCTGGCACTTGCGAATGCTACAGCCGTCTTTTGGTTAGCAGAAAAGAAAATGACATAGCCACTGATCATGAAGAAGAACTCCACCCCAAGGTAACCTGCTTTTGCAATGGTGGAGATGACCGGTGTATAGGAAATGGAGAAGATCTTGCCATGACGGATGGCGTCATACCAATAATGGAAAACCAATACCATCATGGCAGCAAAGAATCGTGCATAGTCCAGCAGGGCTATCCTTCTCATAGCAGGTGGGGCTCCTTGCTGCAATGCTAATCATTTACCGGTGAAAGTCCTAGTAACAGGGCTTGCTTTTAAGCTCGTTTTCCTGCGCCACTACCGTTAATAAACTACTTACTCATTCCTTGGCCTATCCACCTAACTTTGGTGGCATAATTCATTTGCCGCATTCCTATGTTTTCTTTCTTCCATAAGAAGTCCAAGCCGGTTCCCCTGGACCTTTCCATCATCGGAACCGATATGCATTCCCACCTGTTGCCGGGAATTGATGATGGTTCCCCGGATACGGCTACATCCCTTCAATTGATCAGGGGCCTTGAAGACCTGGGCTATTCCCGCTTGATTACCACTCCGCATGTGTTGTGGGACCTTTACCGGAACGATGATGCGTCCATAGAGGCCGCGGAGTTGGAGCTAAGGGTAGCGGCGGAAGGCAAGGACATGGTCCTTCGTTCAGCAGCAGAGTATATGCTGGATGAGCATTTCAGCCTGTTGGTGCGGGACAAGCAGCCATTGCGAACCCTTGCTGGCAATTATGTGCTGGTGGAGTTCTCCTTTGTGAGCCTGCCCTTCGATTGGAAGCAGGTCTTCTTCGATTTGCAGATCAATGGCTACCAGCCGGTCCTGGCCCACCCGGAAAGGTATACTTACCTCATGGGGCAGACAGGGATCTATGAGGAGATCAGTGCGATGGGGGTATTGTTACAGCTGAATATCAATTCCCTGACGGGTTATTACGGGAAGCCGGCCCTCAGCCTGGCCAAACACCTGGTCAAGCATAAGCTGGTCCATTTCCTGGGCACCGACCTGCACCATTCCCGCCACCTGGATGCCATCCGCCAGAGCGATACGCTGATGCCGCTGGTGCAGGAGATCGCGGGCAGCGGGAACTTGATGAATGAAAAATTGGTTTAGGTAGCCTTTGCTGAAGTATAAAATCATCTCCTATCGCCCCCGTTGTGTCTTATGACCAACGGGTTACAAGACGAAAGTTCTAACCCCATCAGGGTTTCCATTTTCTCTCTTTCCCCGTCAGGGGCTCCATTTTCTCTCTTTCCCCAGCAGGGTCTCCCGGAGGGGAACCTGATGAATAGCAGGATGGTGGTGCATCGGGGTCCCTTTCAGGAGACCCCGCTGAGGTATACAATCATCTCCCAGCGCCCCGTTGTGTCTTATGACCGACGGGTTACAACGTCGGAAGTTCCAACCCCATCAGGGTCTTCATTTTCTCTCTTTCCCCGTCAGGGTCTCCATTTTATCTCTTTCCCCAGCAGGGTCTCCCGTAGGGGACCATGATGGAAGTCCATCGGGGTCCCTTTCAGGAGACCCCGCTGAGGTTAAAAAGTGGGTGCATGCTGTGGTGCTACGACCATAGCCCTTCTGACCGGCCACTGCAAATACAACTGGTACGCCGCGAAACCCGCGAAAATCCCAATGGCATTACCCGCCAGGTCCTCCCATTCAAAGCTCCTGCCGGTAAACTGTTGCAGGTACTCAGCTGCAAAGGATAGCAGGAAAACCAGGAATACCTGGGATATCGGGTTTCTCCAAACCAGGCAGGCCACCAGGTAGAACCCGCTGAAGAGTATAGAATGCATGATGACCCCGTTCAACAACAAACCATAACGGCTGAGGAACTTAGGGAAGGCGGGCGACAGCAGGGTCAGGAACACGGCAATGATGCCCACCAGCCAATAGATCTTACTACTCCATTTCCAATTCATAGGGTCAGTCTTTTCCAACCACGTGCCAGAAAATGGTAAGGGGGACTTAAATAGCATTTCCAGGCTTATTGGTGGCTTTTTTCTCTCTATTTAACCCCATCAGGGGATTCATTTTCTCTCTTTCCCATTAGGGTCTCCATTTTCTCTCTTTCCCATTAGGGCTCCATTTTCTCTCTTTCCTCAGCAGGGTCTCCCGGAGGGGACCCTGATGAATAGTAAGGTGGAGGTGCATCGGGGTCCATTTCAGGAGACCCCGCTGAGGTTTACAGGGTATTCATTTTCTCTCTTTCCCATTAGGGCTCCATTTTATCTCTTTCCCCAGCAGGGTCTCCCGGAGGGGACCCTGATGAATAGCAGGACGGAAGTGCATCGGGGTCCCTTTCAGGAGACCCCGCTGAGGTATACAGGGGATTCATTTTCTCTCTTTCCCATTAGGGCTCCATTTTATCTCTTTCCTCAGCAGGGTCTCCCGGAGGGGACCCTGATGAATAGCAGGACGGAAGTGCATCGGGGTCCCTTTCAGGAGACCCCGCTGAGGTATACAGGGGATTCATTTTCTCTCTTTCCCATTAGGGCTCCATTTTATCTCTTTCCCCAGCAGGGTCTCCCGGAGGGGACCCTGATGAATAGCAGGACGGAAGTGCATCGGGGTCCCTTTCAGGAGACCCTGCTGAGGGTTAAGGCGTTCTATCCGGGTCCACTTCCACAGCCTCCCGCCGAGGTTTAAAATGCTTCCTAAACTTTTCTTCTTTCCCAAACCTTTTTCTTATTTTTCTGTTTAATTTTATGTCAACAAGATTAAACACGAAATGAAGAGGCTATGAATGCGTTTACCATCAAAGACCTGGAAAACCTTTCTGGCATTAAGGCCCACACGATCAGGATCTGGGAACAGCGCTACAATTTCCTGAAACCCCAGCGTACCCAAACCAATATCCGCTACTATTCCAATGAGGAGCTGAAAGCCGTCCTCAATATTGCCCTGTTGAACAAATACGGCTACAAGATCTCCCACATCGATAAGATGCGGCCGGACGAGATCCGCGATAAGATCGTGGCCCTGGGCAGTCCCCAGGCCCAGCAGGAGCGCATGGTGAATGAACTGATCCAGCTCATGGTGGACATGAATATTGAAGGCTTTGAGCAGATGCTGGACACGTATATCTCCGCGCGGGGAATTGACAAAACAATAACACAGGTGATCTTCCCATTCCTCGAGAAAATCGGGATCTTGTGGCTGACCAATCACATCAACCCGGCACAGGAGCACCTGGTGACCAATGTGATCCGCCAGAAGCTGATCGTAGGCATCGAAGGCGCTTTCTCCCACCTCAATGTGAACAGGACAGTGATGCTGTTCCTGCCGGAGGGGGAACACCATGAGATCGGCCTCTTGTTCACCTACTACCTGATGAAGAGCCGGGGGATCAATGTTCTTTATTTAGGGTCCAATGTACCATTGAAGGATGTGGAATTTGTGGCGAACCTTAAAAAACCCGATTACCTGTACACGCACCTTACATCGGTTGCGCACAATTTTAATTTCGAAAGGTTCCTGACCAATTATTCCCTCCGCTGCCCTTCGCATAAACTGGTCATTTCCGGTTTGCTCTGCCAGCAGTACAAGAAAAAAGTGCCCGATAACGTCGCCTTCAAGCGTTCCCTTCCCGAGGTGATGGAATATATCGCCAGCATCAAATAAATTTTTTTATCCTAATCAATGGATAAACAATGAATTAGGTGTTGTTTGAGAAATATGACAGAAATATTAAACAAATAATTTGGTAGGGATAGGGTTATTTGTTTAAATTTGGATAAGAAATAATTAAACACTTTGAGCCATGTCTAACGTAGATTTCAATGAGATGCTGGTGGATAATGCAGAGTTCCTGCGACCCTTCGCGATCACGTTAACACGGGATAATGAAGCCGCACAGGACCTTTTCCAGGAAACCATGTTCCGGGCCCTTGCCAATAAGGAGAAGTACAATGTCGGTACCAATATCAAGGCATGGCTCTACACCATCATGCGGAATATCTTCATCAACAATTACCGCAGGAAAGCCAAGCAGAACACCATATTCGACAGCACGCCCAATGATTTCCTGATCAATTATAACCAGGCGGTAGCGGCCAATACAGCCGAGAGCAGTATCCGCATGAAGGAGATCCAGGAAGCGATCCATAAACTCCCGGAGATCTTCCGCAATCCCTTCCTCCTGTACTTCGATGGATTCAAGTACCACGAGATCGCCGAAATGCTGGGAGAGCCCCTCGGTACCATCAAGAGCAGGATCCATTTCGCCAGGAAATTATTGAAGGCGCAGATCCAGCGTTTTTAAGTTATCTTTTCAAGGTGGGAAAAAAAGTTATCATCATAGGAAGCGGTTTCGCCGGCCTATCGGCCGCTGCATTCATGGCCCGCGCCGGATGGCAGGTGACCGTGCTGGAGAAGCACGACCAGCCGGGAGGCCGCGCCCGGCAATGGAAGCAGGACGGCTTTACTTTCGACATGGGCCCCAGTTGGTACTGGATGCCCGACGTATTCGAGCGCTTCTTCGCGCAGTTTGGCAGATCAGTTAGTGATTATTACGAGTTGGAGCGGCTGGACCCCTCTTACCGTGTGTACTGGTCAGACGGCCCCATGGACGTCCCGGCCGGACTGCCTGCATTGAAGGAGCTTTTCGAATCCATAGAGCCCGGTTCCGCCCTGCGCCTCCAGCAGTTCATGGATGAGGCCGCCTACAAATACCGTGTAGGTATCCAGCGCCTCGTGTTCAAGCCCGGGCAATCGCTGCAGGAATTCCTCGACTGGGAAGTGATAAAAGGTGTCTTCAAGCTCGATGTGTTCACTTCCATGAAGTCGCATGTCCATAAATTCTTCCGCGACCCCAGGTTGCGGCAATTGATGGAATTTCCCGTGCTCTTCCTGGGTGCCATGCCACAGGATACACCTGCCCTCTACAGCCTGATGAATTATGCTGATGTGGTGGGCGGAACCTGGTATCCCAAGGGGGGCATGTACTGCATTGTGGACGCCATGTACAAGCTGGCGATGGAGCAGGGGGTAAGTTTCCGTTTCAACGAGGAGGTCCGCTCCATTGATATCAGTGCCAATGCGGCGCGTTCCGTTACTACCCAGAATGGCAGCTTCACTGCCGATGTGGTGATCGGTGGCGCCGATTATCATTTCATCGAAAGCAAGCTGCTGCCGGAATCCCACCGCAGTTATTCGGAGTCCTATTGGGACAGCCGGGTGATGGCGCCTTCCTGTTTGCTCTATTATGTTGGGTTGGATAAGAAGCTGGAGGGTGTTTTGCACCACAGCCTCTTCTTCGATGCGCCTTTTGAACAGCATGCCAGGGAGATCTACCAGACCAGGGAATGGCCGAAGGAGCCGCTGTTCTACATGAGCGCGCCTTCCGTGACCGACCCGACCGTTGCCCCCATTGGTAAGGAGAACCTCTTCCTGCTGGTGCCGGTAGCTACCGGATTACATAACGATGATTCGGTTGTACGGGAACGTTATTTCAACATGATTGTCAACAGGCTGGAGCAACATATCGGCCAATCAGTAAAGGATGCGGTCATCCTGAACCGTTCCTTTGCCCATAGTGATTTTGTGAAGGAATATAATTCCTTCAAGGGGAATGCCTATGGCCTGGCCAATACCCTGATGCAAACGGCAGTATTAAAGCCTGCCTGCAGGAGCAAGAAGGTGAAGAACCTTTTCTATACCGGGCAGCTCACCGTTCCGGGTCCGGGTGTACCGCCCAGCCTCATCAGTGGGGAAGTGGTGGCGAAGGAAGTGATCAGTCAATTCGGTAATTAATGAACGATTCTTGTTTAGTGCATGGGGAATGCTTATCTTAAAAAAATATCAGAATAGCTAGCTTATGATGCAATTGTTCCATACGGTGAGTGAGCTTTGCAGCCGGGTGACCACCGAGCAGTACAGTACCTCATTCTTTTCCTCGATCAGGCTTTTGCACCATGACCTGCGCCAGCCGATCTTCAATATCTATGGCTTTGTCCGTTTTGCTGATGAGATCGTGGATACTTTCCACCAGCACGACAAGTCCACCCTGCTGGCAGAATTCAAGCAGCAGACCTATGAGGCAATAGAAAGGAAGATCAGCCTTAATCCCATCCTGCACAGTTTCCAGAAGACCGTGAATGAATACAATATCGATCACGACCTTATTGAAGCTTTTTTCCGCAGTATGGAAATGGACCTGGATAAGAAGGCCTATGATGCGAACGGTTATGCAGAGTATATCTATGGTTCTGCGGAAGTGGTGGGACTGATGTGCCTCTTCGTATTTTGTGAAGGAGACCGCTCCCTCTACCAACGCCTGAAAGCGCCTGCCCGTTCTTTAGGGGCTGCCTTCCAGAAGGTGAATTTCCTGAGGGATATCAAAGCCGATTTCAACCAGCTGGACCGGGTGTATTTCCCCGGTTGTGATTTCAATAATTTTACTGCCTGCGACAAGAGCAAGATCGAAGCCGATATCCAGAAGGATTTCGATGATGCCTATACCGGCATCATGCAATTGCCCGTGAAAGCCAGGTTTGGGGTGTATGTGGCGTATAAGTATTACCTGTCGCTGTTCAAGAAGATCAAGCAACTCCAACCGCAAAGGATATTGATCGAAAGGATACGCATCCCCAACTACCGCAAGGCGATGATCGTTGTCCGCGCCGGCGTAAAGAACCAGTTGAATTTGATCTGAGAAAAGGGGAGGGCCACAAAAGAGGCCAAAAAGGAGGGCCACGAAGGCACAAAGGCGCTAAGATTCACAAAGGTCCTGGATGGCTTCGTGTTACTTCGTGTCTTGGCGCCTTAGTGGCCCAATCATTAAATGAATTTATGAGTGATATCAGAAATAGTGTAGTACTCGTTAACGAAAAGGATGAACCGGTGGGGGTGATGGAGAAAATGGAAGCGCACCGCAAAGCCCTGTTACACCGGGCTTTCAGCGTATTCGTTTTCAACCGCGCGGGGGAAATGCTTTTACAACAAAGGGCCCTGAGCAAATACCATAGCGGGGGCCTATGGACCAATACCTGTTGCAGCCACCCCTTTCCCGAAGAACCGGTGGAGGATGCGGCCTACAGGAGGTTAAAGGAAGAAATGGGGTTCTCTACCACCCTCAGCAAGGCCTTCGATTTTATTTACGAAGCCCCATTCGATAATGGCCTTACGGAACATGAGTTCGACCATGTGTTCATCGGCCAGTACGAAGGACCTATTCACCCGGACCCTGCCGAAGTACAGGATTACTGCTATCGCTCCATGGACGAGATCGAATCTGCCATGGAAAGCCATCCCGCCAAGTTCACCGTCTGGTTCAGGCTTGCCTTCCCAAGGGTGAAGGAGTGGGTAAAAGAGAATAAATTTGCCAAACAGTTCGCTTAAAAAAGATATATGCATTGGTTAGCTTATTTGGGAATAGTAGTTGGGACGTTCTTGGTCATGGAAGGGATCACCTGGTTGACCCACCGGTATGTGATGCATGGTTTTCTCTGGTACCTGCATGAGGACCACCACAAGAAAGGGCCGGGCTTCTTTGAAAAGAACGATTGGTTCTTTGTGATCTTTGCCGTACCCAGCATGCTGCTGATCCTTTTCGGTACGCTTAATAAGATCTATTGGATGCAGGCCATCGGTTTCGGTATCATGGCCTATGGCTTTGCCTATTTCCTGGTACACGATGTCATCATCCACCAGCGGTTCAAGTTCCTGACCCGCTCCAACAATATTTATGTGAAGGCCATCCGCTGGGCCCACAAAATGCACCACAAGCATATCGAGAAAGAAGATGGTGAAAGCTTCGGCATGTTGATGGTGCACAAGAAGTATTGGGAGAAGGTGCGCAAGGACCAGGAGTTCCAGAAAGCTCGCCAATAGTACCCCGGGAGGCCATCATCGGCCCTCATTTTATTGCGTACTTTGTATTGACCTTTCAGCAGGAAAAGGAGCATCCCGGCCACTTTGCGGGTGGCCAACCCAATATGACCCATTACGATTACCTCATTACCGGTTCAGGTTTGGCAGGACTAAGTCTTGCCTACCGAATGGCTATTTCCGGAAAGCTTGACGGGAAGCGCATACTCATGGTCGATAGCCAGCAGAAGCAAGCCAATGACCGCACCTGGTGTTTCTGGGAGACCGGTCCGGGATTGTTTGAGGAGGCAGTATTCCGTCGCTGGGAGAACTGCTGGTTCCATGGCCCGGGTTTTTCCAGGCAGTTCAACAGCCATCCCTATCAGTATAAGATGATCAGGGGAGCCGATTTCTATCGTTTTGTCCTGGAAGAACTGGCCAGGCACCCCAATATTGAACAGCGCAGGGCCAAAGTTGTATCCCTGAATGCCGATGAGCAACTGGCCTATGTGACCCTCTCGGATGGGGAACAGTTCACGGCCAATTATGTATTCAACAGCATATTGTGGAAACAGCCTGAACCTTCGGGCAACCTGCACTACCTCATCCAGCATTTCAAGGGCTGGGTGATCCATACCCCATCCCCCGTATTTGATCCTGCAGCCAATACTTTCATGGATTTCCGCGTTGCCCAGGGCCATGGTACCACTTTCGTTTATGTGATGCCGTTAGCCCCTGATCTTGCCCTGGTGGAATACACTCTGTTTACACAGGACCTGCTGGAGCAGGAAGATTATGATAAGGGATTGAAGGAGTATATCAGCGGGTTCATGGGCATTAAGGAATATAAGGTCGAGGAAGAGGAGTTTGGTATCATTCCCATGACCAATTACCGGTTCCGGAGCCATGAAGGAAGGATCGTACATATCGGCACCGCCGGTGGCCAGACCAAGGCATCGAGCGGCTTTACCTTCCAGTTCGTGCAGAAGCGCACCGCCGGTATCGTTGAATCATTGATCCAAATGGGGGATCCCTATAGCATCAACCACGACCATTCCCGTTTCCATTTTTACGATAGTGTATTGCTGGATATCCTGGCCCGCAATACTTTGCCGGGCGCGGAAATCTTCACCACCCTTTTCAAAAAGAACCGTATCCAGGATGTGTTCCGTTTCCTCGACAACGAGACCAGTCTACCCCAGGAATTAAAGATCATCAGCACCCTGCCCACCCTTCCCTTCCTCTCCGCCGCCATCAGGCAATTGAAAGGCACGAAGTGAACGGGTTAATTTCCCGTCGACCCGTTCTGTCTTATGACCAACGGCTTGTTGGAAGATGAGAGCTAACCCCAGCAGGGTCTCCCGCAGGGGACCCTGATGAATAGTAGGATAGATATCCATCGGGTAACCTCGAATAGTAGGACCATGGGGTGAAAAGATATAATACACCCCCGCTTCCCCCCGTTGTGTTTGATGACCAACGGGTAGTTGGAAGATTAAATCAGCTGATTGACGAAAATAATATTTCATCTATTATACATCGGGGTCCCCTCCGGGAGACCCCGCTGAGGTAAAAAAATCAGGCTTGGTCTGACGAAGCTTCGCGTGAGCATTTCATCTACTGGTTGGCCTAAGGATCACATATCCACATATCCACATATCCACATATCCACATCTCCACATCTCCACATCTTCACATCTCCACATCCTCCCAATCCCTATATTCGCCCCATGTCCTTTCTACTTCGCGAATACCATTATTTCCTGGCGGCGGTGCAGTTCCTGACCAGGATCAAAGTGCCGGATAGCTTCCCTTTCAAGCCGGAATACCTCGAGGGGTCCACCCGGTATTTCCCCCTGGTGGGCAATGTAGTGGCGGCTTTTGGCGCATTGGCCTACCTTGTTATTGGCAAATACATCAGTGAGGACCTGGCCATTGTTGGCTATATGCTCACCACCATTTGGGTGACCGGGGCTTTCCATGAAGATGGCTTTGCGGATGTTTGTGATGCCTTCGGTGGTGGCTGGACAAAAGAAAAGATCCTGCTCATCATGAAGGACAGCCGCATTGGCACTTATGGTACAGTTGGGTTGATCGGCATCCTCGCGGTGAAATTCCTCCTGGTCAGGGAGCTGCCCAGCTTTGCACCGGAAGGTTTGCAGCCCTCCCTATTCGCATTGGCCAATTACCAAATCTTCTTACTCCTATTGTTGGCTGCTCATGGCACCAGCCGATTGATGGCGGTAACGGTGATCCAGCAATACACCTATGTGCGGGATGACAACAATAGCAAGTCCAAACCCTTATCACGTACGCCATTGAGTTGGCCTGCCCTGATGGCTGCCATAGTGTTCGCCTGCTGGCCCTTCCTTTTCCTATCCTGGCCATTTGCACTTGTACTGGTACCCATGTTCATCGCCAGGACAGCACTGGCTTCCTTTTTTAAAAAATGGATCGGCGGGTATACGGGCGATTGTCTCGGTACCGTGCAACAGGTAACAGAGATTGTTTTCTATTTGACCGCATTGATCCTATGGCGTTACTTTGTGTAATATGGAAGTTTACCTGATCCGCCATACCCGTCCCGCTGTTGAGAAAGGCATCTGTTACGGGCAGACCGACCTGGATGTTACTGAAACCTTTGAATCGGAAGCAGCCCTGATCAGGTCAGTGTTGCCAGCGGATATCCGTTTCGTTTATTCCAGCCCGTTACAACGGTGCCGCAAGCTGGCCGAGCATTTGTTTACCCATCCGATCCGGTTCCATGAGGACCTGATGGAACTGCATTGCGGCGATTGGGAAATGCGGCACTGGGACCATATCCCGCAGGAAGAGTTGCAACCCTGGATGGATGATTTTGTGAAGGTGAGGGTGCCCGGCGGGGAGAGTTATATCGACCTCTATGAGCGCACTGTAGCGCGTTTCCGGACTATTACCGAATCTGCCTTACCGGCGGCGATCGTGGCGCATGGCGGGGTGATCAGGAGTATCCTCTCGCACCTGACCGATACGCCCCTGGTGGAATCCTTCCAGCGTTTCCCGCTCCATTATGGTTGCGTGGCAAAAGTTAATCCTGTTGAGCGGACCTTCGAGATGCTTTCCAATATTGAAGGCCCAAAGGAGCAGCACCGGCCTTCAAGGTTAGAGAAGAAATGAGTATATTCATTTGCGTTTATTCATAGCCTGCCCCAACAGCATTGTTGTGGGATGTTTGGATGCCCGGCGATCATTCCGGCACATCTTCCTAAAATACCCTGCCAATGAGTTTTAATTACGATGAATTACTAACGGTGACCTTCACCCTGTTTGCGGTGATCGATATCCTTGGCTCTATTCCCTTACTGATCTCGCTGAAATCGAAGATGGGGGTGATCCATGAATTGCGTGCCACCATTATCTCCGGCGCGCTGATGATCCTCTTCCTGCTGGTGGGGGAGAAGTTCCTGAGCATTTTGGGACTTGATGTAAGGTCCTTCGCCGTGGGTGGTTCCATCGTGATCTTTATCCTTGGTCTCGAGATGGTATTGGGTATCGAATTCTTCAAAGGGGATGAGGACGCCAAGTCCGGGACCGTTGTCCCGATCGCCTTCCCGCTGATCGCTGGTTCCGGAACGCTCACCACCATCATCTCCCTGAAGGCTAACTACAGCACCGTGAATGTGTTGCTGGCCATACTGCTGAACCTGGTATTGGTGTACTTCGTACTGCGTTCCCTGGACCGGATCGCAAAATTCATAGGGCCCAATGGCTTGCTGGCCGTCAGAAAATTCTTCGGAGTGATCCTACTGGCCATTGCCGTGAAGATATTTGCGACCAATGCTGCGGGATTGATCAAGTAAATGACATTGCGAATGATAAAAGAAAGATCCCTGAATGGTTTTGCCTTTCAGGGATCTTGCTTTTATGGGGTAAATGAGCCCGATCACAAATTTTTCCGCAGCCATTGGTAGATGAAATCCAACACCTCCGGCGAAAAGGTTTCTGTTAAGCTGCCATATTCTTCCACTGTGCAGCTCTTGCAGGTTTGGAACAAATGGTTCTTGCTATCAAACAGCTTTACGACTGAAGCTTTATTGTTCAATACCGCACCAATACGTTCTGCATTATCTGCTTTTACCTGGACATCACTCGTTCCCTGCGTCACCAGTACCGGTTGCTGCAATTGGCGATAGGAATCCAGCGGTTGGTAAAAAAGGTCGAAGCGCATGGCCTTGCCCCAGAAATGCCCAAAGGCTTTTGGATTGAGGGGATAAGAAAGTTCCAGTATATCCCTTTCTTTAGCGGGCACTTGCTCCACCAATGGATTCAGGGACGCAAATGACCTTTCAATGGCGGCCAGCGTACTGTCATTGGTGGGATATTTTTGCACAGCATCAAATACCGCAAGGAGAACCTTTGTATTCAGGTCAATGCCTTCCCTGGAAACCCCTTGCTGGGCATAGATGTCGGCTGTCTGGCGAAGGATGGTTTCACGGAGTGATTCACCAGCGCCTGCCAGTAATACCACGCCATTTACATTTCGGTTGTTCAATGCTGTTAGGCTGGCGATCTCTGCACCGAGGCTATGGCCCATAATGAAGACCCGTTCGGGGTTCACTTCCTTCCTGCTGCGCAGGTATTCTACACCAGCCTTTGCATCATTGGCCAGGTCCTTGATGGAGGCCGTTGAATATTTCCCTGTAGAAGCACCGGTGCCCCGGTCATCGGCCCTCAGAACCACAAAACCTTTTCTCGTGAAATAATCTGCCAGCACGAGGAATACCTTATGCCCGAAAATGTAGGCATCGCGGTCATTGGGCCCCGATCCCGGTATCAGCAGGATGGCAGGAGAAGGTTTTCCTGAACGCGGAAGGGTCAGGGTTGCAGCCAGGGTAACCGAATCGGCACTGTTCCGGTAGGTGATATCTTCTTCCTTATAAGGTAATGGATAAACAGGTTCCTGTGGCCGCAGGGGTTTGCTAAAAGGGCTGTCGGTGTATTGCAGCGCTACCGGTGCAACAAAGTTCCCCTGCCTGAAATTGCCCTTGCCTTCCTTCCCGTTAAAAGCAATGGTGACCACTGCATTGGGATGGCTGATGGTGAGTTGGACAGAATCCCTTTTTTGCTCCACCAACCTGATGGGGATATTGTACATCTGTTGGTCCATGCTATGGAACCAGGGGCGCTGGTTGGGTTTCGAAGGGAACTCTATCCCGATCCTGAGGCTCCTTGATGCATTGAGCTGGATGGCCCCGGTCCAGTTGCCACGGGGAGGTATAGCCGAAGAGCCAGTTGTTTGGGCTGTGGTGTACAATACTGGCAGGGCCAGCAATAGCAGGGTTAAGATTTTTTTGGTCATAGCAGATAGCATGTTGTTGGTTTAGGAAGATCGTGTCATCAAAGGGTTTTCCATAGGATGTTCTCAAATGTAGCAATGAAGCCATTGCCCTTAGGGGCTGCGCCCATGAAACCAGCCTTTAATCCGGATGATGGGGCAAATGGTGCCAGCCTCGCCATTTCAAATGGATTGCCATCGACCGAAAAGGAGATCTCACAAAAATCGCCCTCCCGGTGCAGCCGGACTCGGATGCGTTCTGCAGCCTGGTCTACCGGCCTTACTGACCAGTCGGATACATCATGGGTAACCACGACACTCAGCCATTTTTTGCCATCCACGAATTCGATGCCCGTTTTGATCCAGTGGTTCTGGTCCAGCATCAGTATTATGCCTGTTTGGTCGAATTGTTCCCTGTAATCCGCCACCAGGTTGGTTTCCAAGACAAAATTGCCGGGTGCTTCCTTTAATAGGGTCAGCCCGGAGAAATAAGTGAACCCATAATGGGTGACATTCCAGAAGTCTGAATGGCCCGGTACCCTGGCAACCAGATGGTCCTGGCCCCACTGGATCAGGCTATCCTGGTGGCTGATGGTATAGGCTACCGGAAGGATTTGCTGCATGCAGGATGGTTTATTGACCAAAGGTAGTTGATGAAGTTGCCCAACCGCCCTGGAATTGGATGAATGACAAGTTTCACCAGCTGAACAGGGAGCTCTGGCATTTACCGCAGTTTTCCCGATCGTAAAGACCCCAAACGTTAAAGTTTTGACGGAATGTTGTTTGGTAAGAATTAAACACTACCTTCGTTGGGTTATTTTGAGCTTCGCAAGTTTAGTAATTGCCTAATTATACAGCCTAGCAATCTGCCTCTGGTTATTCCCTTACTTGTTGCCTTCTCAAGCATTTTTTATTTTTTCAATTTTTGTTATGAACATTTATGTTTCAAACCTGGGCTTCAGTTTAATGAACGAAGACCTGAAATCTCTTTTTTCATCTTATGGTGAAGTGGCTAGCGCCAATATCATCAATGATAAGTTTACTGGTCAATCAAGGGGCTTCGGTTTCGTTGAGATGCCCGATACGGATCAGGCTAAAGCAGCCATTGCCGGACTGGACCAGTCAACTTTTGATGGCAGGACCATTAAGGTGAACGAAGCGAAACCAAGGGAAAGCAAGCCTTTTGCCGGTGGATCTTATAAGGTTGGCGGCAACCGCGGTGGCTGGTAATAGCCATTGGAAGATTTTTGTTATCCCCCGGACATTCCGGGGGATTTTTTTTGCCTATATACGATGGGGTTGGTTGAATTTTGACTGTTACTAAAGGAAGCGGATGAGACAATCTATTGGAAAAGAGCAGGTGGCAAGGGGAAAATGGTCAATATCAATAAGTGGCGTTTTTGAAAGCATGGGGAGTGGTGTTGAACCGGGCTTTAAATGAACGGAAGAAATGGGAAGGGCTTTCAAAACCACATTCAAAAATAACATCGGTGATGGATTTATGCTGATCACGCAAGAGTAATAATGAATGATGTAGCCGCTTTTCCAATAGCCATTTTCCAGGGGTGGTCTTATAGATTTTCTGGAAATCACGTTTGAAGGAGGAAAGACTCCTGTTGCATAAAATTGCGAACTGTTCAAGGTTAAGGTTATAACAAAAATTATCTTCCATCACCCGTTGTAAAGTAACCTGTTGATTTTCGTGCATTAAGTAACAGAAATAGGATAGGATTTCTTCATTCTTTTGGTTTTCGGCAATAGTTAAGATCAATTCCTTGAACTTAAGTTCCAACAAGTAGGGGTCGGGTTCAATGGTTCCGCCAAAATAGGATGCGAATGAAAGAAAGAAACCTGTCAGCGTATCGCTTTTTTCAAGGATCATTACTGGTTCGAAAACAGGAAGGGAGTTATTTAGGGGCTTTGATTTGGCTCTTATTGTGTCACAAATGAATTTATCGGGGAAAAAAAATAGTACAACGCAAAACCCTTTCTCAAGGAAGTTTTCAAATATCCAGGCCCCCTTGCGAACAAATACACAGGTATCACTCCCAATTGAATACGATTTTCGGGCGGTGTGCCAGATCTTATTCCCCTCTACAACATAAAATAGGTAATTGAATTGACTCCAGGCATCTGAAAATTTCGCCTTCATGAGGCGGGCTTCTAATGGGCAATTGAATACTGTAATCAGAGAATCGCTGCAATTGAACTGGCGATAATACCCTGGATGTTTAAGAACGCTTTCGTAAAAATTGACCATATAGCTCGGTAAGTACAATTTACAAAATATAGCAGGAAAGACCTCGGATTTTCCCGGTTTATGGGCTTGTTCATTACCCAAATGAACTTTATAGGCAACTTTATGAACTCCTGGGTAAATGGATGCTTCTTATTGCGAATTAACTTTATTCCGAACCTTAAAATAAAATCAAATGGTAACAGACACATCCTCGCTTAAACCAGCGAACCCTAACAAGCAGTTATGGGAGAAAGGTGACTTTACGCGCATTGCATCCACCATGCGCGAAAGTGGAGAAGCACTTGTCGCAAATTTGGGAATCCGGGAAGGATGGGAAGTTCTTGACCTCGGTTGTGGGGATGGAACCACGGCAATACCGGCTGCCAGGGCTGGGGCAAATGTATTGGGGGTTGATATTGCCAGCAACCTCGTAAAGGCTGGGAATGAACGTGCCAAAGAAGCAGGACTGGAGAATTGCCTTTTCCAGGAAGGTGACGCTTCAGGGTTGGTTGCCCTGGGAGATCAATCTTTTGATCTTGTAGTAACTGTATTCGGTGCCATGTTTGCGCCCAGGCCATTTGATGTGGCCAGTGAAATGGCACGTGTTACCCGGAAGGGAGGGCAAATAGTTATGGGGAACTGGATTCCGGGTGATCCCACACTGGTAGCCCAGATCCTGAAAATCAGTTCTGCTTACACACCGCCACCACCGGAAGGCTTTGTTAGCCCAATGCTTTGGGGAGTGGAAGACCATGTCATAGAGCGTTTTGGCAAAGCGGGAATTCCAAAGGAAAACATAGCGTTCAGCAGGGAAAAATTTGTATTTCGTGCGCCTTTTTCGCCGTCACAGTTCGTTGAGGTCTTTAAAAACTATTATGGTCCAACCATGAATGCATTTGAGAGTGCGGAGAAAAATGGCAAGGCAGGGGAGTTGCAAAAGGAGTTGGAAGACTTGTTCAATAGCCAGAATCAAAGTCCCTCAGCTGAAGCCACCGAGATTCCAGCCACTTATTTGCTGGTAAAGGCTTTGGTATAACTTGAAAAATAACGAGAAGCTTAGCTGGCCTAACCGAAAGGGCAGGTCTTAGCCGCTCTGGCAGGTAAGATTCCGTAACACTTACGAATATTGAGCCCTCCCCCGGAATTTCCGGGGGATTTTTTATGAGGGGAGGCCATGCCTTAGTTGTCCAAATGGGGAATTGGTTTCCCCGCAGGAATGCCGCAAATAACCGCTGCTTCAATCCAATTTTACCTTAGTTTTGCAGCCCCTGACCGTCCAACCCGGATGGTCCTTGTTCCCTGGCCTCGTAGTACAATGGATAGTATAAGAGTTTCCGAAGCTCCAGATCCAGGTTCGATTCCTGGCGAGGCCACACTTCCTTTCCCTTTTAGGATTTTACCCCAACACTTTACCATTTGTATTATATTGTCTTTGGCAACCCTGTGCTGAAGGCCGGGTTTCCCTTTCTTATTTATGCAGCATCTCGACAGGATCCCGGCAACCCCTCCCCGTATTGCTCCCCTGCCCACGGGTATTGACCGCCCCCTTTGGTCGGTCATGATCCCTGTATACAACTGTTATGGATACATAGAAAGGACATTGCGATCTGTTTTGGACCAGGATGCCGGACCCGAGCAAATGCAAATAGAAATCATTGATGATGCCAGTACAGATGGGGATATTGAAGCAATGGTGCATTGCCTTGGCAAGGGGCGGGTCCAATATTTCCGCCAACCGGTGAACAGGGGGAGCCTGAGGAATTTTGAAAGCTGTATTAATAGGGCAAAGGGATACCGGGTGCATATCCTTCATGGGGATGATATGGTGAAACCTGGATTTTACCAGGAGATAGAGGCGCTCTTCAAGGCCCATCCGGAAGCGGGTGCTGCATTTACCCGGAACGACTATATTGATGAAAGGGATCGGCACCTGCACAGTAAACCGAATATCCAGGAAAATAAGGGTATTATTGAGAATTGGCTCTTTAAGATCGCATCGGCCAACCTGCTGCAGCCCCCGGCCATAGTAGTAAAGCGGAGTGTTTACGAACACCTGGGTGGTTTCTTTGCGGTACATTATGGAGAAGACTGGGAAATGTGGGCCCGGATTGCCGCTCATTACCCGGTTGCCTATTCACCCGAAAGTCTTGCGCTTTACAGGAAGCATAATGAAAACATTACGGCCAATGCCTACAAGACCGGTCAGTGCATCAGGGATATTGAAAAGGTGATCAGCATAATCCAGGGGTATGTCCCTGACCAGGACAAGCAGATCACCCAACGTAATGCTAAACGGGTCTTTTCGCAGTTCTTTGGAGGCATTGCGCAAAGCCATTATTACAGTGATCGGGAGGCGTTCTTTAATTTGGCTTACCAGAATTTTTTATTTGACAAGCGATTGGAAACCTTGGTATCTTTTGGTCGAATTGCCACCCGACATGCATGGGAACAGGCTAAATCGTCAGCGAAGAAACTACTATTGCCGGGGAATTAGGTCAGCCCATAAAAGCTGTAAAAAATGAGATCGGATAAACAATACTGGGAATGGGAGATAGGGCCGCAAAGCCATTGGTTGGGTACTAGTTTCAGGGAACTGGTAGCCTACAAAGATCTTTTATTTGGTATGGTAAGAAAGGATTTCATTGGAGCTTACCAGCAGACCCTCCTGGGGCCATTCTGGATGTTATTCCAGCCCTTACTTTCTGTACTTGTTTACGTCATTGTCTTTAATGGTATCATTGGGATTTCAACAGCCGGCAAACCCGCTTTTTTATTTTACCTGGCGGGTATCATTATTTGGAACTTCTTTTCTGATCTGCTGCTGTCCAATGCATCTGTTATTACGGCCAATGCCCCCATATTTAACAAGGTTTATTTTCCAAGACTGATTACGCCCCTTTCGCTGGTATTGCTACAATTGATAAGGCTGGGTATAAATTTGCTCTTATTGGCAGGTGTATTGTTTTATTTTGTGTTGAATGGAACTGTTTCTCCGGATTGGGGTAATCTGCCAGTACTATTACCAATTATACTCATCATGGCTGGTTTTGCATTGGGAGGCGGACTTGTTGTGTCGGTGCTTACCGCAAAGTACCGTGACCTAACGGGATTACTTCAGTTGATTGTCAGGTTGTTGATGTTTGTCAGTCCCATTTTTTATACCAGCAAGGATGTTCCTGCAAAATGGGATTGGGTGGTGAAATTTAATCCACTGGCTCCGCTCATTGATGGTTTTCGTAGTATTTTATTAGGCATTGGTAGTCCCGAATGGTTTGGGCTACTGTATAGTTTTGGCCTGATGATGCTTCTATTACTGGCAGGGATAATGATTTTTAGTAAATACATTGACAGGCTATTGGATGTTGCCTGATCCTAATATTCGATCCAATGGCTGAGAAAGTTATTCAGGTAGAGGAAGTTTCCAAATGGTACCGGTTGGGAAAGATCGGGGCAGGTTCTTTGCGCCAGGATATCCGCAAATGGTGGCTAAGCAAGGTGGCTGACATAAGCAAACAAAATGGGCCGGACCCTGGAATGGTTGCCAGACTGTCCAGTGACCATATATGGGCGTTAAGGGATATTAGTTTTGAACTCAATCGTGGGGAGGTACTTGGCATCATAGGGAAAAATGGAGCGGGAAAATCAACCTTGTTGAAGATACTTTCAAGGATCATCAAACCCAGTTCAGGAACAATAAGGGGAAGGGGGAAGGTCAGCAGTTTGCTGGAAATTGGTACTGGGTTTCATTGGGAACTTAGTGGCAGGGAGAATATTTTCCTTAGTGGCTATATGCTGGGAATGAATAAGCGGGAAATTCAATCCAGGTTCGATGAGATCGTAACCTTTTCGGGTGTGGCTGATTTCCTTGATACGCCAGTTAAGCGCTATTCTTCCGGAATGTATGTCAGGCTGGCTTTTGCGGTTGCTGCGCATCTTGAACCTGATATCCTTATTGTTGATGAAGTGCTGGCTGTAGGAGATGCGAGTTTCCAGAAAAAATGCATGGGTAAGATGCGTGAAGTTTCAAAGGAAAGCGGCCGTACCATTCTTTTTGTTTCACATAATATGCAAGCCGTGAATGGACTGTGCAGCAGGGCAATATGGTTGGAAGAAGGAAGGTTGAAGCTGGATGGAAATGTTCAACAAGTGGTAAATGCTTATTCGGCTACACATAACCAGAACATCTGGAGCAGGTCCTGGGGAAAAGGTGAACATCCCCCTGGTAATGACCAGTTAACGATGAGGGGAATTGAATTGCTGCCGGAAATTTCCAATGAGGGTGGGACAATAGATATCCATACTCCTGTAACGGTCAGATTTCGATTTCATTTGCATGGCAGAACAGAAAGAATGGTAACTGAATTGTTATTGTTTACTGCGATTGGCGAATGCATATTTGCAGTGGTTAGTCCGTCTGAAACAGTTGACACAGGGCATTTCGAAGGGTTCTGTAAGGTGCCGGGCGATTTTCTGAACGACGGCTCTTATTACTTTACCTTCAGGGTCTTTAAGGGCAATAAGGAAACGGTATTCAGTTATGATGAATGCCTTCATTTTACTGTTGACGAACCTGTGGGTAATAAGGAGTGGTATGTAAAATGGTGGGGTTATGTGCGGCCTAATTTCCCTGTTATTGTGAACCGAATTGACTCATGATTATGCATCCAATCATCTCAGTAATCATTCCCTGTTTTAACAATGGCCAATTCCTTTCAAAGGCAATTGAAAGTGTGTTGAGCCAGGGGATGGGGGGCGTTGAGGTGGTGGTGGTTGATGATGGATCAAGTGATAATACAGCTGAAGTGGTGCGTTGTTTTACTGGGGTGAAGTATTACCGGCAGAGAAACAGGGGTCTTTCTGCAGCCAGGAATAAAGGTGTAAAGGTGAGTAAAGGGAATTATCTTGTTTTTCTTGATGCCGACGATTGGCTCTTGCCCGGGGCATTAGCCCTAAACCTTTCCCTTCTACAAAAGGATTCCTCGCTTGGATTGGTTGCTGGGGCACATTACAAGTTTTTTGAGGTTCAAGACAAAATGGAATTAGTGGTGAAATCGCCCGGAAAGGATATTTACCTGGCCTTGCTGAAAGGAAATTTCATTGGGGCCCATTGTGCGGTTATGTTTCCAAGGTGGGTATTTAAAGAGTTCAGGTATGATCATAGCCTCAAGGCATGTGAGGATTATGATCTTTGTTTACGCATTGCGCGGAAATATCCATGCTTGTATCACACTGATCCTATTGCTGTTTATAGGATCCGAAATGGTAGTATGTCCGGCAATCCTGCTTTGATGCTGGAGTATTCGATTAAAGTCCTGCATTCCCAGAAATCCAGTCTGAGAACTGATGAGGAAAGGGCGGCCTTTCAATCTGGTTTAGAGTTTTGGAAGGATTATTATGTGACAGAAATCTGTGCCAAATTATACCATGATGTTGCCATACTGCACCATAAGGCTGATCCCTCCTTGCTAAAGGTTCTATACAACACCCATAGACCTAAATATGAATGGATGATCAATGAGCTAGGCCTGCCTCCTTATGTGTGGAAGGGGGAGGGTGCCTGGAAAAACTTTGTTAGTTGGATCAGAAAGATCAGCCCATGATCAGCTTTCAGATAGCGCTACTGGGCTGAACTTCAATGATCATTTCATTATTGCCGGGAAACACCTGCATCCTCAAAACTTGCCATCTCATTTACAAAGTTCACTGCTGCATATAGCAAAGGCATGGCTAGTGCGGCGCCTGTGCCTTCACCAAGCCTGAGTCCCAGGTTCAGCAAGGGTTTGGCGTTCAGGTAATGGAGCATGCGCTGGTGTCCCTGTTCGCCCGAAGCATGGGCAAATAGGCAGTTGTTCAGTACTGAAGGTTGCATGGCATGCGCTACTAACAATGCAGCGGTGCTGATGAATCCATCCACTACAATGATCACTTTATGCTCTGCCGCCGCCAGGTAGGCACCCACCATCATGGCGATCTCATAACCACCGAGGTATTGAAGGGTCTTGATGGGCGATTGCAGGCTGATCACGTTGCGGTGCTTTTCGAAAACGGCCTCCAGGGTTGCCTTCTTGGTTGCAAGTTGTTTTTCATCGGCCCCTGTTCCCTTGCCTACACATTTTTCGAGCGGGGTGTGGGTGATGGCTGCCATCAGCAGCGATGCGGATGAAGTGTTGCCGATACCCATTTCACCAAAGCCCATGCAATTGCTTCCTTCCGCTACCAGGTGCTCTACAATGCTCCTTCCATAACCGATGGCGCGTTCTGTTTCCTCAAAGGTCATGGCCGCCTCTTCCAGGTAATTGCGGGTCCCATGGTTAATTTTGGCGGAGATGAATTGGGGATGGCTGATGATATCACTGAAGTCGCCCTTAACCCCTGCATCCACTACTTTCAAATCGATCCCGTTCTGCCTGCAGAATACGTTGATGGCTGCACCACCCCTGATGAAATTATACACCATCTGGCCGGTGATGGATTGGGGAAAGGGATTGACCAATCCTGTTTCGGAAATGCCATGGTCGCCTGCGAAAACAACAATAGTAGGACGATTGATCACAGGATGGATACTGTCCTGGATGATTCCCGCCTGTAAGGCGATACGTTCCAGTTCTCCCAATGAACCAAGGGGTTTGGTCTTGTTGTTGATCTTCTCTTGCAATAATGTTGCTACTGTACTCATGCCTTTCTAAGTTTAGTGGATTTTACAACCAGCGGAATTCCGCTGACCATCAACACTACGTTTTCTGACCGCGCTGCAATGTATTGGTTCACCCATCCCTGCAGGTCGGTAAACTTCCTGCCTGTCTCCGTTTCGGCATGTAATCCCATGCCCAATTCGTTGGAGACGATAAAGTAACAGCCGGGTGTCACCTTTAGTTGGTCGATCTCCCGCTTTGCTTCGGCGAGGCAAAGTTCAAGATCGTAGCCGTTATCAACAAAAAGATTGGTCAACCATAGCGTAATGCAGTCGATAATTATCGGCTGGTTTTTTTGTTCTATGGATGCCAGGTTTTTATCTATTTCAATTGTTTGCCATCCGTTGTGACGGTCGGCCTGGTGGCGCCGGATCCTTTGCTCAAAGTCCTCATCCCAACGGCGGGCAGTGGCCACATAAACTGGGTTGGGTGATAGGGCTTCCGCTAATTCCTGGGCATAGCGGCTCTTGCCGCTCCTCGCTCCCCCTGTGATGAAGGTCCAGTTGCTGGATGAATGGGTATTCAAAGTTGTTCGTTATGTAAGTTGTGAGGTCAATGCCAGTTTTTTCACTTTATGCACCAGGTGTGCAGGCACTTCAAAATACTGCGGATGGAAACAGGAGGCCAGCAGTTCAATACCATCAACAAGGGTTGATGCACTGGGCTGGGTGAAAAGATCGAAGTCTGCTATATACACCTCATCATTGCGGACAGCTGAAAGATCTTCCCAGCCTTGTAAATTGGTGAGCTTCCCAATTTCCTGGATGGAGCGCTCCACAGTAAATCCGCAGGGGGCTATGACCAATACTTCCGGATCATACTTCCTGATCTTATCGAAGGGGATCACGATGCTGTCGCCGGATGGGTTGCTCAGCATATCAATGCCTCCTGCCCATGCCACCTGGTGGGGTATCCAATGGCCACAGTTGTAAATGGGTTCCATCCATTCGAGCAGGCTCACCCTCCTGGGCAGCAGGCGATGAGCGCGCTGCTTGTCAAGGAGCGCATTCATCCTGGACTGCAGACCTGAAAGATAGGCGTAGGCGCATTCTTCCCTTCCCAGTGCACGGGCAATGGTGATGGCTGTTTCAAAGACATCCTGCAGGCTGTTGGGACTGAGGGGTACCAGTTCCGGCTGCTTGCTCAAGGCAGCAACCGCGGATGCCGTGCAGGCTGTATCTATCTGGCAAACTTCACAGGTGTCCTGGGTGAAAATTACATCCGGTGCAATGCTTTCCAGTTTTTCCGATTCCACATAGTAAAGGCTTTTTCCCGAGGCCTTAGAGGCGGAGAAGATCCTGTCGATCTCCTCGCTGCTGTATTCCTTTCCTTCGAGGATACACCTTACCACTACGTTTTTTTCTTCCTGCGCAATGGCCGGACATTCAAATGTGATCCCATCCAGGTGGTTGTCCAGTCCCATATCATAGATCATCTGGGTGGCAGCCGGCAGGAATGATGAACAACGGGTCATGGCTTGATGGTTTGATGTGTTGTGCAATAACTTTAGTGCTTTGCTCAATTGCAAAGCACTAAAGGGTACGCTATCTTTTATGGGAAGCCTGCTTAAGCGCAGTTTACCTCAGCTTTATTGTCGGTGGCTTTATTGGCCTTGCTGGTCATAGCTTGCATTGCCCCAAACAGCGGCGCGCTATAGCCTACAGTGCCTGCCAGGAAATTCTTCATGAATGGCCAGCCCTGCAGGTAGCACTGCATCAGCCCTTCCCAGTCGCGGCTGAATGGTTGCATGGTGCGCAGGTCGGTACCACCACCCAGCCATACACCGAGGTCAACGACCATCCAATACAATAGGCTGCCGGCAATAGCGCCAGACAGTACATGCAAGGGGCGGATGCTCTTCAGGGCCACCCTGCCAATGAGGACGATCAAGGTAAATGCCCCATAGATCCAATACCAGCCGCTATACATGGCCCCGTATTGTCCATTGAACACCATGAGGTTGATCACCAGGTCGCTGACCAGTAAGGTCAATAAAGGAAAGAATGCAGCTTTCCAGGCCGGCCGTAAATAGGCTCCTCCAAACAATGCCATGGCACCAATGGGGGTGAAGTTGCTGAGCGGGGTCAGTTGCGCGGCATTGGGGATGCGCATGGCCGCAACGATGGCCATGAAAAACAGCAGGTAGGTAAGCTGTGGGGAAGATTTAACAGGTTTCATCTTTTTTGAATTTGATTGCCGGTGCCACGGGATGCGGCACCGGAAAGGGTTTACCAATTGAATTGAACGCCGGTCATGAAGTTGAAGCGGCGACTGTTGTAGCCATACAGGTCGAAGTACTGCCTGTCGGTGATATTCCTCAGGTCCGCAAACAGCTTCCACCTTCTGCCCATTTGATAGGACGCATAGGCATCTACGTTATAGTAAGCATCCAGTGTCTTCTTTTCTGTTGCGAAGTTGTCAGGATTGAAGTAGAGGTCCTGGCGTTCATCTACCCACCTGAAGCCAAGGCTTACATAGAATTTAGGGCTGAACTGGTAAGCGGCATTCAGGTTGGCGCTGTTCCTTGGCCTGCGGTACAGGTTGAAGAAGGAAGTGTCTTTGCCTGAAGCATTGGTCGTGATCTTGCCATCTACATAAGTGTAGTTGGCTTTTACCGTGAACTTGTTGGTGAGCTGCCAGCTTCCTTCCAGCTCCAGTCCCCTGTCGTGCTGGTCATCAGCATTGCGGTACTGTCCGTAAGGCGGATTGGCAATGGGGGCAAAGATGATCACATCTTTCACCTGGCGGTCGAAGTAACTGATGCTTAATGTGCCAGAAGGTTTATTGGTGCTGACCTGCAGGCCTGCTTCCCACTGCTTGCTGCGTTCCGGCTCCAGGTTCCTGTTGCCATACTCCGACGCCAGCTGGTAAACGGATGGTGCACGGAATGCAGTTCCGTAAGAGGCAAATACCCTGAAGGTCTTGTTGATATTGTAATAGGGATTGAATGAGAAGGTTGCTACATCCCCAAAGTCCTTGTGCTGCGTAAACCTTCCGCCAAGTTCGGCGCCAAATCCCTGGGTGTTTTGGAGAGACAGTGATGCATAAGTGCTGAGCATGCTGCTCACCAGGCTATCGGAACCCAAAGATCCGTAAAGGGTATTGATATCTGCACTGTTCCAGCGGTAGTCGGCACCGGCCAGCAGGGATAATTTTTCCCTTAGCTTCAGGTTCACATAGGCTTCGGCAAAGAAGGATTGTCCCTTATACGTTCCGTTGAATGGATCGTAATCGTTAGGGCCGGCAGGATCATTCACCGGGTCATCGTATTTCCGCTCCAGCTGGTTGTAGTTGGTGTTGAAAGTAAAGCTTCCCTTTGCCCATTGGTGGAAGGTTTGCAGGCCGAACAGTTTATTGCTGTTGCGGATAGTATTGTTCTTGTCGTCCTGCAGGGCGGCATCATCGATGTCTGCCTTATAATGGCCCATCTGCGAATAAGCCCTGATGGTCCAGTTTTTCGTGGCCTGGTAACGGATCGAACCATTGAACATGCCCTGGTCAAATCCATCGCGGTCGAAGCCTTTATTGCCGCTGGCATCTTGGGCGGCAGAAAAACCGTCGGAATGGGTGCGGCTGTAGTTGAGGTCATAGGACCAGCTGCCAAAACCACCGTTAATGCCCATGTTGCCCTTGATGGTTCCAAAGGATCCTGCAGCCAGGGAACCGCGAAATACACCCGGGTTGTCATTGAAGCTTTTCCTGGTGATGATATTGATCACGCCGGCAACAGCATCTGATCCATACAAGGTAGACTGCGCCCCTTTCAGGATCTCTACCCTTTCTATCTGGTCGATGTTGAAATGGTTGATGTCAAACTCGTTGGTGGAGCCGGAGCCGTCGGTGACCGGCATGCCATCCACAAGGATCAGCGTATTGGCTGCGCTGGAGCCCCTGAGGTAGATGGTTTGGTTGGTACCCAATGGATTTTGGGAACCATTGACGATCACGCCGGATTGTTCATTCAACAGTTGGGCAAGGGTCCTGCCACTGTTGCGTTCCAGCGTATTTCGGTCAATAACGGTTAATACTTTTCCTGTGGTGTTCTGTTTCTGGGGGATCTTGTTCGCGGTAACCACTACCGTTTCAAGGGTCTTTCCTTTTGAACTGTCCTGTTGTGCCGATAGATGACTGCCATACATCGTAGCAGCCACCAGCAACCAATGCTTTTTCATGTCGCTAATTTTTGGTGACTGCTTCCGGAAAATAATGATGAAATGAAGATGATCCCTTGCGCCGGTAATCGCGAATCCCGGTAAAGAAGGACTAGCCTCATTCCGTGCTTTTCTCCCGAAAGCCATGAATGAATGATGTATGCGGCAGGTCTTCTGGCTTACTCTCTGTTGATGGCCTTCCCGTTAGGTGCTAACAGTGGCATGGAGATCAACAGCGCAGGAGCAATAACGTCCTGAGAGCTTACAGCTACGGGGATAGCGCCGGATTTACACCGGTCTTCCCTTTTAATCCCGGGTTGGTACGGGAACCGAATACGGGGCAAAAGTAATGGCTTGCGCATTGCCCTGCCAAAAAATTATTAACAGGGCGGTGGATTACCTGCACGGCTATACTCAGGGTTTCGCAGGAAATCCTTTCCTGCCAGGCTTTTGCGATGAATGGTCAGCGGCTGAAGCGCAGGCCGGCAAACCAGTTGCGAGGGGCTGCTGCATTGTAGTAACGGCCTGCCGCGGCATTGATATCGTTCCCGAGGCTATAGGTCTGGTTAAAGAGGTTATCAGCCCCGGCAAATACCTCCCATTGCTGTTTACCCATTCCCAGTTTATAGCCAAGGCGGGCGGATAACAATTGGTAGGGAGCAGCTTTTTCGCTATTGGCATCGTTCAGCCAAATGGGGTCGGTGTATTGCCAGTTAAGGATGGCTGAAAACCTTTTCAGGCTGTAATCGAGGCCGGCCACCAGGTTATTCCGGGGGACCCCTGGTAATGACTTTCCGGAAAGATCGTTGGCGCCTTGCTTCAGTTCGTCATAGGTAAAGGGATGATGGGTGTAGGCCAGCAGCGCACGCAGGGTTGAATGCCTGTTTTGGATGACCGCATAACGGAGGCTTGCTTCGATCCCTTTCTGGGTGGCTGTTCCGGCATTTTCAAAATAATCAGCCCCGCTGGCATCCCTGCGTTGGACAATAGCATTGGTCAGCCGGAAATGGAAGAAGCTGATATCGGCATAGAGCCGGGACCCCAGGAAGCTTCCTTTTAAACCTGCTTCATAATTCCAGCCATATTCGGCTTGCAGGGAGGTGTTGATCACGCTGGTGGATGGCAATAACTCTGAAGTAGTGGGTGGGGAGAAGCCTTTTGCTGCCAGTACATAGGCAGTAAGGTTCCGAAAGTTTTTGGCAAGGGTGAAGCGTGGAGACCATTCATTGCGGTAATTGCTGGTAAACCGGAATTCAGGTGTTTCGGTGGTGCGGGTGATCCTTACCTTGTTGTCGGTAATACTTGCCCCTGCAGAAAAGGACCAGCCCTTTTCAAAGGCGAGTTTGAGTTCAGAGAAGGCCAGCAGGATGCGGGGATCGACCTTGTCGGCCGTGGTCAACGCACCGGCTTCGCCACCCAGGTTGCGGTAAACATTCACCCTGAAATTGCCCTGCTGGTATTCCATACCGGTCAACCATTGAAGTTTCCCCTTTCCTAACGTTGTACTATAATCGAAAACCATCCTTCCACCCAAATGGGGCTCTGAGCGTTTTTCATAATTGCGGATAGAAGGGTTGGCTATACTGCTGTATGCTCCATAAATGGAGGCATTGAGGGTCCATTGATTACTGATCTTCCATTCCTCCCTTAGGGCCGCCCATATCATTTGCTGGCGGATGGATGCTTTTGCATCAACTGCCGAGGGGAAGGCGCCGGCAGCAGGCCTGGCCTGCGAGGGATCCTTCTGGTATTGCTGCAGGGTTAGTCCACCCGGTGTTTCATAGAACAGGTCCCCCAACAGGATGGTACTGTAGAGGGTAGCTTTTTCATGGTGCCTGGTGGTGGCTGTCCAGCTAAGCATTTCCCTGCGCATGGCCGATTGTTGCCGGTAGCCGTCGGCTTGCTGGTGGCTTACCAGTAACTGGTGATGGGTGGCTCCTGTATTGAATTGTGCCTTTGCCGCAACCTGGAATAACCCGTAGCTGCCGGCTTGCAACTGGATGGAGAGATGGGCCGAGTCGAGCGTGGAAGGGGCCATTAGCAAGACCCCACCTGTTCCTGCCCCGTATTGGCTGCCGGCCGGTCCCCGCCAGGTTTCCAGTTGCCCGAATAGCTCGGGTGCCAGTTGGTTGAGGTAGGTATTGCCGCCGGGATCGGTAAAGGGTACCTGGCCCAGGTAAAAGCGGATATTCCTAACGCCGAAGGGTGACCGAACAGAGCTCCCCCTGATGGCGAGCCGGTAGCTGCCGGGACTTCTTTCTTCCATCCTTACGCCGGCCTGGGTATTGATGGCCGACAGTACCGATGCCGGTGAAAACCGTTGCCAGTCGCGGTTGGCCAGTACCGCCACCGCTCCGGAGGCCTTTCGGATGGTGCTGTTCTGCGCGAATCCGTATACAATGACGCTATCCGGCCTGAGGGTATCGGCAGCAGTTTGGGATTGGGCTTTAACGGTAAGCAATAAGGACGCGATCGGTAACCAGGATTTCATGAAGCGAAATTAAGGGAAGCGGGAGGGAGATGAGAGGATGTGAGAAGGTGAAAATGTGGAGATGTGATCCGCCTGCGCTGAAGCTTCGGTCGACGAAGCCTGATTTTTGTTACCTCAGCGGGGTCTCCCGAAGGGGACCCCGATGTTAATAGGTGAAATATTGTTTTCGTCAACCAGTTGATCTCATCTTCCAACTGCCCGTTGGTCATAAGACACAACGGGGGCGGGCAAAAGTGATCTGCGCCGTTGATGGTAGCGATGCAATTATATGCTGCGCCGCTGTTGTGTGTTATCACCAACAGCTTATAAAAGTCAGCCAATTGCAGTGTCAACCGTTCTTGCCTCAGTGATTTTTCGCTTATAGAACCCCGATGAACTTCTATCCTACTATTCATCAGGGTCCCCTACGGGAGACCCTGCTGGGGTGAAAATGGGGAGAAAGAATGTGCGTTATTAATGAAATCGAAAAGCTTTGGCGCAGCCAAAACGTTGCGGTCTTGAGAACCCCTCAAAAGCAAACCCGCCTCTGCAGCCTGCGCTTCGATTTTGCTGTCGCGGTGCGTCGTTGCGCTTCTTTGTGTCGTTGCGTGAAACAAGGGGTATATACCCCAACCCATTATTCAAGAACACCATTGAGCCGCCATCCTACTATTCATCAGGGTCCCCTACGGAAGACCTTGATGGGGTGAAAATGGGGAGAAAGAATGTGCGTTACTAATGAAATCGAAAAGCTTTGGCGCAGCCAAAACGTTGCGGTCTTGAGAACCCCTCAAAAGCAAACCCGCCTCTGCAGCCTGCGCTTCGATTTTGCTGTCGCGGTGCGTCGTTGCGCTTCTTTGTGTCGTTGCGTGAAACAAGGGCTATATACCCCAACCCATTATTCAAGAACACCATTGAGCCGCCATCCTACTATATTCATCAGGGTCCCCTACGGAAGACCTTGATGGGGTGAAAATGGGGAGAAAGAATGTGCGTTACTAATGAAATCGAAAAGCTTTGGCGCAGCCAAAACGTTGCGGTCTTGAGAACCCCTCAAAAGCAAACCCGCCTCTGCAGCCTGCGCTTCGATTTTGCTGTCGCGGTGCGTCGTTGCGCTTCTTTGTGTCGTTGCGTGAAACAAGGGTTATATACCCCAGCCCATTATTCAAGAACACCATTGAGCCGCCATCCTACTATTCATCAGGGTCCCCTACGGGAGACCCTGATGGGGTGAAAATGGGGAGAAAGAATGTGCGTTACTAATGAAATCGAAAAGCTTTGGCGCAGCCAAAACGTTGCGGTCTTGAGAACCCCTCAAAAGCAAACCCGCCTCTGCAGCCTGCGCTTCGATTTTGCTGTCGCGGTGCGTCGTTGCGCTTCTTTGTGTCGTTGCGTGAAACAACTCCACTTTCTACAGGTTTTCAATATCCCATTGGTCATAAGACCCAACGGAGGCGAGGGGTAGGGGCATGCGACACAATAACGGTAACGGCACATCCCCAAAAAAACTCCTACCCGAAAGTTCCCAACCTGCCAGATTCATTATCTTTCCCTAATGAGTTCCAAAAACCAACTGCGATTGTTTGACCTGACCATGATCGTCATCAGCCTGGTCATTGGGATGGGGATCTTCCGTACCGCGACCGATTCGGCCAGGGCTGCCCTGAACACTGAAGTCTATTTCGCCGCATGGATCGCCGGCGGCCTGGTAGCCCTTTGTGGTGCATTGACCTATGCGGAGATCGGCTCGCGATTTCCGGTAACGGGTGGCTACTACAAGATATTCGCTGAATGTTACCATCCCTCTATCGCCTTTGCCATCAACTGCATCATCCTGATCTCCAATGCTGCCTCCCTGTCGGGCGTGGCCCTCATCGGGAGTGAATACATTTCCCAGCTGGTCTTTACTGAACCACCAACCGATTTTGTGAAAGCCCTGATCGCCATGGTGGCCGTCCTCATCTTCTACCTAGTGAACCTTTCCGGTCTGCGCCTGAGTTCCAAAACCCAGAATGTGCTCATGATGATCAAGATCGGGATGATCCTGGTGCTGATCGGTTCGCTTTTCTTTCCTTCTGCCACAAGCAGCGACCTGGCCCCATTGGTAGCAGTGAAGCATTCCACCATGGACTATGTCAAATCATTTGGCCTGGCACTGGTGGCCGTTTCGTTTACCTATGGAGGTTACCAGCAAAGCATCAATTTCGGGGAGGAAGTGCATGAACCAAGAAGGACCGTTCCCCGTGGCATCTTCATTGGTATCCTTTGCATCATCACCCTCTATTTACTGGTGCAGATTGCTTATGTGAAAGCCATCGGGTTTGAGGAACTGAAGACCACCAAGGGTATTGCAGCCGTAGTGGCAGAGCGGATGTTCGGGCCGGTTGGCAAGACCATCTTTACCATCCTGCTTTTCCTGGCCGTCCTAGCCTATGTGAATGTATTGCTGCTGAGCAATCCCCGTGTCATGTATGCCATGAGCCAGGATGGTATCCTTCCTAAGGCCTTTGCCAGGAAGGATAAGGAGCGTGACGTACTCACCGTAAGCCTGACCGTTTTCTCGGCCATTTGTATCATTGTTTTGTTCTTCGCCAATACTTTCGACAAGATCCTGGGCTTTACCATCTTCCTCGATTCCATTGGTATGGCCACTTCTGCCGCAACCATCTTTATTCTTCGGCGCAAAACAAAGCACCTCGACAATACCGGTATCTACAGCATGAAGCTGTACCCGTTACTGCCATTGGTCTTTATCAGCACCTATCTTTTTGTTGGAACCAATATTTTCCTTGACACACCCAACCTGGCGATTACCGGCCTGGTTGTTTTTGCTGTTTTCCTCCTGGTCTATTTCCTGGCGGTGAAAGGGCAGCGGAAATCATGATTTTTAAAATATAAACTATGGACCTGTCATATATCCTGAACGAATTAGGGGAAGAAAGGGCTGACTATTTTAATGCTGTTTCCCCGCCGATTGTCCAGACCAGCAATTTTGCCTTCAGGAAGGTAGAAGAACTGGCTGCAGCTTTTGAGGATGAAATGAGCACCTATCTCTACAGCAGGGGGATCAATCCCACTGTCGATATCCTTCGCAAGAAACTGGCTGCGCTCGACGGTGCCGAAGACGCACTGGTATTCAACAGTGGTGCCGCCGCGATCTTTGCTGCCGTTCTGGCCAATATCAAATCCGGCGACCATATTATTTCCGTCCGCAAGCCCTATACCTGGGCCCAACGTATGTTTGATGTGGTTTTACCCAGGTTCAATGTGACCACCACCTACATTGATGGGACCAGCCTCGCCAATTTTGAAAATGCGATCCGGCCCAATACCAGCCTTATTTACCTGGAATCGCCCAATAGCTGGACCTATGAGTTACAGGACCTTAAGGCGGTGGCCGCTCTTGCCAGGCCCCGTGGCATCGTGACCATCTGCGACAATAGTTATTGCACCCCCTTGTTCCAGCGTCCGGTGGAGTTGGGGATCGATATTTCGCTTCAATCTGCTACAAAATACATAGGCGGTCATAGTGATGTAGTGGCCGGGGTCATTGCCGGGTCAGCCGCTATGATGAAAAAGATATTCGACAGTGAATACCTTAACATTGGAAGTGGCATCCAGCCCTTCAATGCCTGGCTCCTGATCAGGGGATTAAGGACCCTGCCCATCCGCTTGCAACAGGTAGCTGCCAATACCGAAAAAGTACTGGCCTACCTGAAGCAACATCCCAAAGTAGAGAAGGTGATCTTCCCCATGGACCCTTCCTTCCCGCAGTATGAACTTGCTAAAAAGCAGATGGGGAATGCATTTGGCTTGCTCACCATCGTGTACAGGACAGATAGTCGCCAGGAGATCGTCAGGTTCTGCGAATCCCTGCAGCATATCATGATGGCCGTTAGCTGGGGTGGCCATGAGAGCCTGATCATCCCCAAATGTGCCGGTATCCGACCGGAGCATTTCCGGTCGGATCGGGAGGACCACCGGATGATCAGGTTGTATATCGGCCTTGAGGCCGCGGACTATATCATTGCCGACCTGGATCAGGGTTTCTCGGGATAATGCACTTGATAATTATATGACCGGAAGCAAGCATGGCCCTGAATTGTTTAATTTTAACCCTTTATTACCCTTCCGGGGTATTCCAATTAACTGTATTACATGAAGTTTAATAAGAGGATTTCTTTTGTGGCCGTCCTATGCGCATTGATGAGTTCCCCCCTGTTTGCACAGGATGTATGGGACCTGAGGCGATGCGTGGAATATGCCCAGGCCAATAATATTTCCGTGCGTCAATCAGATGTGCAGGCGAGGATCGCTGACCTGACCTATCACCAGAACAAATTGACCAGGGTACCCAATGGCAATTTCTCTACCAATACCGGTTTCCAGTTTGGTCGTTCCATTGACCCTACCACCAATCTGTTCACCAACCAGCAGTTGTTGTTCCAGGGATTCCAGTTCAATACCGATGTGACCATCTTCAACTGGAATAGGGTGACCAATGCTATCCAATCGGCCAAATATGGTTTGGATGCTGCCGTGGCGGATGTGGAGCGGAACAAGAACGATATTGCCCTGAATGTGGCAACGGCCTACCTTCAGGCCCTTTTGTCCAAGGTGCAGATCAATATTGCCAGGGTACAGTTTGAGCAGACCAGCAATCAGCTATCAGATACCCGGAAGCGGGTGGATGCAGGCACAGTTCCCGAATTGAATGCCGTTGACCTGGAAGCCCAGGCAGCAAGGGATAGCTCCAATATCATCTCAGCTGAAGCGACCTACCAGCAGAACCTCCTCAACCTGAAAGCGCTCCTGAACCTGGATGCAGGCCAGCCTTTTGAGATCGCCACACCAGATGTGGAAAGGATCCCCGTTGACCCCATTGCTGAATTGCAACCTGAACTGGTTTTCCAACTGGCCATGAAGAACCAGCCTGCGCAGAAGGCCAATGAATTGCGCCTGCGTTCCCTTGAATACACTTCAAAGTCAGCCAGGGGCCAGTTGTACCCAACCATTTCCGCGTTTGGAAGCATGCAAAGCAATTTCGCCAATTCAAACCTGAAGATAACCGATGCCAAGTTCCTGGGTTACAATCCCCCCAATGCCATAGCGCAGGCGGTGAATATCAATGGTGCCTTTATCCCGGTGCAAAATCCCAATATCCAGTTCACCCAGGAAAAGAAATCATTCGGGGAAATGTGGAGTGGTTGGGGGACCCAGCTGGATGAGAACTTCCGCCAAAGTGTTGGGATAGTCCTGAGTGTACCCATCTTCAATGGCTACCAGGCGAAGACCAATTACGAACGCTCCAAGTGGAATGTGAAGAACCAGCAACTGGTTATTGAGCAGGCCAACCAAAAACTGAAGCAGGATATCTATACAGCTTACAATAATGCGGTGGCTGCCCTTCAGAAATACAACGCCAGCAGGACCAGCTTCAATGCGGCCCAGAAGGCCTATGATTTTGCCACCAAAAGGTATGGCCTGGGACTTTTGTCCACCCTTGAGCTGATCACCAGTCAAACCAACCTGACCAGGTCAAGGATCGATATGGCCAATGCCCAATATGATTATGTTTTCCGGATGAAAGTATTGGAGTTCTATAAAGGACAAGGAATTAAACTATAACCTCTAAACTGCTCTAAATCCCGCTCTTGTTATGAATAAGAAGTTAATATATGTGCTGATCGGTGTTGCTGTATTGGTAGGTACACTTTTCCTGCTGAAGAAGAAAGGAATCATTGGCAAGGAAGAAGGCACCAAGGTGACCACTGAGAAAGTTACCCGCAAGACCATCATTGAAACAGTGAATGCCAGCGGTAAGGTTTACCCGGAGGTTGAAGTAAAAGTGAGTTCTGATATTTCCGGTGAGATCATTGAACTGATGGTGGATGAAGGGGATAGCGTTAGCAAAGGCCAGGTGCTGGCTCGCATATTTGCCGATATCTATGTTACCCAGCGCGACCAGGTTGCGGCACAAGTGAAGCAACAAGAGGCAACCGTTCAGAATAGCCAGGCTCAGCTGGATGCATTGAAGTCAGCATTGAACCAAACGGAGGCCCAATACAACCGTCAGAAAAAACTGATGGAGGAGAAAGTGATCTCCAGGGCCGAGTTTGAACAGGCGGAGAATGCCTACAATACTGCCAAGGCGAATTACAATGCTGCCCTGCAGGGTATTCGTGGTGGACAGGCTGCAGTGGAAAGCGCCATGGCCAACCTGGCCAGGGCCAATAAGGACCTTGGTCGTACGACCATAGTTGCTCCCATGAGTGGTGTGGTATCCCTTATGGCTGTGAAAAAAGGGGAGCGCGTGGTAGGAACGGCACAGATGGCCGGTACGGAAATGATGCGCATCGCTGATATGTCCAAGATCGAAGTGAGGGTTGATGTGGGTGAGAATGATATCCCCAAAGTACATCTTGGTGATTCTGCTCTGGTGGAAGTTGATGCCTATACCAACAGGAAATTCAAAGGTATTGTTACCAAGATTGCCAGCAGCAGCAATGCTTCCGGTACTGCTACCTCAGTTGCGGCCTCAACGGATGTTACGAACTATAAGGTGTATATCCGGCTCCTGCCCGAATCTTACGCAGACCTGCTGGATCCGGCCAAGCCAAAGGATTTTCCTTTCCGTCCCGGTATGACCGCCAGTGCGGATATCCAGACCAAGCGCCATGAGAATGTGTTGGCAACGGCCATCAATTCCGTGACCACAAGGGAGAAGGATTCAGATGTTTCTGTCAGCAAAACCAAGACCTCCATCAAGTCAAATGAAGAGGAAAATAACGAAGAGGAAGAGCGCCGTTCCATCAGCGATGAATTGGATGAAGTAGTGTTTGTGGTGAAGCGCCCTGAGATGACACTGGAAAGGGTGAAAGTGAGGACGGATATCCAGGATATCAATTACATCGAGATCCTGTCTGGTTTGAAGGAAGGCGATGAAGTGGTGACCGGGCCTTATTCACTGATCAGTAAGACCCTGAAGAAAGGTGATAAGGTTAAGGTGGTGAAGAAGGAAGAATTATTTGAAACAAAGAAAAAATAAGTAGTCCCATTGGTTTGCGGTTTATGCCAAAGGGCTTGATCGCTGCAGGAGGGTGAACGGTATTTGTAACTGGAAAGCTGTGCTTTTGCCCTTGTAGGTGCTATCTACAAGGTTAAAGCACAGCTTTCACTATTTATACATGTTGGCGGAAGCTTGATGGCTGTCTACTCCAGACTAACGACTATTCCTTAGTTTTGTGAAAATATTCCGCATGCGGTTAGGGATCATCGGGAGTGGCAGCTGGGCCACTGCGCTTGCCAAGATTGTAACAGATAACGACCATGCACTCCATTGGTGGGTGCGTAATGACCATATCAGGCAACACCTGATGTTTCGCAGGCATAATCCGCAATACCTTTCTTCCGCCACCTTCAATACTTCTAAGTTGATGATCAGTACGGATATCCATGAGGTGGTGGAGTCCAGTGATTGCATCATCATTGCTGTTCCCTCGGCCTATTTGGTGGATACCCTTGGTTCGCTACCCAGGGATTGTTTCAGGGATAAATGGGTGGTGTCTGCTGTAAAAGGCATCCTGCCTGAGCAAAACATTCTCCTTAACGAATACATGGAGCGTGAGTATGGTGTGGAGCTGGGCAATTATTTTACCATCATGGGGCCATGTCATGCAGAGGAAGTGGCCAATGAAAAACTTTCTTACCTGACCTTCTCCGGATTGGATGAGTTAAAGGCAGCGCGCATAGCAGAATGCTTCAATAGTTATTATATCAATACTGTTGTGAATGAAGATGTGATAGGGGTGCAGTATGCTGCGGTCCTTAAGAACATCTATGCATTGGGTGCAGGTATTGCCCATGGACTCGAATATGGGGACAATTTCCAGAGTGTGCTGATCGCCAACTGCGCCGATGAAATGGCTGGCTTCCTGAGGAAGGTTGGCATTAAACATGTGGAGGTGGGTATCCATGATGGGGAAGACCCTGTGACCCATAAGAAGGCGGCCAATTATGCGGCATCGGTGTACATGGGCGACCTCCTGGTGACCTGTTATTCCCTGTTTAGCCGTAACCGCACCTTTGGGAACATGATCGGCAAGGGGTATTCCGTGATGTCCGCCCAGTTGGAAATGAACATGGTTGCCGAAGGTTACAATGCCTCCAAATGCATGTATGTGATCAACCAGGAGGTAAAAGCCGATATGCCCATTGCCGAAACCATCTATCGTATCCTTTGGCAACAGCTCTCCCCTTCAAAAGGATTCAAATTGATCGAGGAAACACTGATTTAACGTTTTAAGGGGTAACCCTGGCCGCCGGTTCGCGTATATTTATATAAAGGGCAAAATGCCATTCTCCTACTTTCCATATGGCTCAGTGACCATCCTGGTATTACTAGTGGTTGTAATATTTAGGGAAGGCTACATGTGGTTGAAAAACAAGCAAACACATTAAAATCTCATTAATTGTAGAGGGTTTCTACCGGATAATATGTGTTTTATACAACAATTCTTACAACTTCCTGTTATATTCGGCAAAAACCAGTTATGCCAGGTTCTGCGATCAGAAAGTTCAGGGAAATGAGGAATTATTCCCAGGAATATGTAGCCAAGGAAATGGGAATCTCACAGAATGCTTACAGTAAGATTGAAAACAATATTACCCAGCTTACAGTGAGGCACGTTAAACAGATATCCAGGATACTGGAAGTGTCCATGATCGACCTGTTGAGGGACGATTTTGAGATCCACAGGCCGGGAGAACTTACGATTGAAAGTGTATCAAGGGATAACCTGGTGGAAATGCTGAAGCGTCTCCAATTGAAAATGCAGGAGCGCCATCCGCAGAAGCACGATTTTTATCCCGTTATGATGAGCCTGTTGCAGGCCTTCGATAATTCATTGAACAATGTACATTAATGCCATTGCCGGGAAAGCCTGTTGATTACGGGCTTTCCTGGCAATGGTTACTATTCTTGACTGTTATTCCCTGAAAAGGTCTGCTGCAATCCCGTCTGCGTATAACTTACCTTCCCTTGTAAGGCGTATTGATCTTTCAGTTGATACGATAAGGCCCTTATCCTCGTGTTTCTTTATTTCATGGAGCGTATGCGCAAGGGCTTCTTCCCCAAAATCCCTACTGAGTTTTTCCAGGTCAATGCCTTCCAGCGTCCTGAGTGCGGTCATCACATATTCATTGAACCGGTTCACCGGGGTGAGTTCCTCTTCTTCAAAGGGGATGGTTCCCTGTTCAATTGAACGCACATAGAGTGCATTATTGGCAACATTCCATCGCCTTCTTTTACCATCAAAGGAATGGGCTCCCGGGCCAAAGCCCAGGTAGGGGATCCCCTGCCAATAGGAGCTGTTGTGGCGGCTCCGCCAGCCCGGCCTGGCGAAATTGGAGATCTCATAATGTTCATAACCCGCCGCTGCTGTCCAATCCATCAGTTGGAGGAATTGCCTTGCCTGTTGTTCCGGGTCGGTATCGGCCATTTGTTCCTTACGGATCATTTGTTCCAATGCGGTCCTGGGCTCTACCGTCAGGGCATAACAGGAAAGGTGCGGCACCCCTAGCTCAAATGCCCTGTTGACATTGGCTTCCCACGCTTCGTCGCTCAGGCCGGGAGTGCCATAGATAAGGTCAATGGTCAGGTTGCTGAAGCCCGATGACAGGGCAAGCTCTACAGACCTGAGTGCCTGTCCCGCGTTGTGGGCGCGGTTCATCCATTGCAGGTCCTGGTCGCGGAAGGACTGCACCCCCAGGCTCAGCCTGTTGATGCCCATGACAGACCAGTTGTGCAAATGTTCTGCGTCAATATCATCGGGATTGGCTTCCAGCGTGAATTCAGTGTCGGGTGCAATGGCATAGTGCCGGTGCAGGGTGTTCAGGATGCTGTCGAGTTCACGGGCTTCCAATAGGGAAGGGGTTCCGCCCCCAAAATAGACCGTATGGATGGATTGTCCCGGCAGTTGTTCCTTTTGCCATTCTATTTCCTTCAATAAAGCCTGCACTACTGCGTTTTTGTTTTGCAATAAGGTGGAAAAATGGAAATTGCAGTAATGACATGCTTTCCTGCAGAAAGGGATATGAATATAAATGCCGGCCACTTCTTGGTTCGTCTTTTTGATCCGTCAAAATTACGATCCTGCAGATATTTGGCCGGATTACTATTGTTACTGCTGCCAGCGGTGCTAATGGCCCAGCACCAATTGGTCATCAGGGGAAAGGATATGGACTCGGTGGCCATCAGGAAACTTGGGCTGACCAATGAATTCATCAGCCAGGAAGAATGCACCCGATACATTCAGGGAATTCCCGGGCTACTGGCCAGGAAGGGTTATGCGGCAGCATCGGTGGACACTGTCTATACCCTGGAGAACCAGACAATGATAGATCTTTATGTCGGCCAGCGTTATGAATGGGGAAAGCTCAGGATTCATGGGTTGGATGACCGGATGCTGCAACAGGCGGGCCTTTCGGTGCCGGTTCGGTCCTCCTCATCCTTTACCATCGGTTCGGTAGAACAGTTACAGCAGCGCTTGCTTGATTTCCTTGCCAACAGGGGATATCCTTTTGCCGTGGTAACCTTGGATAGCGTAGAACTGGATGGGAATAAACTGAGTGGTGTGCTGGTAATAGAGAAAGGGCTGCCCTACCTGATCGACAGCTTTCATGTGGAAGGTAATGTAAAGATCAATGATAATTTCCTTCACCGCTACCTTGACCTGCCCCACGGAAGCCCGTTCCAGCGCGATAAACTCGATGCCATCAGGACCCGGTTAAGGGAATTGCCCTACCTGGAGGAAGCGAAGCCCTGGGACCTGAAATTTGGCGGCAATGGCGCAGTGGTGAATCTCTACCTCCAGCAGAAAAAAGCCAGCCAGGTCAATGTGCTGGTGGGCTTCCTGCCTTCCAATGACCAGTTACAAGGCAACAAGATGCTGGTGACAGGTGAGGCCAACCTGAACCTCAGGAATACCCTGGGCAATGGCGAGACCATTGGGGTGAACTGGCAACAGATCCAGGTGCAGTCGCCCCGGCTGAACCTATTGTACCAGCAGCCCTACCTTTTTGGCAGTGCATTTGGCGTGAATGCGCAGTTCGACCTTTTTAAAAAGGATAGCTCCTTCCTTAACCTTAACCTCCTGCTGGGGGCGCAGTACGCTGTTTCGGCCAGGAAGACAGGGAAGGTCTTTTTCCAGCAATTGTCTACCAACCTCATTACGGTAGATACAGCCGCCATCAAGGCCAGTAAGCAATTGCCACAGGATATTGATGTGACCATCCTTAACCTGGGTGTCGATTACGAGCAGGTGACCACGGACTACCGGCGTAACCCAAGGCGGGGTTGGGAGCTGCAGGGTTCAGTGGTGGCGGGCACGAGGAAGATCAGGGAGAACAATGCAATCCTCGAGATCAAGGACCCTTCATTCGATCCGCGCTCCCTTTATGACTCGATCGACCTGAGCACCTACCAGTTCCGCATCAGGGCCATTCTTGCCAGGTTCCTGAAATTGGGCCGGCAGTCAACGATAAAATTGGGTGCCAATGGCGGATGGATCCAGAGCCCGGACCTTTTCAGGAACGAATTGTTCCAGATCGGTGGCTATAAGCTCCTGAGGGGATTTGACGAAGAAAGCATATTTGCTTCCCGTTACCTGGTCACCACCCTTGAATACCGCTACCTGGTGGGGATGAACTCTTATTTCTTTGGCTTTGCCGATGCGGGATGGACCACCAATAAAAGCAGTATGGGCAACTATAATAACCGGTTCTTTGGCACGGGCATAGGCCTTGCGTTCGAGACCAATGCGGGCTTTTTCAATCTTTCGCTGGGTGTCGGCAAGCGCGATGATGCGCCCATGAATTTCCGCCAGGCCAAGATCCACCTGGGCTATGTCAATTATTTCTGAGAAATCTGGAAAGCCCGTAGCGCCAAATGGCCCGCGGTGATATTTTTGCATTGCGCATGAAGAAATATTTTACCCTTTTACTGACCCTTTGCTGTACCGCCTTCCTTGCCCTGCATGCGCAGGTAACGGATACCCTTAAGCGAAGTGATTCCCTGAATGTACCCCGTTTAGATACGGCGCGTGTTGTTGCCGCAACTGCTGATTCCCTTTCAGTAACAGCACGTGATACTGCCGCTGCCCCCATGGCGGCAATTGCCAAAACCCGGATCGACTATCGGGGTAGCACATACGAAAAAGTGCTTGGCCAGAATCCCTATTTTAATTTTGACGGGAAGCCGGTGATCAGGACCATGGTGGAAAAACGGGTTAATGATAAGGATTCCCTGTTTTACCTCCTTGCAGGGCTATTGTTGCTGCTGGCCCTGGTGAAGGCCTTGTTCGGGAAGTATTTCAGCAATCTCTTCGCCGTATTTTTCAGGGCTTCGCTCAAGCAGAAGCAAATGCGCGAACAATTATTGCAGAACCCGCTGCCTTCCCTTTTACTGAATATATGTTTCATTGCTACAGGCGGGCTGTTGGCGGCACTGGTGATCCATGCCGAATGGGATTCCGCAAATGTACCCGGCTTCTGGTGGTTATACCTGTATTGCCTGGCAGGGCTTTCCCTTGTATACCTGGGTAAGTTCTTTGTGTTGAAGATGCTGGGCTGGACACTCCGGATCAGCGCCACCACGGATACCTATATTTTCATTGTATTCCTGTGCAATAAAGTACTGGCGATCTTCCTCCTTCCCCTGCTGATGGTGGCAGTCTTTTCCAGCCAGAACCTCTCCACGGTAGCCATGACCATCAGCTATGCCCTGGTGGCAGGAATATTCGCTTACCGGTACATCAGTTCCTATGGTTATATAAGAAGGGAGTTCAGGACTAGCCGTTTCCACTTTTTTTTATACCTTTGTGCCTTCGAGGTAGCACCATTACTATTGATTTATAAGGTGTTATTGAAATTTGTGTAGAAGGTTTTAATTTTAAGAAAATTTAGCTCAACAAAATGCTAAAGAACGAGGCGAAGAAAGGGGCTTCAGTAGCGCCCATTAAAAAGATCCTTATCACCCAGCCAAGGCCTGAAAGCGACAAGTCACCCTATTTCGAACTCGCAAGGAAATATGGCGTAGCACTTGATTTTCATCCCTTTATCAAGCTGGAGGGTATTCCCTGTAAAGATTTCAGGAAACAGAAGATCGATATTGCCCAGTATACAGCTGTGATCTTTACCAGCAGGAACGCGATCGATCATTTTTTCAGGATCTGTGAGGAGATGAAGATCAGCGTATCCCAGGACACAAAATACTTCTGCATCACCGAGGCGGTGGCCCTTTACCTCCAGAAGTTCATCCTCTACCGCAAGCGCAAGGTGTTCTATGGGGCAGACGGCACCAACAAGAGCATGTTCGATGTGATCAATAAGCACAAGGAGAACGAACGCTTCCTCTATCCCTGCTCTGAGAACCAGCAGGATAATGAGATTGTAAACTGGCTCAAGTCGCATAAGTGTGAGTTCGCTACTCCCTTTATGTACCGGACAATCAGCAATGATATCAAACAAGTGATGGGTGGTCACGAGTATGATATCATTTGTTTTTTCACCCCCAGTGGTGTAAAGAGCCTCTTCGATAATTTCCCCACCTACCAGCAGAATGGCACCAGGATCGGGGCATTCGGCAACAACACCTCTAAAGCTGTTGAGGAAGCAGGGTTGAAGCTGGATATCAAGGCACCGCTCCCCCAGGCACCTTCCATGGTAGCAGCCCTGGAGCAGTTCCTGCAGGCGGAGACCAAGAAAAAATAAACCAGAAAAAATATTGATTCCGAGACAACCCTTGTGGTTGTCTTTTTTGTTTATGGATAGCATGAAAGAGAAGAACCACCTGGCCAATGAAACCAGCCCCTACCTGCTGCAGCATGTACACAATCCTGTTGATTGGTACCCCTGGGGGGCGGAGGCCCTTGACCGCGCAAAGACTGAGGACAAGCCCATACTGGTCAGTATCGGGTATGCCGCCTGCCATTGGTGCCATGTGATGGAAAGGGAAAGTTTTGAGGATGAGGATGTGGCAGCCTACATGAATGAGCATTTTATCAACATCAAGATCGACCGGGAAGAAAGGCCGGACCTGGACCATATTTATATGGACGCCCTGACGGCCATGACCGGAAGCGGGGGCTGGCCATTGAACGTTTTCCTGACCCCTGACCGAAAGCCTTTTTATGGGGGAACCTATTTCCCGCCTTCTTCAGCCTATAACCGGCCGTCCTGGACGGATGTACTGGCGGGAGTGGCCAATGCCTATAAGAACAAGCGGGAAGAGATCCTGGCCCAGGCTGAGAACCTGACCCAGCACCTGGTGCAGTCCAATTCCTTTGGGATCGATACTGCCCAGCCTGTGGATGATTGGATGGATGCGGTACAGGTCATCAACCAGAACCTGTTGAAATCGGCTGATAAAGAGCGGGGTGGATTCGGGCATGCACCAAAATTCCCCCAGACCTTTTCCATCGCCTACCTGCTGCGATACTATCATTTTTATGGGGACAACGACTCCCTGCAACAGGCCTTGCTGAGTTTGGACAAGATGATCAAGGGAGGCATCTATGACCAGGTGGGTGGAGGTCTGGCCCGTTATTCGACGGATACGGAATGGTTGGTTCCCCATTTTGAAAAGATGCTGTATGACCAGGCCCTTTTCCTTTCCGTGGTAGCCGATGCCTGGCAGATCACCCGCAAACCTTTATACAAGGAAACCATCGGGCAAACCATGCAGTTCCTGTCCAGGGAAATGCTGTCGCCCGGTGGCGGTTTCTATTCCGCCCTGGATGCGGATTCCGAAGGGGTAGAGGGTAAGTTCTATGTTTGGGATGAAGCGGAATTCAGGGAGGTGGCCGGTGCTGATGCGGACCTGGCCACTGCCTGGTTTGGGGTAACAGGGGAAGGCAATTGGGAAGAGACCAATATCCTGACCCGTCCCTGGCAGGAGGAAGAGCTGGCGCGGCAGTTTGGGCTGGAAAGGGAAGAACTGCAGGAGCGGATCGGTACAGTAAGGCAGGCGCTGCTGGAGGCCAGGTCAAAAAGGGTCCGCCCGGGTCTGGATGACAAGCTGATCCTGGGCTGGAATGCCCTCCTCAACCAGGCCTGTTCCAAAGTGTATGCGGCTACCGGTGACCCACTTTACTTGGAAATGGCCAGGAAAAACATGGCCTGGATGCTGGCCACCTTCCGGAAGGAGGGGGTATGGTACCATGTTGCGAAGGAAGGGGATGCCGGAAAAGGAAAGGAAATCCCGGCTGATTCCGTTAAATATCCGGCCTTCCTGGATGATTTGGCATATCTGGTACAGGCTTTGATTTATATGCAGGAAGTGACCGGGGAGACCATTTACCTGGATGAGGCCGTCCAACTCACCAAATTGATCATTGAGTCGTTTGGGGAGGAAGGGAACCTGATGTTCTATTATACGAACAGGCTCCAATCAGATGTGGTGGTTAGGAAAAGGGAAGTATATGATGGTGCCCAGCCTTCAGGCAATGCTGTTATGGTGTTTAACCTCAATTACCTGGGGATAGCCATAGACAAGCCGGATTGGAGGGAACGCGCCGATAAGATGCTGGCATCCTTTGGAAAGGCCGCTACCCGTTACCCGGGTTCATTCGGGGTTTGGGCAGGGGAGATCCTGAGGGCCAACCGGGGATGTGAAGAAATTGTAGTGGTTGGGCCGGCAGCGGCTGCGCTTCGGAATGAAATTTTGGCTAATTTTATCCCGCATCGAATCCTCCAATCGGCTACCCACGAAAATCAAGCTTACCCGCTTTTGCGCAACAAGCCCTCCGATCCTGAAACCTTAATCTATTTATGTAAAGATTACAGCTGCCAGCAGCCGGTCAATTCGGTTGACTTGCTTTTGGGGCAGTTAAAGAAGGCTTCTGAAGAATAATTCGGATTATAATACAATAATCCGTTATTCGGGAGCGTTAAAATTGTCGCGAACGACCAGTGATGGCAGAAACTGATAAAAACCATAAACTTGAGAAGCTGATGTTGACAAAACATTATATTTGCCCACTACCCTTTAATATTATGAAAATGAAAAACCTGTCCACATTGCTGACACTTGCGGCCATGTCCATGCTGGCAAGTTGCGGAAAGTTCGGCAAGTCCTCCAAAGGTGGAGGAATTCCCAACGACGGCCAGTTGCACGGAGTCACTCCGGGCTCTAAGTACACCATGCCCAAACCTCCCGGAATGGTATATGTGCCACCAGGAACCTTCCACATGGGTCCCAGTGACGAAGATGTGAACAATGCCTACACTGCTCGCAACAAACAGATCTCTATCAACGGGTTCTGGATGGACGCTACAGAAATCACCAACAACGAATACCGTCAATTCATCCAATGGGTGCGTGACTCTACAGCTGCCAAGCTGATGGGTTATGTAAAGAATGTGGATGGTGTTGATTATGTTGATTGGGCAAAAGCCAAGACCATCAAGTGGGGTGATAAGGCCACCATTGAAAAGATCGATCAGCTGATCCTCTCTCCTGAGAACAGGATCTTCGGTAAGAAAGAGATCGATGCTTCCAAGCTGGTTTTTCATTCTGAAACTTTCGATACCAAAGAAGCTTCCCGCCGTGAGAACCAGGGTAAGCCCCGTTCCCAATTCATTATCAAGAAGGATGTTCGCGTTTATCCTGACACACTGGTGTGGATCCGTGACTTCTCCTACTCTTATAATGAGCCAATGACCAAGCGTTACTTCTCTCACCCTGCTTTCGGAAATTATCCTGTAGTAGGTGTGAACTGGAACCAGGCCACAGCATTCTGCGAATGGAGGACACATTACCTGAATTCTTACCTGGAATCCAAGAAGCGCGCACAGGAATCTGACTTCCGCCTGCCAACTGAAGCGGAGTGGGAATATGCTGCTCGCGGTGGCCGCTCCCAGTCTATGTTCCCCTGGGGTAACTATTACCTGAGGAACAAGAAGGGTTGCCTGCTGGCCAACTTCAAGCCCGGCCGCGGTAACTATCCCGAAGATGGTGGTTTCTACACCGTACGCGCCGATGCCTACTGGCCAAACGATTTCGGTCTGTATAACATGGCCGGTAACGTAGCAGAGTGGACTTCATCCCTGTATTACGAAGGTGGTTACAATTTCCAGCACGATATGAACCCCGATATCCGCTACAATGCCAAGGATTCAGATCCTCCCCGCATGAAGCGTAAGGTGATCCGCGGTGGTAGCTGGAAAGATGTGGGTTACTTCCTGCAGACCGGTACCCGCTCTTATGAGTACCAGGATACTTCGAAGTCTTACATCGGTTTCCGTACAGTTATCGATCTGCCTCCGATGCAGGGAAAGGGCAAAAAATAATTGACTGCTTCAGAAAATTTGAAATTGACTTTATTATTTGATTCTAACAATCAAACTGGAATTCTTTTATCAATATCTAAACCCGTTTAAAAAACTCGTTAAACTTTAAAACTATGGCTGGTACATCTAAATCTACTGAAAGACTGGTAAATATTATCGTTTGCGTGGGTGCTGCAGTTGTAATCTTCGGCGCCTGGGCTAAGATCCTTCACAAACCCTTTGCTGACTGGATGCTGACCATCGGTCTGTTGACCGAAGCTGCGATCTTCCTGGTGTATGCATTCCTGCCACCTCCCGGTCAGGAAATGGCTGCCCTTGCTGAAGCTTTACCTAAAATGGCTGGTACATCCGGTAACCCTGCCCTGCAGAACCTCGACAAGATGATGCAGGAAGCAGATATCACTCCTACCAACCTGAAGAAACTGAGCGAAGGTTTCCAGAAGCTTGGTTCTACTGTTAACCAAATGAAAGATGTTTCCGATGTTGTTGCCGCTACTAACGACTACGCTGCAAAGACCAAGGAAGCTGCTGGTGCCCTGGGCGTTATGAAAGATGCTTACGCCAAGAGTGCTGCTACCATGCAATCTTTCAACGATGCTTCTGAATCTACCAAGCAATTCCATAGCCAGGTTCAGGTACTGACCAAGAACCTGTCTTCCCTGAATACCATTTATGAGCTGGAACTGCAGGATACAAACAATCATTTGAAAGCCATGAACAACTTCTACAGCAACCTGGCGCAGGCTTCACAAGCTATGCAGGGTAGTGTGGAAGATGCCAAGAAGGCACAAGATCAGATCGGTCTGCTGGCCAAGAACCTCAGCAACCTGAACCAGATCTATGGCAACATGCTGAGCGCTATGCAAGGCCGCGCCTAAGCCTGTGCAACCGTACCTCTCTTGAAACTGTGAAAAACTGATTGTAAAAATTAAATCCCAGATCCATGGCTTTACCTAAAGAGCCCAGGCAAAAGATGATCAACATGATGTACCTGGTGCTTACCGCACTACTGGCACTGAACGTTTCATCTGAGATCCTGAACGCTTTCAAAACCGTTAATCATAGCATTACTACCGCATCCGGTATCGTGGATGAGAAGAATGCTACCACTTTCAAGTCTTTTGAACAAAAGCTGAAGGACCCCAAGTCTGCTGAGAAAGCAGCCATTTGGTTTCCCAAGGCACAACAGGCCAAGAAACTGTCCGATGACATGTCTAAGTACCTGGAAGACCTGAAAATTGAATTGAAAAAAGAATCCAAAGGAGAGAATATTGGTACTGCTGAAGAGAAGTTCAGCGAAGACAACCTGGATGCATCTACCCGTTTGCTGGTAGAAGGTGCTAAAGGTGATGAACTGTACAAGAAGTTGCAGGACTACAAGAACCAGATGCTGGCCATTGTTCCTGAAATGAAGGCCCAGTTTGAAAAGTCCCTGCCGCTTGACCTCAACATTCCAAAATCTCAAACTGGTTCTATCGCCAACAATGACTGGAAGTCTGCCTATTTCCGCATGACCCCCACCATTGCTGCCCTGACCATCCTGAGCAAATTCCAGAACGACGTAAAGAATTCTGAAGCCCAGGTTGTTGACTACTGCCACAAAGAGATTGGTGAAGTTGAAGTGGTGTTCGATGAGTTCCAGGCTTTCGCCGGTACGAATTCAACTTACCTGATGCCTGGCCAGGAACTGGAGATCACCGCTGGTGTAGGTGCTTTCTCTAAGGCTGCCAAGCCAACCGTAACCGTAAATGGTGCTGCTGTTGCCCTGAACAACGAAGGAGCTGCAGTATATAAGACCACCGTAAGCGGTGCCGGTGAGAAGAGTGTAAACGTAAATGTTTCCTTCACCAAGCCTGATGGTACTCCTGCAACCCTTAACAAAACCATCAAGTACACAGTTGGTATCCCTTCAGGTGCATCTGTGTTCCTCGAGAAGATGAACGTATTGTACCTGGGTGTTGAAAACCCTGTGACTGTATCAGCCGGTTCTGCCGGTAAGGAAAAGATGAAGGTTGGTTTCACCGGTGGCAGCATTACCCCTGCAGGTGGCGACCGCTACATCATCAAGCCTACCCAGTCTGGCCCGGCTAACATCACCGTAACTGTAGATGGTAAGACTTCTTCCTTCGCTATGCGTTGTAAGCCCCTGCCTGACCCGGTTGCCATGGTGGGTGGACAAAAAGGTGGTTCCATCTCTGCAGCCCAGTTCAAGGCCCAGGGTGGTTTGATCGCCAAGCTGATGGACTCTGAATTTGACGCTCCGTTCCAGATAGTAAGTTATACCCTGGGTGCTAACGGTGGTGCGTTCCAGACCTACCAGCAAGCAGCAAACGAAGGTCCCCGTTGGAGCGGTGGTAATGCTTCCAGCATCGTAACCCGTGCTACTCCTGGTACTACCGTTTACTTCGACCAGATTCGTGTTAAAGGTCCCGATGGAAAAGTGCGCGAATTACCTGGTATCTACTTTAACTTGAAATAAGAACACGACAAAACAGGCAAATAATGAAAAACCGTATCATCCAATTCTGTCTCCTGGTAGCTGTGCTGGGTATATTCAGCGAATCAGCTGAAGCCCAGGCTAAGAGAACCACTCGCAAGAGGACCTCTACTACCAAGAAGACCACTACCAATAAGAATAACACCGGAAATGCAGCCGCATTGACCCAGGCTCCTGCTCAGGATACCGTTCCTGCAGCGCCTGTAGCCGAAGCGGAACTGAACCTGGGTACCGTCCGTAAATCACTGCGTAACGACAATGCCATTGAGCGTAACCTGGTGAAGGAAAGGTTTCCCCTGACCTACGAGCATATCCGCGAGGATGATGCGGTGTATCGCCAGCGTGTATGGAGGGAGATCGATGTTCATGAGAAGATGAACCTGCCCTTCGTGTACAAGGCCGATGATGATAACGGTAACCAGCGTTTTGTGAATATCGTACTGGCTGCTATCAAGAGCGGTGAACTCACAGCTTTCAGCCCGATCGATGATCGCTTCACTACGCCGATCACGATCAAGGAGATCACTGAGCAGCTGGTGGGTAAGCCCAAGACCATCCAGATCCCTGACTGGACCCGTGACCCGGATGGATCACTGGGTTACACCAAGGACTCCATTGTTATCGATGAATTCAACCCCGATAACGTTGAGAAGTACTGGGTGAAGGAAGATGTGGTTTTCGATAAGGAGTCATCAAGGTTGTTTGTACGCATCCTGGGAATTGCCCCCCTGAAGACCATCAAGAATGCCGACGGTTCCTTCCGTGACGTGACGCCGCTGTTCTGGGTGTATTATCCTGATATGCGTCCCCTGCTGGCCCGCTACGAAGCCTATAATGGCAAGAACTACGGTGCCCGCATGAGCTGGGAAGAACTGTTCGAGAGCCGCATGTTCGCTAGCCGTATCATCAAGTCTACGATCGATAACCCATATGACCAGTTAATCTCTGGTTTTGTGAAGGACCCGATCCTGCGCTTGCTGGAAGGCGAGAACATCAAGGAGAAGATCTTCAACTACGAACAAGACCTCTGGTCATACTAATTTCACTGCCTGTTGAAATAATAAAAAACGCCCCGCATGCGGGGCGCTTTTTATTATTTCAATTGATGGGTTTGGATGCTACAGTGAAAAGTGTGGAAATTCGGTTAAGGCATACCGTTACTGCTGTTGGCTCAACATTGTTACAACGCTGAAAGTCAAAGAAAAAAGAGGTACAAAAATTGAAAAATACCTCAAAAAGGGTATTGTCGTTTTCTAATTAATTGCTATTTTTACCTCGGTTTTTCATAGGATATTGGATTTTAAAAACGGGGCTGGATATCTATCCTGGCCCCTTTTTATTTTGATAAATACCTATGCCTGCCCTCTGTCACCAACATCCATTAGTGGCCTAATCCCTTTCCCCGCCTAGCTTTCCGCCTTGCTTTCATGAAAGTGATCCCAGACCAGGCTTGCCTTTGATAAGCCAATTACTTCGGCCAGTTGCTCCTTTGTTTTTTCTTTGATTGCCGATACGGATCGGAAGGTTTTTAGCAAGGTATCTGCCGTTGATTTCCCGATCCCCTTTATGTCTTCAAGCTCATTTTTAAATGTTCCCCTGCTTCTTTGTTTGCGGTGGAAGGTGATGCCGAAACGGTGTACTTCGTCCCTGATGCGGCGGATAAGTTTAAGGCTTTCGCTGTTGTAGGGAAGTTTCAGGCTCTCCGAATCGCCGGGAAAGAAGAGCTCTTCTTCATTTTTGGCCAATCCAACCACGGTCATTTCCTTGTTGAGGTCCAGCTCGCGGATACTCTCCATGGCGGCCCCTAATTGGCCCTTTCCGCCATCTATGATCACCAGTTGTGGAAGTGCTTCCTTCTCTTCCTTCAGACGCTTATAGCGCCTGTATACCACTTCCTTCATGGTGGCGAAATCGTTGATGCCTTCCACAGTCTTGACATTGAAGTGGCGATAGTCCTTCTTACTCGCAATACCATCCTTGAAGCAAACCATGGCTGATACCGGAAAGCTGCCCTGGAAATTGGAATTATCAAAGCATTCAATATGGACCGGTAGTTCGGGTAAATGGAGGTCCTCCTGTAATTGGTACAAGACCTTCTTCTTCTCAAAATCCGATTTGCCTTCAAGGTGGAGGATCTTTTTACGCCTTATCTCCTCCTGGAAATAATTGACGTTCTTGAGGGACAGGTCAAGCAGTTTCCTTTTATCGCCGCTGATGGGCACGGTAACTGTAATGCCCTCGGCTTCGAAGGGGATGGAGAAAGGAACGATCACTTCCGAAGCCAGGCTGTTAAAGGTTGCCCTCAGGCTGCCGATGGCAAATGCCAGTACTTCATCTTCTTCCTCATCAAGATGGGTTTCCAGTTGGATGGTATGGGTCTGTACAATGGTGCCATGCTGGACCATGAGGTAGTTCACATAGGCAATATCGCCGTCCTTCAGGATGGAGAAAACATCGAGGTTGCCCAGGTGCCGGCTAACGATCACCGATTTGGCCTGGTATCGTTCCAGGTGTTCGATCTTCTTCCGCATCATCTCCGCTTTCTCGAACTGGAGTTCCTGGGCATATTGCTGCATTTCCGACCTGAACTGCTGGATAACAGGTCCGAGGTTGCCTTTCATCAGGTTCTTCAGTTGCTGCAGGCCTTCTGTGTATTCCTGCTCCGTTTGCAAACCTTCACAAGGGCCTTTGCAATTGCCCAGGTGGTATTCCAGGCAAACCTTGAACTTGCCTTTTTGGATATTCGCCGGCGTTAGGTTAAGCTTGCAGGTCCTGAGTGGGATATTCTGTTTGATGAAGTCCAGCAACTCCCTCACTTTGCCAACAGAAGTGAAAGGCCCCAGGTATTCGGAACCATCGTTCAATTTCCGCCTGGAGAAAAACACCCTTGGAAAAGGTTCTTTCTTAATAACCAGGTAAGGATAGGTCTTATCGTCCTTCAGGTTGATATTGTACCTGGGCTGGAATTCCTTGATCAGTGCGTTCTCCAGCAGGAAGGCGTCCTGTTCCGAATCCACAATAGTGAATTCGATCCGCCTGATGCGTTGCACCAGTTCATGGGTCTTGTAGCTGGCATAGGTCTTGGAAAAATAGGAGCCTACCCGCTTGCGCAGGCTCTTGGCCTTGCCTACATAAATGAGTTCGTTACGGCTATCGAAATATTTATAGATCCCCGGTGAGAGGGGAATGGTATGGCTGATTTGTTGAAACTCCTGTTGCGTCATTGTCCTGCTCCTCGTTGGTTTAGCTTATTCAGTTGGGTCCCACACCACTTTCAGCTGGGACATGGTGGGAGGGTTATCCTTTACCTGCCTGCTTTGGATCACCTGGTAATAATGGTCGGCCTTCCAAAAGAGCTTTTCGTTCACCAGGGTATCCCCCTTCTGGTAAACTTTTTCTATATAGACAGATTTCACCTGGTCGGTCATCACTGGATCCGGCTTCAGGATCACATCCACCCTTTTGATGGGCAGGCTGCTGTCCTTTGTATGGTAAGTGAAGGTGATGCTTGGAATGGATTGGTCGGCAAAACTGCTTTCCTGGTACTTGCCTTTCAGTGGTTCCATTGATATGTCCTCTTGCAGGAAGGGGGCCGCCTGTGCACGGAAATCCTCCAGGCTTAAGGCCACTGTGTCCTTACTATCGGGACCCGAATAGTACCTGGTCACCGGCAATTGCAGTGAGTCCACTTTCTTGATCTGGCTGGAGATGTAATCATTGACCGGGAAAAAGGCCGCTGCGGCTTTTGATGCTTCCTCCTGGTTTTTACTTTCAGGTGATCCACAGGAGAAAAGCAAAAGGGTAACTAAACCGGTTACAGTGGGTCTTAGCATTGACATGCAGCAAATTTAACGGTTGTGCAAAAATAAACCGCCATCAGAGGCGGTTCATGCAATGTTGTCGGGAGGATCAGCGGATCGTTTTGCTGACGCCGATCTTCAAACCATATTCCATCAGGTTTTCCTTGATGGGGTATTGCTTCTTATAGCTGGAAAGGAGGTTGTAGCGGAATTGCGGACCGACCTGCCAGCGTACGCCATGCGTTTCATAAGAAACGAAAGCTTCTACTGCCGATGCCAGGTTCCATCTTCTCAAGAGTGAGGGCTCATTGACATAATTGGTAAGGTCGGAACTCAGCATCTTCACATCGGTGTTCAGCAGATAGCTCGGCATCAGGGCGCCGGAAAGGTTTACCTGGAACTTGCTGTCGCCAAACAATTTCAGTTCTGCCCCGATAGGAATGGCAACCTGCAGGTATTGGTTCTGGATCTGCTCCAGGTCGGTTCCACCCATATTGCGAATATTGGAAGTGGAGACCAGTGTATCGGTCCTGTAACCAAATTCATTGGTAAGGGCAACCGTGGTCTTTTCAGGATAGTATGAGTAGGCCTGAATGCTATAACGGGTAAGGTTGAGCTGTAAGCCGGTGCGGAAGGCAAGTGTCCTGCTGGCCTGGTAACGCACCCCACCACCCAGTTCAAAGCCAATTGCCGGTTGATGGGAAACGAACTGGTTCACATCCATGTAGCGCACAGCCAGGGGATAGGTGCCGGTCTGTTGCTGACTGGGTTCTGCCAGTGTCCTGTAGCCGATATTGGGCGCAAAGTACATCTGGTAGCTCAGCTTATTCCTGGGCTTGCGCTGGGATAGTTTGATCACCTGGGCTGTTGCCCCCCAGGTCATCAGGTCCTTTTCTGCTTCGTCCTTTGAGATCTCTGGGGAAGAAGGTAGTTCACCAGGTTCAACCTGTTGGATAGTGCTGGGGTCATAATTGTCGTCTGTGAATAGGGGGATCACTTTTGCTCCTTCAGTTTGGTTGATTACAACCGGGTCATCCTGAACCAACTGGGGGGCTTGCATAACCGGTGGCTCTTGGTAGCTGCCGCCTATCAAGGCAAAAAGCTGGTTTTCGCCCGGGAATGGTTCATGGGCCTTGCCCAGGTCAAGTGGTGCCAATGCCATTGGTGCTTCCAGTTTTACTGGGGGAACGAGCGAACTCGCCCTTAGTTTGGCAATGATATCATCCACTGTCAGGGAGTGATGGGAAGTCGCGTCAGAATGGTCGGGAAGCAGGGTGCCATTGTCTTTTTGGGCCTGGTCACCGCCAGCAGTCATAGATTTTGATAATTCCAGGGGCGAGCGGGTGTTCACCAGCAGCAGGGCGCCGGTGAGGAACAATAGCAGGAGTCCACCGATCGCTATTCTCCTTCTTCCGGTATGCAGATGACGATAGATCCGTGTCCATACACCGTCGGAAGGGTACATTTTATGGTTATCGGTGGTCTCTCTTAGAAATTGTTCAAATTCGTCCTCAAAAAAATGTTGCTCCATTATCGTCCTGGTTAGGGGTACGTTTGGTCAGCCCTTCTACTCTATAGAGTCCTATCACCTTCCAAACGCTGCTAAAAGCCCAACTTTATCTTTTTGTTTTGGCAATATTTTTTTCTTGATCAGTATCTCTTCCAGCATCTGCCTGGCCCGGGTATATTGTGACCGGGAAGTGCTTTCCTCAATTTCCAGCATGGCGGCGATCTCCTTATGGGAATAGCCTTCCAGGGCATAAAGGTTGAGCACGGTCCGGTAACCAATGGGTAGCATCCTGATACATTCCACCACCTGCTTGGCTTGCACAATGGATGGAATGGATTCCTCCCTTACCTGGATGCCGGCTGCATGGATAAGGTCAACGCTTTCATTGAATCGCTTGTTCCGCTTGAGGTGGTTGATACAGGTATGCACCATGATCCTCCTGATCCATCCCTCAAATGCCCCCTGGCTGCGAAAGGTATGGATCTGGGAAAACACCTTGATGAAACCTTCCTGCAACATGTCCTCCGCGTCTTCACGGTTATGTGCAAATCGGTAACATACCGACAACATCTTCGGACTATACCTTTCGTACAGCACCTTTTGTGCGGTCGGATCGTTTTGTAAACAGCCTTGAAGCAGGGCTTCTTCGGTCATAATGGGATTTGTATACCGTAATTTAAGTTATTTTCTTCAGGATAAAATTTATGTTCCGGATTTATTGGGTTTCTACCCAATTTCCTTAGGCAAAAAGACCTGCCTTTTTGCGGCAGGTCCCTGTTGTCAGCGATATTTTACAACTGTGCACGAAGGGCGATGATGAGGTTGCTGCCCGGCGCTACCATTCCGGAAGAGTAAGCCCTGTACCGTTGATCGGTCATGTTCTCCCAGGCTGCGGTCAACTGCGCATGACGGTTCAACTTATAGGATACCCTTGTATTGAAGGTATACCATGATGGTGCATAGGGCTTGCCATTGGCATCCTTGGCATAGATATCGGTCTTGGCCTGTTCACTGGGGGCAAGGTTCTCATTGCTCACCTCTGCGTTGTATACCGCAGAGAACTCGGCATCCCATTTGCCTTTTACCCAACGCAGGAAAGAAGAACCGTAAAAGGGAGGGGCATGGCGCAGTGGCACCTGCTCATCTTTCAGGTCATCTGTTTCCTTCCCGGTGATCCAGTTGGCAAGGGTCCTGAACCGCAGGGCAGGGGTGAAATAATACTCGAGGCTTGCCTGCATTCCCCAAACGGTTGCTTTTGCCGCATTCTGCAGCGACTCCACCCTGCTTAGGTTGCCATCAAAAAATATCGAGTCCTCCCCATTGAAACTGCCAGGCCTTCTTACTATGGCGTTATCAAGTATGGTGTGGAAGCCGTTGAGTTCAAACCGCACCTTTCCTTTTACTTCCCTCACCAATCCCAATTCGAAATTCCAGGCATATTCTGATTGCAGGTTGGGATTGGGTACGGTAATGATGCCGGGAGCATTCTCAAAGAGTTTGCCGATATCATCGATATTCGGCATGCGATAGCCGGTGGAAATATTGCCATTGATATTCCAGCCTTCTGCCGGCCTGTAAACCAAGCCGAAACTGCCGGTGAGGGCGCCTTCATTGATGTTGGCTGCATCGTAGGGGAAGGGGACAAAGGTCTTGTCGAAGCTTGCCTTCAGCTGGTTATAGCTGTACCGGAGACCGGTATTCAGGCTTAGTTTTTCATGCAGGTTGACTTTGTAACTGCCATACAAGGCGGCCGAACGCCAGGTGCTGCCATCGGGGTACCTGCTGGCTGCCGGTGCCTGATCTCCTGTCCTGATATCAGTGACCGATCCTGTTGAGCCAACTTTATTGTACACGTATTCCAGTCCATAGTAAAGGACGCCTTTGCCGGCCTTCTTGTTGGCATCCCAATTGATATTGATAGCATCCACCTTTTCTTCCTGGCGGTTGCGCGCTGTCCGGTTGCGGGTGCGGTCAATGCGGCTCTCTTCGTAATCCTGGTAGCCCACCAGTAATTTGGATTCATCGTAGAGGCCATTCTTTTTCTGGTGGATGACCTGCAAGGAATGCATGCGCCAGAGCATGGGGCCATAGTTCCATTCCGCAAAACGCAGGGCGCCATTGCGGTATTGGATCAGGCGGTCGTAACGGGGAGTGGTGCCTGTACCACCATAGATGAATGAATATTGAAGGCTGAGTTGATCACTGGGACGAAAGGCCACCTTCTGGAGGAAATTCGTTTGATCATAACCGGTATATCGCTGGATCCTGGGGTCATTGTTTTTCACAATGACATCCTGGTCATTGATACGTTCTACATATTCAGGCCTCAGGTAATTATCCTGCCCGCCGTGTTTGCCCATTCGCTGGTCTCCAAAGGCGGAATAAGTGAAAGAGCTGACAAGAGACCATTTCCTGCTGCCCAGGGTAAGGTCGGCATGGTAGGTTTGTTCCTTGTTGGCTGTTGAATACCGGGCAAAGGCCGAACCCCTGGTGAGCCATTTATCCGATTTCGAGAACCTCGGGGAGAGGGTATGGAAATCCATTACACCACCAATGGCATCACTGCCATAGAGCAATGAACCGGGACCGAAGATCACTTCTGCTGTTTCGGTACTCAGGGCATCGATGCTGATGACATTCTGCAGGTTGCCGCTACGGTAAATGGCATTGTTCATGCGGATGCCATCCACCACCAGCAACACCCGGTTGGTGGCAAAACCCCTAATCATGGGGCTTCCGCCCCCCAACTGGCTTTTCTGCACAAATACCGACCCGGTCTGGGCCAGCATATCTGCCGATGTTTGTGGGTTGTTGCGGACAATATCTGTTCTGGTGATCTTGCTGATCTTGTTGGGTACTTCGTTCAGGTTCTGTTCCCATTTATTGAAGGATACCACCACTTCTTCCAGTTCTTTGGGCAGTGTATCCCTTGATGATCCAGTTTGGGCAAAAATGGGCAAGGCCGCAAACTGACATAATATGATCAGGTTACGTTTCATGTGTAGATGATTGGTGTACGGGAAAGCCTTCCCCTCTGTATGGGGGAATCATTCAGGGTCTTTATGCCATTTGGTTAGGTGGGGGAGAAGCAGGCTCACCCTGATGGGAGCGGTAATGGGAGGGCGGGTATAGCGCGTAGGTAAGACTTATATCGATCGAATTTGCCGACAGGTGGTAAGAGGGGAAATGGAGGTGGCAGAGGGGCGACCAAAAAACGATAACAGGGGCCTTGCCGGATGCCTTGCCTTCATTGTTTTGCCTGATGGCTGCTTCGATGGCTGCCTCCTGGTCATCATAGATGCCTTTGAAATAAACCAGGTTACCGGATGTCCTTGTTTCCTTCACATCGAACATCCGGTTCCCGATCCGGATCTCCTTGCCTGGTCTTACCCAGGTATAACTGCCTTTGCGCAGTTCCACTGTTACCATGGACCCCAGTTCCAGGCGTTCTTTCCATTCATGTTCCACGATCCACTTCCTGATGGGCAGGAGTAGGGCTGCAATGATTGGTAAGGTGGCCAGGAAGAGCAGGGCGATCCCAAGGAGTTTCCTTATGGTTGGGTTAAGCTGCATTTACTTTTTCTTCACCAGGCTGTCGATCGGGTATTTGGCCCTCATGTCGCCCATGGCCTTATCGGTCCACAGAATGATCTGTTGCTTTTGTTCTTCACTCAGTTTGGCTTCGGTATGCACGAGTGTATAGGACTTCAAAGGCATTTCATTTTCCTTTACCAGCTCGGCTACTTCCTCCAGTTTGTGGTATTGCCTGCGAAGGTTATAGTTGCCAAATTCATCGAAGTTCAGTTCACCTTTTCCTTCCTTGATATGGTCTTCCAGCCACCAGCCGATCGGCTGGATATTGGTATACCAGGGATATACCGTGGTATTGCTATGGCAGTCGTAGCAACTGGTCCTGAGCAGCTTGTCCACATCATCGGGAACACTGGCGAACTGGTTGATATTGGCCGGGCTTGGCGCACTGGCGTTATTGTCCTTTTTGGGACGGAATACCTGCAGTACCAGCAGGATCACCAATAGAGCAGTTAGGATCTTCTTGATCATGTTTGGGAATCTTTAGATTAATGTATTGCCTGTCATTTCCTTGGGGATGGGCAGTCCCATCATGGTTAAAACAGTCGGTGCTATATCTCCCAGCTTACCGTTGGCGATATTGCCTTTCCAGTCCTTGTCAATAATGAAGAAAGGAACCAGGTTAAGGGTATGCGCGGTATTGGGTGTGCCATCTTCATTCACCATATAGTCGGCATTGCCATGGTCGGCAGTCAGGAACACGGTATAGCCGTGTTCAAGGGCTGCGGTCACTACTTTCTGTACGCATTGGTCAACGGTTTCCACCGCCTTGATGGCTGCTTCCCAAATACCGGTATGGCCTACCATGTCCGCGTTGGCATAGTTGATACAGATGAAGTCCGCTTCTTCCTTGCTGATCTCTGGGAGCAGTGCATCCGTGAGTTCATATGCGCTCATCTCGGGCTTAAGGTCGTAGGTGGCCACCTTGGGGGATGGCATCATGATCCGGCTTTCGCCTTCGAAGGGTTGTTCCCTGCCACCGCTGAAGAAGAAGGTAACATGCGGGTATTTTTCCGTCTCTGCCATCCTGATCTGCTTCCTGCCATTTTGAGCAAGTACCTCACCCAGGGTATTGTTCAGGTTGTCGTTCTCGAATACCACATGCACGTTCCTGAAGGTCCTGTCATATTCCGTCATGGTGGTGTAATGCAAGGCAAGCTGTTTCATGCCGAACTCCGGGAAGTCCTGCTGGGTGAGCACTTCCGTGATCTCCCTGCAACGGTCCGTCCGGAAATTGAAACAGATGGCAACATCATCATTCTGGATGGTTGCGATCGGTTCCCCGTTGCCGTTAGTAATGACGGTGGGCAGGATGAACTCATCGGTGATGTTTTTACCATAGGAGGCTTTAACGGCATCAATGGCATTGGCCGCATGTTCGCCAGTGCCTTTAACAAGGGCATCATAGGCCAGCTTAACCCTTTCCCAGCGCTTATCCCTATCCATGGCGTAATAGCGACCGCTCACGGTAGCGATCTTGCCGGTAGTGGCATCGATATGTTGCTGCAGCTCAGTAATAAAGGCCAGACCGCTTTTCGGGTCGGTATCCCTGCCATCGGTGAAGGCATGGACAAATACTTTATCAAGGCCTTCCTGCTGGCAAAGGGTGAGGAGGGCCTTGAGGTGGTTGATATGGGAGTGAACCCCACCATCGCTTACCAGCCCCAGCAGGTGCAGGGCTTTATTGTTGGCCCTGGCCGTACGAATAGCCTCCAGCAACACAGGGTTCTTGAAGAATTCCCCTTCCCGGATGGCCACATTGATGCGTTGCAACTCCTGGTATACGATTCGGCCTGCGCCCAGGTTCAGGTGGCCTACTTCACTATTCCCCATCTGGCCATCGGGTAAGCCTACTGCTTCGCCACAGGTAACCAGGGTGCTATGGGGGTATTTTTGGTAAAGACTGCTAACAAATGGTACACGTGCATGCTGAATGGCATCACTGGCCGGGACAGTGCCCAGTCCCCATCCATCCATGATCACCAGAATAACTTTTTTCATCGCTTGCTTATTGGGCTTTTTATTGGTTGTCAGTTGGTAAAACTACTTGATTTTGTACGGAATCGGAGCGGCATTGGCCCAAAAAATGGCCTGCCCCACCTGCCCTGCCTGCTTTGTTGGCATAGTTTTGGGTAGAAGAGGTTGATTGATGTTGATCCGAAAGCCCCTGGGAAAACCCAAGAACCCATTAAACTTCTTAGTATGAAAAAATTTATTGGGCTTATCCTATTGACAACCAGTATTTTGTTGAGTTCTTTCACCGGTACCCTGGAAATTGATACGGTAGTAGTGGCACTCAAATCTGGTAATGTCTCCTTACTGTCAAGATACTTTGACAGCAGGGTTGAAATTGCCCTGCCGGAGAAAACGGATAGCTATAGCCGAAGCCAGGCCGAAATGGTGGTAAAGGATTTCTTCTCCAGCAATGGCGGGGTGAAGAACTTCGAACTGAAGCACCGCGGTGAGAACAATGGTGCCAATTATGTGATCGGTGTCCTATCCACCTCCAATGGCCGTTACCGCACCACCCTTTTCATGAAAGTAAAGGGGGATAAGCAATTCCTCCAGGAGATGAGGTTCCAGCAGGAATAAGCCTTTTACCAAAGCTGAACGGAAGGGCGCTGTTGTACCCATTCCTTCATGAGGCAGGGAATCCGCAATGACCATCCGGTAAGGGATAACATGATATTACATCCTAATGACTAATCAAGTGAAAGCATGGCCAGGCCATGCTTTTTTCTGTTTAGGGAAATTGGGTTTCGGTAAGGGGATACTCAAAGTTCAATGCGGTCAGGGTACAATGTTCATTGTTCCTTAGCTTTGTTTTATGAAGGAATACATTGATGCATTCTTACCCGGACTGATCGAATCGGCATTGAAGGAGGATATCGGGGATGGTGACCATTCCACCCTTTGCTGCATTCCTGCAGGTGAGACGGGTAAAGCCGTGCTGAAGATCAAGGAGGATGGTGTCCTTGCAGGCATGGAAGTGGCGGAAAGGATATTCAGGCAAATGCAAACGGATATCGTGTTCAGGCCATTCAAGAAGGATGGAGAGGGGATGAAGAATGGTGAGATCGCCTTCGAAGTGGAAGCCAGGGTGCATACCATCCTGCAATGTGAAAGGCTTGTCCTCAACTGCATGCAGCGGATGAGCGGCATTGCCGGGCTGACCAGGCAATATACCGACCAGCTGAAAGGCTATAAGACGCGGGTATTAGATACCCGCAAAACCACACCCAATTTCAGGCTATTGGAGAAATGGGCTGTTGCCATCGGCGGGGGCGTGAACCATCGCTTTGCCTTGTATGATATGATCATGTTGAAGGACAATCATATCGATTACTGTGGGGGCATCACCAGGGCTGTAGAAAAGGCATGGGATTATGTACAACATAAGAAGCCGGGACTTAAGATAGAAGTGGAAACCCGGTCCATTGATGATGTGAAGGAGTTGGTTGCGGTGGGTAAGGGCAAGGTGTTCCGGATCATGCTCGATAATTTCACCCCCGACAAAATAGTGGAGGCCCTGGCCATTATCGGCAATGATTTCGAGACCGAAGCCAGTGGGGGGATCAACCTAACTAACCTGGTTGACTATGCGAAAACAGGGGTTGATTTTGTAAGTGTCGGGGCTTTGATTCACCAGGCAAGGAGCGTTGACCTCAGCCTTAAGGCAGTTTAGGAGGGCGTGATCCTATAGTTTATTACTAGTGGTTGGCTCAACCAGTTGCTTCAAATAAGTCGGGCCAGCCTTTATTGAAACCAATGATAGACCCAAAAAGCTGATCAAGATGTCCAAGAAGAATAAAACCGACAGGAATGGTTTTGTTTATTCCACCGATCCAGGTTTCCAGTTTGAGCCAGAGGAGAAAGAAGAAATGGAAACCCTTGCCCCGGAAAAGCAGGTGTTGCGGGTGAAATTTGATACCAAACAAAGGGGCGGTAAGGCCGTGACCCTTGTGACCGGTTTTATTGGTACTGCCGAAGACCTTGAATTGCTGGGAAAGCAGCTGAAGAACCATTGCGGAACAGGTGGAGCTGTGAAGGACGGGGAGGCCATGGTACAGGGTGACCAGCGTGATAAAGTACTGCAATGGCTGTTGAAGAACGGCTATCCTAAAACTAAGAAAGTATGATCCTGCTTGATGCCACCGCCGCCAGTTGGGGGCTTTACCAGTTGATCTTTGGTGGTGCGGCACTTGTCGCATTGTATAGTGTCTATACCTGGTATGAAGGCCACCGCGATAAGGATATCCTGGTGAAAAGAAGGGGAAGGATACTACTGCTCTTCTCTGTGATCACCATGCTTGCCGCTGCAGTAGTATCCCTGATGATCACCAGGCGCTTGCCTTTTTAATGGCTGCCTCCAAAACATTATCCTTGCCATTCCTGATGTCCTCAGCGGTATTGGTAATATGGATAACCGGAGCGATCCCTTTTCCTTCTTCTGATTCTCCCCTGGCATTCCGGTAATCCCCCACACCCAAAAAATACAACCAGCCATTGGGTAGTTCCCTTGCAATGATATCGGTAAAGCCGCCGGCTGTCCTGTCCCCCATCTGCAACACCTGTTCCTGCGTATTCATCGCCCAGGCAAAGGTTTCACCGGCACTGGCGGTCCACCTGGTGGTCAAAAGAATCACAGGTTTTGTATAGGGCTCATGGGTAGATGGATCGGTATACCATTCCATGGGTTGGTTGAAATCATTGCGGTCTGGCCCATTTCTTTTGCGGATGGTCATGAAGCGTTTCCTTTCCTTAGCAAACCAGCCTGCGATGTATCGGCTCACGCGGTCATCGCCACCTGCATGGTCGCGAATGTCCACGATAAGGCCCTTGGTATTGGCGAGTTCCTTCATGACCGGACCGATCTTCTTTTGGTAATAGCCCAGGGGAAAACCAAATTCACCAAAGTGCAGGTAGCCGATATTGTCCGCTGTGACGCCATAGTGCAACTTGTCGTCAACGGTAATGAGTGTGGGCAGGTATTGCTTTCTGATCAACTCAATAGAGAAATCCTGTTGTTTCCTGTTCTCGCGCTGAAAGCGATCACTTTCAAACCTGGGTAGCGCATCACTGGTGGGTTGAAGGAAAACATGGATATCGTTGACAGGCCTTAGGAGCTCACATAAGGATTGGTACAATTCGGCATTGGTCATATTGTTGTGGACCTTTGGCCGATTCTCCCTGTAAAGCGAGTCCCAGTCGATATTGCGGGTGGCAAACCCACCATACCATTTATCGAATCCCTTCCAGAGTTCATCGAAATTGTTCACGGGCGTATTGGCAGTTGTTGCACCCATTATTGCTTTCTGGCAAGAGCTGTTGCACACCTGCAGGCCGAATAGTATAAAAAGTAAGTGTCTCATGGTATTGATCTGAAATAGGTTCAGTGATTGGTTTACTGGAAGGCCATATTGATGGCCACATTGTTCTGGAATAGGGTAACCGGCGCTTCTTTATCATAATGGAGGAACTGTCCTGAGTATTGGAGTCCCAGCCTTGCATTGTTGGATAGCGCGTATTCATAGCCTGCATCCAGCCTGATGTTATGGAAATTGCCAAGCCATGCCCATTTGGTGCCCTGGCGGAAAAGAGTAGCCATGCCACTCCTGTTGTCTGCCGAGCTAACGGTATTATGATAGGGCAGGCGGGTGTTCCTGGAGAAGAGGGGAATAGTGATGCGGAAACTGAAATAATGCCCAGACTGAAGCCTGCTGAGTTGCATGAAATCGGCATTAACGGAGGCTGCATGCATCCATCCGGTCCTGACGATATTGTCGGTATAGAATAACTGGCTGTTGAGTGAAACCCCTGCATACCGGTAACTGTTAAGGTCTTCCCCGCCAATACTCGTATAGCCATTACTGATATTCCTGGCATAAGCGATCCTGATATGGCTGTTGTAAAGGGTTCCTTTCAATCTTGATGAATCCAGTTTCAGGACGCCGCCAGGTTGGTAGTTGGGGTGGTACCAGTTTCGGTTACGGTACCCCGCTGGAAAGAGGTCGCCTATGGCTGCCTTGATCTCAGCATTGAACAGGTCTTCTTCTGAAAGTTTTGTATAGCCGAGGGTAATGGTCTTATCACTGCTTTGGTACCTTAAAGGTGATGCCTGCCTGTCCTTTATCCATGTTCGCTGGTAGCCGATGCCGATCCTGAACTGGCCACCGGTTCGAATGGGTGCAGGCTTTTCCTGGGCTGCTATCGAAATTGCTGATAGCAAAACCATGGTGGTGATGATAAGGTGTTTCATATTGCGCTATTTTGATCCGCAAATTTGAAGCTATCAACAGCGCGGGTCAATGTAATTGCCTATGAAACGTGGCTTGAAGGGGATGAAACGAAAGCTGGACGGGGTCAGGCGCCCATCCATTTTTTGAATGCCTGTGCTTTTTCCCTGCTTATTATTACGGGTTCTTCCGTATTGGGTTTGACATCTACTTTAAGCTTCTGGTTGAACCAGGGGTGGATACTGTCAATGCAATGGCTGGCCAGCAGGTACTGGCGGTTGGCGCGGAAAAATTGATTGGGGGATACTGATTGTTCCAGTTCATCCATCGTATAGTCGGTGATGAACTTCTGGTTGTTATTGGTCCGGATATAACTGAAACCGCCTTCAGAAAAGAAATAGGCCACCTGGCTCAATTCAAGGCTGATCATTTTTTGTCCCTGTTTAACGAGGATCCTTTCCCTGAATTTCCCGGTTTGCTGTTGGAGGTTCAGGTCGGCCAGTAACCGGATGATATTATCGTTTGTTAAAGGGGCGGCCAGTCTTTCCTTGAATTTTTCTATCGCTGTCCTCAATTCTTCAGGATCCACAGGTTTTAGCAGATAGTCGATACTGTTTACCTTGAATGCCTTCAGCGCATATTCATCATAGGCGGTTGTAAAGATTACAGGTGTCTTCACCTGCAGGCGGTCAAATACCTGGAAGCTCTGCCCATCACCCAGTTCTATATCCATCAGGATGAGGTCTGGGGTTTCATTGGATTGCAGCCATTCCACCGTTTTCTCTACACTATGTGTGAGGCCAACAATGGTTGCGGATGGCTCAATGCCCTGTAACATTTTCTGTAATTGTTTTGCCAGAAGGATCTCATCCTCCACGATCAGGATCTTCATATTGCCTGGGATTGATTAATGGGATGGTGACTACAAATTGGTGTTCCGTTTTATTGATGCTGATGTCTGGTTGATGAAGGAGTTTGTATTTGGTGGCGATATTATTCAGTCCGGTCTTGTTACTGGGTACCGGACCGGTCTTTGGTTGGAGATTATTGGTAATGGTTAGTTCTGGCTTTACTTTGGTCCTGATATCCACATGAAGCGGCTTATCTGGCTGGACAGCATTATGCTTCACGGCATTTTCAATGAGCAATTGCAAGGTAAGCGGGGGCAGCAGGTATTCCTCATATTCTTTCCCGGTCTGGATGGATAACTGCAGGCCCTCATCAAAGCGGGTTTTGAGCATGCTGGTGTAAGCACGGGCAAACCTTATTTCTTCGCGGAGGGTGGTCAATACTTTTTCATTCCCCTGCAACAGGTAGCGGTAGACGATTGACATTTCCCCGATGAATTGTTGTGCCTTCCGCGGGTTTTCATCAACCAGCGAGGAAAGGGAACCAAGGCTGTTGAAAAGGAAGTGGGGATTGATCTGGGCTTTTAAGGAGTTCAGCTCCGTCAACAATGCTTCTTTCTTGAGCTTTTCCGTTTCAACCGCCATCACCTTCCATTTTGAAAAATAGTAGATGCTTTCATAGATCCCTGCCACGATCACAACAAAAAGAAGGGCTACGAAAAAGCTATGCAGGTAGGCTTCCAGGGGAAAGTGATAACCCCATAGCAAGGTTTTGTCGTAAATGTAAATATTGATGGTACGAACCACAAGGGTTACCAATGTGCAGAACACAAGGGTATAGATGATCCGCCTGTTGGTGGCTTCCAATGAGGGGAATTTCTTCCTGAAATAGATGATCACCTGCCGGTTAAACTCCCACAGTGCGGTTGCTTCCAGCAAGGACAGAAGGTAGATCTCCCAGAAGTCAAAGCGTTCTGCTCCGCTCATGTTACGGTTATAGAATACCGTATGTGCGATCAGTGCCAGGATGGGCAAGCCCGCCAGCCGGAACCAGGTGTCTTTCAATTGATTTGCAGCCATGGGAGTATGCTGCAAGAAAGTAATTTTCGCGTTAATGGCTCATTGGATTGCGGTGAAACGCGGGAATCAACGGTTGAACCATAAAAAAACAACCGCCAAACGGCGGTTGTTTTTTGCATTATTTATTCCTGACCGGGCTACTTATTGTCCCTGGGCCAGGCTATAGGCTTTCTTATCGCCCCACATGTTCAGCAGTTCAGTTGAGCAGATCTTGAAGTCCTGCATCAGGCGCTTGTACAGTTCCAGTACATCGGTCTGCGTAAGGGCCATTTCCTCCACACTTTCGAAGCGGCAACGGTATTGGTTCACCAGGTTGGTGAATACTGAGCCCTTGGGCCATACCTGTGTACCGCGGTTGCTGATGGTCACCAGTTTGAACAGGTCGCCGGTATGCTTCAGGCATTTTTCCGCAACGATACTGGGTTGTTCGGCACTTTCGATGAACATGTCCACGCCAACGATCTTTTCTTCCATTTCCTCCTTGGTCATGATCAGTGGGTTTTCTGTCAGGTGGAATACCGTAGGGGTAATGGGTTTGTTGGGCAGCAAGGCCTTGGCGCCATGGGCCGGGGTTTTACCCAGGTTAGCAATGATGGCATTGGCGAATTCAGTGGTGTTAACAGAAGGCGTACCCTTGTCGCCGAAGTCGCCGGTATGTACGCCGCTTTCCAGGGTGTACAGGAGTGCGTTTTCAATTACCGAAGCGTTCTCCATATAGCCCAGGTGACGCAGCATGGAGATGCCACTCAACAGGAGGGCTGTGGGGTTGGCAATATTCTTGCCTGCGATATCGGGGGCCGTGCCGTGAACGGCTTCGAAAATGCAGATATGGTCACCAATATTGGCGGAAGGAGCGAAGCCCAATCCACCTACCAGGCCGGCGCAAAGGTCGCTCACGATATCACCCTGGAGGTTGGTCAACACCACCACATCGAACTCATGCGGGCGGCTTACCAGCTTCATACACAGGTCGTCAACGATCACGTCGTCGGCTTTCAGGTCGGGGTATTGTTTGGCTACCTCATAGAATACCTCGAGGAACAGGCCATCGGTGATCTTCATGATATTCGCCTTATGGCCGCAGGTGATGCGCTTGGCGCCTTTCTTGCTGGCCATTTCAAAAGCGTACTTGATCACCTGTAGGCTACCGGGACGGGTAATAAAGCGGCGGCTCAGGGCCACATCGTGGGTCAGCATATGCTCGATACCGCCGTAGGTATCTTCAATGTTCTCGCGTACGATGGTCAGGTCGATGGGGATACCCGCTTTGCTGAAAACGGTATCTACACCATGGAGGGTCTGGAAAACCCTTTTGTTGGCATAGGTATTCCAGGTCTTGCGTGCAGTTACATTCACGCTTTTCACACCCTTGCCTTTAGGCGTTTCCATCGGGCCTTTGAAAAGGATACCCAGGCTTTCGATGGTTTGCTGGGCTTCGGGGGTCATACCATTGGAAAAACCCTTGTCGAATACCCATTTACCCATGTCAACAAACTCGTACTCCAGGGGGACCTTGTTGGCATTGAAAATGCTGAGGACCGCGTCCATGATCTCAGGACCGATACCATCACCTTTCGCTACGGCGATTTTCATATTCTAAATTTTGAGGATTGATGTGCTTAAAATGCCTGCCGGGACAAGGTTTGAATATATTAGTCCGTATGCACCATGGCATAACGGTTAATGGTTTTCAATTATCTTTCCCGGTATCGTGCAATGGCGCTGCAAAGGTAATCCTGATCTAAGTTATAACCTTGAAATCCTGAACAAAATTGACAACCAGCGGTTGATTTTATATACCTTTAACCAAATTCTGTTGGCATGAACAGCACAACGACCCAGGGAGTAGAGGTAAGTGTTGAGACGTTTTACCAACCTGATTACTCCAATCCCCTTTCGGGTGAATACATGTTTGCTTACAAGATCACGATCGATAACCACAATAATTTCCCGGTAAAGCTGCACCGCAGGCATTGGCAGATCTTTGATTCCAACGGGGAATACAGGGAAGTGGATGGGGAAGGAGTGGTTGGTGTACAACCTGTACTGCAATCCGGCGACCGTTACCAGTATGTGAGTGGGTGCAATCTCCGCTCTGAAATGGGACGGATGTCAGGCAATTACCAGATGGAAAACCTGGATACCAAGCGGTTTTTCGACGTAGACATACCTGCATTCGAAATGATCGTTCCTTTCAAGAACAACTAAGGGGAATCCCTTTTTTTAAAGGTTGGCCTAAAACAATAAGGCGTTGGTTTATCCAACGCCTTATTGTTTTATTAACAGATTGTTTGCTTTTTATTTGACACCATGCATCATCCGCTTCAGCATTGGGCTGAACAGGAAAAGTAGTACTGCCGCTGCACCGGGCAGGATAACGAATAGCAAGAAGTATTCAAACAGGTTGGTGATAGGGAAACCTGCAAAAACGGGATAGCTGGTAGGGATCTTCAGCTCTGCCAACTTGGCCAGTTGTTCAGGGCTTGCCGTTATGGTGCCTTTCAGCACGCCATCGAGGTCGATACCGGCCTTGGAAGCTGCTTCATAAGCTTCCCCGGTTGGCGGAAGTACGGAGCCCAGGGTGCCTGCCAGGGCATAACCGGCGGCATTGGCCAGGAACCAAACCCCCATCAGGAGCGAACTGAATTTGCGGGGAGCCAGTTTGGCAACCAGTGACAAGCCGATGGGCGACAAGCAAAGTTCGCCAAGGGTATGGAATAGGTACATGATGATCAGCCAGATCACCCCCATCTTGCCGGTGGTGCCGAGGTCCTTTACCTGGAAGGCAATGATCAGGAACCCGATAGCCAGCAAGGCCAGGCCGATGGATTGCTTCACCGGTGAGATCGGCTCCAGCTTTCTTTCAGCCAGTCTCAGCCACATCCAGCTGAAGGGAAGGGCGAACACGATGATGAAAAATGAGTTGGCATTCTGGATGAAGCTGGGCGGCATGTTCCATCCCAGCAGGTGACGGTCGGTCTGGTTATCGGCAATGAAGGTCAGGGAAGATCCTGCCTGCTCAAAGCATGCCCAGAAGAAGATCACGAAGAAGGCTACGAAATACATTACGATCACCCTGTCCCGTTCTACCTTGGTGAGGGTGCTATCAGTAAGGATCAGGCCTGCAAGGGTAACACCGCTGGCATAGATAATGGGGTATACCCAATGCTTTACCCAGGTGCTATCGGGCCCAACCGACAGGTAGTGGAAAATGAATACCAGTGCAATGAAGCCGATAACGGCACCAATGATGGCCGCTGTACTGAACTTCACTTCTGAAGAGTCCTCGCTATTGGCTGCAAGGGCATTATGGTCAGGCTTTCCACCCACTGCCTGGCCATCAGGGGTCACTACATACCTGTCCTTCAGGAAATAGAATGTAACGGTTCCGATCAGCATGGCAAGGCCCGCTGCCAGGAAGCCCCATTTGAAAGCAGCAACAACACGGGTGCCGTCTTCGAGTACCACATCACCCACTAATGGGCAAATGGTCATGCCCAGGAAGGCGCCTACGTTGATACCCATGTAGAAGATCGTAAAGGCGGAATCCAGCCTGTTGTCCCCCTTGCCGTACAATTGCCCTACCATGGAAGAAATATTGGGCTTGAACAAGCCGTTTCCAATGATGATGGTGCCAAGGCCGGACCACATCAGCGCTGTGGCTACTCCCTGGCTTCCGGCGTACATACTGGCCGAGCTGAACAGCAGGAGCTGCCCGATGGCCATGATAAATCCACCCAACAGGATACACATCCGGTTGCCCAGGAAGCGGTCCGACACGTAACCACCCAGCATAGGGGTTAGGTAACTGAGGCCAAGGAAACCTCCATAAATAACAGAGGCCTCCGATTTAGAGAAGGCCAAAGCATTTACAAGGAAGAGGGTGAGCAGGGCACGCATGCCGTAGAAGTTGAATCGCTCCCACATTTCGGTGGCAAAAAGCACACGCAGGCCTTTGGGATGTCCGGTTTGCGAAGCAATCGCTGTTTGACTCATAAATCGTTTTTTCTTGAAGGGTTTTGATTTGGAATGAACGATAAGTGGGCAAAATAAAGATAAAATCAATACAGGGCTGCACTTCAGGGCAATACTTATAGCTATGGCAGGCCGATTTTTACCGGTCACTGCCTGCATTTCTCTATTTTCGCAGCCGGAAACTTATTCCAACCTTCATCATATACCAATTCATTGTCATGAACATTTTGCTTCTTGGATCAGGCGGAAGGGAACATGCCCTGGCCTGGAAAATTGCCCAAAGCCCTCTTTGCAGTCAACTTTTTATAGCCCCGGGGAATGCCGGTACGGCGGGATGCGGTACCAATATAGCCCTTTCCATTACCGATTTCCCGGCTATCAGGCAGTTTTGCATGGAGCAGAAGGTTGGACTGGTGTTGGTTGGTCCGGAAGAACCGCTGGTAAAAGGAGTGGTGGATTATTTCAAGGCCAATCCTGTTGAAGGAATGCCGGTGATCGGGCCTTCCCAGTATGGGGCACAACTGGAAGGCAGCAAGGCTTTCGCCAAGGCCTTCATGCAGCGCCATGGCATTCCTACCGCTGCCTACCGGGAATTTGACGAGCAGAATTTTGAAGACGGCCTGGACTATATCCGCCAGCACAGCCTGCCTATTGTGCTGAAGGCCGATGGACTGGCAGCCGGTAAGGGGGTATTGATCCTGAATGATACAGAAGAAGCCCTGGATGAATTTGAGCAGATGATCAAGGCCAGCAAGTTTGGCGATGCCAGTAAAAAGGTGGTGATCGAACAGTTCCTGTCGGGGATTGAATTGAGTGTGTTTGCCCTCACCGATGGGAAGAGTTATGTGCTGTTGCCGGAGGCAAAAGATTATAAGCGGATCGGAGAAGGGGATGCCGGCCTGAATACCGGCGGTATGGGTGCAGTTAGCCCTGTCCCATTTGCGGATGATGCTTTCATGAAGAAGGTGATCGACCAGGTAGTGGTGCCCACTATCAATGGACTTAAGGAAGAAGCCATCGACTATAAAGGTTTTGTGTTTTTCGGCCTTATCAAGGTGGGTAACAACCCCTATGTGATCGAATACAATTGCCGCATGGGTGACCCTGAGACAGAGGTGGTGATGCCCCGGCTCCAGTCCGACCTGGTGGAATTGCTGGTGGCCACAGGGAAGCAGGAACTGGCAGGCATGGAGGTGAAGCACGATCCTCGTGTAGCCTGTACCGTTATGGCCGTTAGCGGCGGTTATCCCGGTGATTATGCAAAAGGTAAAGTGATCAGCGGGCTCGATGCCATTGGCTCACCGGACAGTATCCTTTTCCATGCGGGCACAGCAATTAAGGACGGAAATACCGTTACTGCCGGAGGCCGGGTGCTTTGCGTTACCTCTTATGGGAATAGCGTAACCGATGCGGTTTCGAAGTCAAAGGCTGCCCTGGAGAAGATCAGCTTTGATGGAATGTATTACCGTAGGGATATCGGTTATGAGTTCGAATAAGAACTCCATTCTTCCCTAATAACGATTGTTTAAAGCGGATCGCAAAAGCCCTTAATTGCCATTCATGAAAGAAGTACATTATTCCGACTACCTGCAACTCGACAAGATACTGGGTGCCCAGGCCCCGGAAAGCGACTTATTGCAACAGCCTGCGCACGACGAGATGCTGTTCATCATCATCCACCAGGCTTATGAATTATGGTTCAAGCAGGTGATGTATGAGGTGGAGTCTGTCAATGCCATCATGCTCCAGCCGGAGTTGAACGACAATTCCCCGGAACTGCAAACCGTGGTACACCGGCTAAACCGGGTGGTGACCATACTGAAGGTGCTGGTGCACCAGATTGATATCATGGAGACCATGACGCCCATGGACTTCCTGGATTTCAGGGATATGCTGCGCCCTGCCTCTGGGTTCCAGAGCTGGCAGTTCAAGGCCCTGGAAGCCAGGCTGGGATTGCCTTTCCAGCAACGTCACGGCCAGGAATATTACCTTTCCCAACTCAGGCCAGAACATGTTGCCATGATTAAGGCGGCCGAACAGAAGCAGTCGCTGCTGAGCCTGATCAACCAGTGGCTGGAGCGCATGCCATTTTTCGAGGAAGCAGAGAATTGGCAGGAATTTGCCGGCGAAGGCAATGCTGCGACCGGCCATATTTTTTGGGATACCTACCTGGAACGGTATCGCAACAGCCTCCGGGAGAATGAGCGCAATAACCTGGGCGGGTTTGATACCGTATTCATCGGACCAGGCGAAGCAACCCGTCAATTTTCCCCAAGGGCTTGCAGGGCGGCCCTGTTCATCATGCTTTACCGTGGTTACCCCATGTTGCAGCAGCCCTTCCAATTGCTGAATGTTCTACTGGAGATCGATGAGCAACTGAGTACCTGGCGTTACCGCCATATGAATATGGTTCACCGCATGATCGGCACCCGTGTGGGAACGGGGGGCAGTACCGGCAAGGAATACCTCAAAGGTGCGGTGGACAAGCATTATATCTTCAGGGAGATCGCCCAACTGACCAGTTTCCTCATCGAAAGAAGGAAGCTTCCCCATCTCGCCCAACGAATGGAAGCCAGGCTGGGATTCGTTTCCAGGGGCTGATTGGTTGTTTGGGCAATAGGCGCCTGGTCCCTCCCGGCCAGTGGTTGGGGAATTCTTCCCATCCATTATTTCCCGCGATAGGCCAGGGTGAAATAGATTAGTGATACCCCGGCAAGGATCGCTGCGGTCAGGAATGTAAAGCTGGCGCCGCCTGCGGTCCATAAGATACCGCCAAAGGTACTGGCCAGCAGCGTGCAAAGGCTTTGGGTGGAATTGTAAAGTCCCAGTGAAGTGGCGGTTTGGCCGGGGGTGGCCAGGTTGCTGATCCAGGCTTTGGCGATCCCTTCCGTTGCGGCAGCATAGAGCCCATACAAGGTGAAAAGGATAAATACTCCAGTAGCAGATCCTACAAAGGCAAAGCCCGTGTAGACAAGAATGAACAGGAGCAGGCCTGCCATGAAAGTACCCCTTTTACCCCATTTATCCGCCAGGATGCCCATGGGATAAGCACTGATGGCATAGACCAGGTTGTAGAAAATATAGGCGCCAATGGTGATGCTATCACTTTGCGTGACTTCCCTGGCCTGCAACAACAGGAAAGCGTCCGAACTATTGGCCAGGGCGAACACCAGTAAGCCAACCAGTAATCTTTTGTAATCCCAGCCTGCCTCTTTCCAATAGCCAAAATAGGAGAAGAATCCCCCTTTCTTTTCGGTCCGCCGGCCGGGTGTTTCTTTTAGCAGGAAGATCAGGGCAACAGCGATGATGCCAGGGATGAATGCCAGGTAGAACAATTCCTTGTAATGACCGGGTGCAAAATGCAGGAAAGCCAATGCCGTCAAGGGACCCAGTACAGCGCCAACCGTGTCCCAGCTTCTGTGGAAGCTGAATACCCTGGCCCTGTTAGAGGGGTCTGAAGCCTGGGCCAGGAGTGCATCCCTGGCTGCGGTACGAATGCCCTTTCCCAGCCGGTCGGTGGTCCTGGCCAGGAAGATCCAGAAGGGGAAACTGAACATTGCCATCATGGGTTTGGAAAGGGCACTAAGTCCATAGCCCAGCTTCACGAAGGGCAGCCTGAGACCGGTCTCGTCGGAACGTTTGCCAAAATAGCCTTTGCTAATGCCAACAGTGAGTTCAGCCAATCCTTCAAGAAGGCCGATCAGGGCTACAGAGAAACCGATCTCCTTCAGGTATACGGGCACCACCGGGTAAAGCATTTCACTGGCGAAGTCAGTGAACAGGCTCACAAAGGAGAGGATCCACACCGGTTTAGTGATAATGGGTGTTTTGGCGGACATGGGTCTAAGTTAACAGCATTGCGCAACATGTTGTGCTGGATCTTTGTAAACCTTTGCCAGTACTGCGTTTCATTCAGAAATTACCTTACACGGGGACGATCAACCAAAATGTGGCATGAATTTTAATCCTGATGTGCACGAAATGCCGGATTTTACCGTTTTTGCAAAGGTTGGCTAATTGTGGAAAAAATAGTTCGATTGCAGGCTTGCTACTTTGATAAATCAAATTATTTGCATCAATTTTGCTGACTGTATATCCTGATTAAAAATCTGACCTCAACAACATGGGATTATTCAATTTTCTGACCCAGGAAATCGCAATGGATCTGGGTACTGCCAATACCCTAATCATACATAACGATGAAATTGTGGTGAATGAGCCATCTATTGTGGCGCTGGACCGTAACAATCCGAAGAATGTGCTGGCGGTGGGTAAGCGCGCATTGATGATGCACGAGAAGACACATGAGAGTATTCGTACTGTTCGCCCTTTGAAGGACGGTGTAATTGCCGACTTTAATGCCGCCGAACTGATGATAAGGGAAATGATCAAGATGATCTATCCCAAAAAACCCCTTTTCCCGCCAAGCTGGAGGATGATGATCTGTATTCCCTCTTCCATTACGGAAGTGGAGAAGCGTGCGGTTCGCGACAGCGCGGAGCAGGCTGGAGCCAAGGAGGTCTACCTTATCCACGAACCCATGGCCGCTGCGCTGGGTATTGGCATTGACGTTGAAGAACCCGTTGGTAATATGATCATTGATATCGGTGGTGGAACTACCGGTATTACCGTTATCGCCCTGGCTGGTATTGTGTGTGACCAGTCCATCCGTATTGCCGGTGATGAATTCACTGCAGATATCATGGAAGCCCTGCGTCGTTACCATAGCCTGTTGATCGGGGAAAGGACTGCTGAACAGATCAAGATCCAGATCGGTGCTGCCATGAAGGACCTCGATAACCCGCCGGATGATATCCCGGTGAACGGCCGTGACCTGGTAACGGGTATTCCCAAACAGATCATGGTAAGCTACCAGGAGATCGCAGAAGCCCTCGATAAGAGCATCTTCAAGATCGAAGAAGCTATTCTCAAAGCCCTTGAAACAACGCCACCCGAATTGGCTGCTGATATTTATCGTCGTGGATTGTACATCACAGGTGGTGGTGCCTTGTTGCGTGGACTGGACAAGCGTCTCAGCCAAAAGATCAAGCTGCCCGTTCATGTGGCAGACGATCCATTAAAGAGCGTGGTTCGCGGTACCGGTATCGCCCTCAAGAATTACGACCGTTATCCTTTCGTGATGCGTTAATGCCTTCGTTAACCTAAATGGTATAAAGGCTACAGCATGGAGCAATATGTCAAAGATTGTGGATTTGATAAAATGACCACCACAGGGGTAGTCAGGGAGGAGCTGTATGCGTAATATATTCCTGTTTATCCGGAGGTATTTCAATTTCCTTTTTTTCCTGGTATTACAGATCGTGGCACTTTCTTTCCTGTTCCGCTTCAACAAGTTTCATGAAGCGGCCTTCCTGGGTGTTGCCAGCGAAGTGACCGGCAGGGTGAATGAGCGCTACAACAATGTTGAATACTATTTCAAACTGAAGAAGGCCAATGAGGCGCTCGTGGAAGAGAATATTGCCCTTCGCCGCCTGCTTCGGTCCAATTACGAAACAGCCGACACCAACAAGATCCAGGTGGTTGATTCCATCAGGGTGGATTCCTTGCTGAAGTTCCAGAAGTACGATTACCTGGAAGGCAGGGTGGTAGGAAGCTTCGTTACTACGCAAACCAATTTCTTTACCGTTCACAGGGGATCAGCCCAGGGGGTGAAAGAAGATATGGCGGTCATAGGACCCACCGGAGTGGTAGGCCGCGTGGTCAATGTCAGCAGCAATTTCGCTACGGTCATGTCGGTGCTGAGCCGCCAGTTTAAGGTGGATGCGAAACTGAAGCGTACGGGTGAAAGGGGTACTGTGAGCTGGGATGGGGTGAGCCCCGAGTATATCCAGATGCGTAATATCCCCAAGAGCGTGAAGTTGCAAAAAGGGGATTCTGTACTGACCAGTGAATTGTCCTCCATCTTCCCGCCCAATATCCTGGTGGGAACGGTAGATGCGGTCCTGAACGATCCCAGCACCAACTTTTTCACCTTAAGGCTGAAGCCGGCCACCAATTTTTCAAAGGTGCAGTATGTGTACCTGGTAGCCAACCTGCAGCGCGAAGAGCAATTGAAACTGGAAGAAGCAACCAAACGAACCAATGAGTGATCTTGTAAAAAATACCTTGCGATTTATCCTGTTCATCCTGGTACAGGTGTATGTCCTGCATAAGATCCCGCCTTTGCATAGGTTTGTAGTGCCTTACCTCTATTTCCTCTATATCATTTGGCTACCCTTTAATATGGGGCGTGCGTGGCTGATGTTCGTGGCTTTCCTATTTGGATTGTCATTGGATTATTTCCTTGTAACGCCGGGCCTGCATGCCGCCGCCTGTGTGCTGATCGCTTATGTCAGGCCCTTCCTGGTATCCCTGCTGATCAGGCAGGAAGCTGCAGAGCAGAGCTATGCTTCACCATCCATCTATAGCATGGGATGGGCGCCCTATGCAACCCTGGTGCTGGTGCTAACCCTGCTACACCATACCTACCTGGTCCTCCTGGAATGGCTGGAGTTTGGCAACTTCTTTTATTTCATTGGAAAAGTATTGGCCACAACGGGTGTCAGCCTGCTGTTGATCCTGATCACAGAATTGCTTTTCTCGAGGAAGGAGCGCTACCGCACCAATGCTGCCCGCTAAGGTGGCTGGGTAAGGGCTAAAGGGAACAGGGGGCTTTAGTGAAGGGGCAGTTAAAAAACATGGACAATTCTATCGGAACTCCACGCTGATTAACTTCGTATTTAGAAATTTTCATTGGACAAGGCTTTGAGATAGTATAACTATTCGAACTTCGATCGTACATGTCGGTATTCAATCAATCCAGAAGTACTGTAATCAGGCTGATCATGGCCGGGGTTTTCCTGG